>JAFYMW010000093.1 GCA_017548165.1 Bacteroidaceae bacterium
CCGTTAACCGCCACCACCCGCCTCATCGTCCCCGACTGCACCATACCCTTCACAGATGGGCACTATGGTAAGCACGACATCAATCTGGCAGAGCATTGTGGAGACTACATTATCCGCCGCAAGGATGGTGCCTGGGCATACCAGCTGGCTGTAGTAGTGGACGATGCTCTTATGGGAGTGACGGAAATAGTAAGGGGCCGAGACCTGCTCCTGTCCTCACCACAGCAGATACACCTTCGAGAGTTGCTATTTCCCTCACCGCTCACCGTTGACTTCTTCCACCATCCCCTCCTATGCAACTCCGAGGGACAACGACTCTGCAAACGCGACAAGAGCATGGACCTTGAATATCTTCGCCGCACAGGCATTACACCACAGGAAATCATCGGCAAACTGGCATATCTTGCCGGACTTACCGACACCACTACCCCAATTACTCCTTCAGAACTTCTACCACTCTTCTCATGGGACAAAGTTCCAACCAATGACATTAGAGTAAAACTTTAACTCAACACATTGTAAGGTAAGCATACAAAAATAGCAGCAACTGCACACTAACATTTATGCAGTTGCTGCTATTTTTTAGTATCATTTCTCTACAATACTGTCATTGAAATTACTTGAATTGCAATAATCAGGCATACCATTGCTATAGGGTAAACTGTTGCGTATGCCACACTGGGGATATTACTATCTACCATTGAGTCGGCTGCTGCAAGACCTGGAGTTGAGGTCATACCACCAGTAATGGTACCGAGAAGGTCAAGCATTGAAATCTTAAACACGAGACGTCCTACCAACACAGCAACAAGCATGGGAACAAGTGTCAATGCTGCACCTATACCAAAGAGCAATAAACCACTCTCTTGGAACGTTGATACCAATGTTTTACCTGCCGAAGTACCTACCTCGGAGAGGAATAACAACAAGCCCAACTGTCTAAGAAGCTGATTAGAAGGACCAGACATTGACCAAATGATAGGTCCAGTCTTACCTATAGAGCTAAGTAACAAAGCCATAAGAAGCACACCGCCAGTAAGACCAGGAGAAAAACTCATACCATGTCCAAAACTGATATTTAATTTTCCGACAATAACACCAAGCACAATACCCATGGCAATGGGGAAGAAGTCTGTATCAGAAAGGATTTTGGCATTGTTGCCTAACATACATGCAAATCCATTCAAGCCCTCCTTCTCTCCTACAACCATCAGCTTGTCACCGAATTTCAGTTCCAAACTTTCTGATGGAGTGAGATCGATACCACTACGACGAACACGAGTGACAGTACAACCAAAATTTTGATGAAGACGCAATTCTCCAAGTTGCTTGCCTATCATCTTCTTATTGGTCAGCAAAAGTTGTTGAATATCCTGATCTGGTGCCAAAGGCAGTTCACCCTCTTTGCGCTCGCCCAACAAAACCTCTGCCTGCGCCAAAGCATCCTTGGTACCAACACATTGAACCCAATCATTCTTGTGTAACACACTTATACCCATAGGAATGATTATTTCATCTCCAGATTTCATCCTTGAAATGATGGCTCCTGTCATATTAGCGAACTTCAACTCCATCAGACTGCGACCTACAACAGAATCGTTGGTAACACGGAACAAACATGTCTCCAACTCAGGGAACTTACTACGACGCTGGGCATCCAATTCTTTTGCCTCCTTAACCAAATCCACACGAAGAATCTTGGGAAGAAGTTTTACAAAAAGAATAACTCCTATAACGCCAAATGGATAAGCAATACCATAAGAAATGGGTGCAAGATCATGATTTGGCAAAGCTTTTGTACTATCAATTGCAACGGCCAAACCCGGTGTAGATGTCAAAGCACCAGCCATAAGACCTACAAGACTGGGAGTATCTATGCCATAAAGATACTTTAATCCAACACCTGTCAAAGCTGCAGATGTAATAAGCAGAGCTGTAATGATAATAAGTGTCTTGCCCTTACTCCTAAATGAATCAAAAAAACCTGGACCAGCCTGAATTCCAATAGTAAAGATAAACAGTACCAAACCAAAATTTCCTAAATCCTTCGGAATAGTAACACCAAAATGTCCAAATAACAATGCAATAAAAATTACTGCAGAGACATCCAATGACACCCCCTTAATTTTTATTCTTCCCAGCATAAAGCCCAAGGCAACAATCAAAAAGAGGGCAAAATACGATGATTTTAGCAAGTCTATGAGCATAGTGTTTGTCAAGTTATTATAAAATTTCGTGTAAAGGTATAAAGATTTGTTTAAACACGATAGTAAAACCGCCAACAATTAGGGCCTTTTATATATAATGTACAAAAAACATCAAGTCACATAGTCCATTCATCATATTTTTTTATTATCTTTGCACGCTGAATACGCACTTGCGTAACCAACACATATCAGAAATCAGTAATAACAAAAAGATAAATAAACCAATGAACATTTCATTTGAAAAGACTGGCAATGTAACTGCGTTGCTGACAATCACACTGGCTAAGGCTGACTACGCAGCCAATGTTGAGAAGACACTGAAAGACTACCGCAAAAAGGCTTCATTGCCTGGTTTCCGTCCTGGTCAGGCTCCTATCGCCTTGCTGAAAAAGCGTTTCGGCGAAGAGATTCAGGCAGAGGAAATGAACAAGATGCTTGGTACAGAGCTTTACAAGTATATCCGTGAAGAGAATATTGATATCCTTGGCGAGCCCCTTCCCAGCGAAAAGCAAGGTGAAGTAAGTTTGGCTGCTGACGAGCAGACATTCGTATTTGACATCGCCTTGGCTCCACAGATGGATGCTAAGGTTAGTGCAGACGACAAGGTTGAGTACTACAACATCACCGTCGACGACGCAATGATTGACCAGCAGATTCAGATGTACACCAGCCGTGCTGGCAGCTACCAGAAGGTAGAAGAATACCAGGCCAAGGATATGGTAAAGGGTACTATCTCTGAATTGGACGAAAATGGTCAGATTGTAGAAGGCGGCATCGAGGTAGAAGCTGCAGTAATGCTTCCTGATTACATGAAGGATGAGGAGCAGAAGCAGAAGTTTGAGGGTGCTAAAGTTGGTGATGTAATTGTCTTCAACCCCTCAAAGGCTTACAATAGCGATGTTGAGCTTTCTTCTCTCTTGAAGATCACTAAGGATGAAGCTGCCCAGAAGACTGGCGACTTCCAGTATCAGGTAAGCGAAATCACACGCTATGAAGCACACGCTCTTAATCAGGAATTGTTCGATCAGGTTCTTGGCGAAGGCAAGGTAAGCGACGAGGCTGCTTTCCGTGCTGCCATTAAGGAAACCTTGGAGAGCCAGTTCCGCGTGGATAGCGACTTCCGTTTCGTAATGGATTTGAAGAAGTATATTGTTGCACGCGTTGGTGAAGTTGAGTTCCCCGAGGAGATGCTTAAGCGCATCATGAAACTGAACAATCAGGACAAGGACGATGAATTCATCGAGAAGAACTTCGCTCCCAGCGTTGCAGAATTGAAGTGGCACCTCATCAAGGAGCAGCTTTGCGACCAGCTGGAGATTAAGATTGAGCAAGCTGATGTAATGGAAACTGCCAAGGAAGTTACCCGCATGCAATTCGCACAGTACGGCATGAGCAATATTCCCGAAGATGCACTGGAGAACTATGCTAAAGGCATGCTGGAGAACAAGCAGCAGGCAGAGGGTTTGGTAAACCGCACTGTTGAGCGCAAGCTTGGAGCTGCAGTCAAGAACATCGTAACCTTGGACGAGAAGACCGTTAGCCTTGACGAGTTCAACAAGGCTTTCGAAGAATAATTGCATTCATTTCGAATACAGGATAAATAAAAAAAATCCTCTCCCCGTCCCAGTTCCCTTAAAATGGGATTTGGTATGAGGGAGAGGATTTGTTTTTGCAAGAACACAACTTGCCCAACTATACACATTATATATAATAGTATCTATGAAAGACTTCCGCAAATTTGCCACCAACAAGATGGGCATAAATGGTATGGTATTTGATGACATCGTATCGATGCAGAATCAATACATGAACCCCTACATACTCGAGGAAAGACAATTGAATGTAACTCAAATGGACGTTTTCAGTCGTCTGATGATGGACAGAATCATATTTCTAGGCACACAGATAGATGACTACACTGCCAACACACTACAAGCACAATTGTTGTATCTTGATAGTGTAGACCCAGGAAAGGATATCAGTATATACATCAATTCTCCTGGTGGCAGCGTATACGCTGGACTGGGCATATACGACACCATGCAGTTTATACAAAGCCCTGTGGCAACCATCTGTACAGGCATGGCTGCTTCTATGGCTGCAGTACTCTTAGTTTCTGGAGCAGAAGGCAAGCGTTCTGCCCTACAACACTCCAGAGTAATGATACACCAACCTTTAGGTGGTGCCCAAGGCCAGGCTTCCGACATCGAAATTACAGCTCGCGAGATACTCAAACTCAAAAACGAATTGTATACAATTATTGCAGACCACTCACATCAACCTTTTGACAAGGTATGGGCTGACAGTGATCGAGACTATTGGATGACCGCATTGGAGGCTAAGGAGTATGGCATGGTAGACAATGTCTTATCACGCAAAGCATAAAGCATAACAAATGGCAAAAAAACTAAACCACTGCTCCTTCTGCGGACGAAGCGAGAAGGATGTTGCATTAATGCTGAATGGTTTGAACGGGTTTATATGCAACGATTGTGTTGAGATGGCCCACCAAATGGTCAGCGAGAATATGCGCAACAACAAGAAAAGCACATATGACATCGAAAAGCCATTGATGCGCCCTGCAGAAATAAAAGCAAAATTGGACGAATATGTAATTGGTCAGGACGAGGCGAAAATAGCTCTATCCGTTGCCGTATACAACCACTACAAACGTTTGCGCCAACAAGCATTAATAAACAAGAAGGAAGAGGATGATGTAGAAATCGAGAAAAGTAACATCATCATGATTGGTTCCACAGGTACTGGCAAGACCCTACTTGCGCGTACCATCGCAAAGATGCTTGATGTGCCATTCTCCATCGTTGATGCAACTGTACTTACCGAAGCAGGTTATGTTGGCGAAGATGTTGAGAGCATACTGTCAAGACTACTTCAAGCAGCAGATTACGACCAACCTCGTGCCGAACGTGGCATTGTCTTTATCGACGAAATAGACAAGATTGCACGCAAAGGTGACAACCCAAGTATAACACGCGATGTTAGCGGCGAAGGTGTGCAACAAGGACTCCTAAAACTTCTTGAAGGAAGTATTGTCAACGTTCCCCCAAAAGGTGGACGCAAACACCCCGATCAGGACTATGTACATATGGACACACGCAATATATTGTTTATATGCGGCGGCGCTTTCGATGGCATAGAACGTAAGATTGCACAACGCATGAACACACACACTGTGGGTTACAACAACGTTTCTGTACGTCACAATATCGATAGTAAAAACCTTCTAAAATACATCCAGCCACAGGACCTGAAGAGTTTCGGTCTCATCCCTGAATTGATAGGCCGTCTGCCAGCGCTTACCTACCTTCGTCCTTTAGATAGAGAAGCTCTGCGCAATATCCTTACAGAACCCAAAAACTCTCTAATACGCCAACAGAAAAAATTATTTGCAATGGATGGCGTGGAACTAGAGTTCACTCCTGAAGCATTGGAAGCAATGGTAGACAAAGCCATGGAGAGAAATTTGGGCGCACGAGGACTTCGAGGAATAGTGGAGTCTGTAATGACAGATTTGCAATTCTCCACTCCTGGTACAGATTGCCAGAAACTAACCATTACAGCAGAATACGTGCACGACCAACTTTCTAAATCCGAAGTTCTATAATATAGACAGATAAGAAAAATCAATAACAACAAAAGTCTGTCAAAAATACTCATACATAACCATAAGCTCTGCAATCAGATTTTGCTCGGTTGCAGAGCTTCTTTTTTTTACTCAATTTCTTTGCATATTTCAGTAACATTTATTACCTTTGTAGACGTGCGCCACTTTCAGCGAATACAATTATGGAAAAATACGACCTTAATTCTAAGCTAAAACGTTACTTTGGTTTCACGTCCTTTAAGGGACAACAAGAAGCTGTAATCAACAACCTTCTGGCAGGAGATGACACCTTTGTTCTAATGCCAACCGGAGGAGGCAAAAGTCTTTGCTACCAATTACCAGCATTGATTATGGACGGAACTGCAATTGTTCTGTCACCACTTATTGCCTTAATGAAAAATCAGGTTGATGCAATACGTCAGGTCAGCGAGGATGATGGTATCGCGCATTACATCAACTCTAGCTTGACACGCCAGCAAGTAGAACAAGTAAAAAACGACATAAATGCTGGTAGGACAAAACTATTATATGTTGCGCCTGAATCATTAACAAAAGAGGAAACTAAAGATTTCTTGCGTAACACCAAAGTAAGCTTTTATGCTGTAGACGAGGCGCATTGTATCTCTGAATGGGGACATGATTTCCGCCCAGAATATCGCAGAATACGCCCCATCGTAAACGAAATCGGTCGTGCACCCATAATTGCACTGACCGCAACAGCCACAGATAAAGTAAGGAGGGACATCAAGAAGAGTTTGGGTATACCGAAAGCACAAGATTTTGTAAGCTCTTTCAATCGCCCCAACCTTTACTACGAAATACGCCCAAAGACTAAAGACGTTGACAAGGAAATTGTCCGCTTCATCATGCAACATGCGGGCAAGAGTGGCATAGTATATTGTCTTTCCAGGAAAAAAGTTGAACAATTGGCAGAAGTTCTCAGAGCCAACAACATCAATGCAAGAGCTTACCATGCAGGAATGGAAACAGCCGAACGCAACCAAACACAAGACGATTTCATTATGGAGCGTCTGGATGTTATTGTTGCAACTATTGCTTTCGGCATGGGCATAGACAAGCCTGATGTTAGATTTGTAATCCATTACGACATTCCCAAAAGTCTGGAAGGCTATTATCAGGAAACAGGACGCGCTGGTCGCGATGGAGGAGAAGGCATATGCTTAGCATTCTACGCGCCAAAAGACCTTATAAAACTTAAGAAATTCATGGAGGGCAAACCTGTCTCCGAGCAGGATATCGGCAATCAGTTGCTAGCCGAAACAAAAGCCTATGTCGAGAGTAGCGTATGTCGAAGAAAACTTCTTCTACACTATTTTGGTGAAATATACGAAGAGGAAAATTGTCACCATTGTGACAACTGCAAACGTCCACGCGAACTAATAAACGGCACCAAGGATTTGCTGATGGTCCTCAAAGTGATACAAGCCATCAAGGGCAAGTTCAAGGTCGACCATATTGTCAATATAATGTTGGGTATTACAACTGAAGAAATAACATCACATTGTCACGAACAACTTCCAGAATTTGGAGCAGGAGCTGCTCACGAAGCCCCATACTGGAACGCCCTTATACGCCAAGGTATTCTCTCTGGATATATTGAAAAGGAAGTCGAAAATTATGGCCTACTTAAAGAAACTAAGTTAGGCAAGAAATTCATGACTACACAAGAACCTTTCTACTTCCAAGAGAACAACGAGTTCGGAGATTACGAATCAGAACCTGAGGAAGGAACTGCAGTATTAGACGAAACTCTGTTAAAACTTTTGCGTGATTTACGCCGCAAACGTGCACAAACTTTGAACATTCCACCATATGTAATATTCCAAGACGCTTCTCTCGAAGCTATGGCAACGATGTATCCTATTTCGTTGGCAGAACTACAAAACATTCCTGGCGTTGGACAAGGCAAAGCACAGAGGTATGGCAAGGAATTTTGTGATTTAATAGCACGACATTGCGAAGAAAATGAAATAGAACGTCCACTTGATCTACGTGTACGAACTGTAGCCAGCAAAAGCAAACTCAAAGTCAGCATCATCCAGAAAGTAGACCGCAAACTCGACCTGGAAGACATTGCCGACGGATTGGGTATTGAATTTGAAGATCTATTGGACGAGATGGAAGCCATTGTGTATAGCGGTACTAAATTAGATATCAGCTATTATCTGGAAGACACTATGGATGAAGATTACATGCTTGACATATACGACTACTTCCATGATGAGTCACAGACTGACAGACTTTCCGTTGCTGTCAAAACACTTGGTCCTGACTATGATGAAAGCGACATACGCTTGGTTCGTATAAAATTCCTTTCAGAAATGGCAAACTAAAATTACAAACTTATCATTTTAGAAATTTTAGGGAGAACCGTCCGTTCTCCCTTTTTCTTTACTTGAAGACACTTTTTCCATATTCTTTGCACACTTATTCGTACCCGTGAGACTACGCTCGAAGGTACTCACGCTCGGAAAAACCAAATTTTATTTGTTTTTTCGCTCACTTATTCGTACCTTTGTCCCAAATATAACAAACAAAACTTCATAGCATATGGCATCATTTATTGAAGACAAGATTGTAATGGACGGTCTGACCTATGACGACGTCCTATTGGTACCCGCCTATTCTGAGGTTCTTCCTCTAACAGTGGAACTAAGTACAAAGTTCTCACGTAACATTGAATTAAAGATACCATTTGTAACAGCAGCAATGGACACTGTTACCGAAGCCAAAATGGCTATTGCCATTGCTCGTGAGGGTGGAATCGGTGTCATACACAAGAATATGAGCATTGAAGATCAAGCTCGTCAGGTAGCTATCGTAAAACGTGCCGAAAATGGTATGATTTACGACCCTGTAACCATCAAGCGTGGTAGCAAAGTTGCCGATGCCCTCGCACTGATGGCAGAATACCACATCGGTGGTATCCCCGTTGTCGATGACACTAACCATTTGGTTGGTATCGTAACAAATCGTGACCTCCGTTTCGAACGCAACCACAATCGTTTGGTAGATGAAGTTATGACCAGCAAAAATCTCGTTACCACAAATGCTGGTACCGACCTCATGGCTGCAAGCGACATTCTTCAAGCAAACAAGATTGAAAAACTTCCTGTTGTTGACGAGGAGAACCACCTCATCGGTTTGATTACATACAAAGACATCACCAAGGCCAAGGACAAGCCTATGGCATGCAAAGATGCCAAGGGACGTTTGCGTGTTGCCGCAGGTGTTGGTGTTACAGCAGACACATTTGACAGAATGCGTGCATTGGTTGACGCAGGTGTTGACGCTATCGTCATCGACACTGCTCATGGTCACAGCAAATTCGTTATTGAGAAATTGAAAGAAGCCAAAACCAACTTCCCTGGCGTAGACATTGTTGTTGGTAACGTAGCAACTGGAGAAGCTGCCAAGATGTTGGTTGAAGCTGGTGCTGACGGTGTTAAAGTTGGTATTGGTCCTGGCAGTATTTGTACCACACGTGTTGTTGCTGGTGTTGGTGTGCCTCAGCTTAGCGCAGTTTATGATGTAGCATCTGCCCTAAAGGGCACAGGAGTACCCTTGATTGCCGATGGTGGACTACGCTATTCTGGCGACGTGGTTAAGGCATTGGCAGCAGGTGGATACTGTGTGATGATTGGTTCACTAGTTGCAGGAACAGAAGAAAGTCCTGGCGACACAATTATCTACAATGGTCGTAAGTTCAAGAGTTACCGTGGCATGGGTTCTTTAGAAGCTATGGAATGCGGATCAAAAGACAGATACTTCCAAGGCGATGTAAAGAGTGTCAAGAAACTAGTGCCCGAAGGCATTGCTGGTCGCGTACCCTACAAGGGAAGTGTACAAGAGGTTATTTATCAACTGATTGGCGGTCTAAGAAGTGGCATGGGTTACTGTGGTGCTGGCACTATAGAAGCACTGCACAATGCCAAATTTGTACGCATCACCAATGCTGGCGTTCTTGAGTCACATCCCCACGATGTAACTATCACAAGCGAAGCTCCAAACTATAGCCGTCCCCAATAATAGGGACGGCTCTTACTATAACCTTCCGCAAATTATCAAAGAAACACACCATCCTCACCATACCTATATTATGAACAAGAAGATCTTGGCATGTTGCGCTTTCTTCCTATCAACTTTTGTTGCAAGTGCCCAACAAACTAACGACCCAATTGTCATGACAGTTGCAGGGGAATCCATTACACGTAGTGAGTTTGAATACAACTTCAACAAGAACAACACCGATGCAGTTGTTGACAAAAAGAGCGTACGCGAATATGCCGATTTGTATGCCATCTATAAAATGAAAGTTCGCGCTGCTATGGACGCAAAGATGGATACCATATCCTCCTTTCAGAAAGAGTTCCGCCACTATCGCGACATGCAAATCAAACCTTTGTTGGTACCTGAGGTTGTAATGGAAAAACAATGCCAAGATTATTATGCGAGCATGGTTCAGGCCTTGGAAGGTAAGGATTTAATAAAGCCCGCACATATTCTAATATTATTACCTCAAAACGCTGATAGTCAAGAGCAAGAAAAAAAACGTTTGCTTGTTGATAGCATTTACAATGCACTACAGAATGGTGATAAATTTGAAGAAGTAGCATTAAGACATAGCGATGACACGCAAACGGCAAGAAATGGTGGTGCTCTACCATGGATTGGTCCTGGCAATACATTGCAGGAATTTGAAGATGTTGCATATAGATTGCAGATTGGCGAAATGAGTTCGCCCTTCCTCAGCACCGTAGGCTACCATATTGTCAAGATGCTTGATCGCAAGCAATTGGAACCCTTTGACACTCTCCACCCACAGATACACCGTTTCATGGAACGCCGTGGTGTTCATGAACAACTTGTAGCTGATGCCATTGATTCCATATCAAGAAAATATGAAGGAAAATACACTACCGACCAAATTTTTGACATGGAAACAGAGCGCCTATGCGCTAACAACAATGAATTGAAATACCTTGTCAAGGAATATCACGACGGATTGTTACTCTACGAATTGTGTTCTACAAAAATATGGGAACCTGCAAAAGTAGATACTGTCGGCATTGAAAAGTATTTCAATAGCAACAAGAAAAACTATACATGGGATACCCCACATTTTGACGGCATGATTTACTATTGTAAGAACAAGGCCGATGTCAAAAAAATAAAAAAATTGCTTGCCAAAGAAAAAGATGATACCAAATGGATAGGTATCGTTCGTGAGAATTTCAATAAAGACAGCGTTATGGTACGCATGGACAAACGTTTGTTTGCCAAGGGTAGCAACAACAATGCAGATGTTGTCATATTCAAATCAAAGGACGCAGAAATCCAACCTATAGATGGATATCCATACGTTGGATACATTGGTACCCTACTGAAGAAAGGCCCTAATAAATGGACTACAATAAGCACTCGAGTAGTTCAAGACTACCAAAAAGCCTGCGAAGACAAGTTTGTAGAAGAGTTACGCCAAAAGTACCCTATAAACATAAATGAATCAGAATTGCAAAAAGTCAACAACCATTGATTGAAACATATGAAGAAACTGTTCATTTTGACAATCTTTACATTACTCGGTTTGACATCATATTCACAAAACGACATCATAGACGAGGTCGTGTGGGTTGTTGGCGATGAAGCCATATTACGTTCAGACATAGAAAGAATACGCAATGATTTTGGAAACACCATCAAGGGCAATCCCTATTGTGTGATTCCTGAACAGTTAGCAGTTCAAAAACTCTTTCTGCATCAAGCGGAACTGGATAGTATCACTATTAGCGATAGCGAGGTTAGCCAGTACGTTGAAGACGACATCAATCGCAAGGTGATTTTGGCTGGTAGCAAGGAGAAATTGGAAGAGTACATGAACATGCCCATGTCTCTAATCCGCGAGAAAACCTTTGAATCTTTTAAAAATGAATTATTAACACGTCAGGTAAGAAACAACCTCACAAAGGACATCAAGGTTACACCAGCAGAAGTTCGCAAGTATTTCAAAAATCTACCCGAAGATAGTCTACCGTTTATACCAACTCAGGTTGAGGTTCAGATTCTTGTACAACATCCCCGCATCACTCGTGACGAAATAGAACGAATCAAGGAACAGTTAAGAGGGTGGGCCGAACGCGTCAACAATGGAACAACCAGTTTCTCTGCCCTAGCAAGAATGTTTAGTCAGGATGAAGGTACTGCACGCCAAGGAGGTGAATTGGATTACTTTGGTAAAGCAGATATGGATCCTGCATTCGCCAATGTTGCTTTCTCGCTGACTACTCCTAACAAAGTAAGCAAGGTTGTTGAAAGCGAATATGGCTTCCATATTATACAATTAATAGACAAAAGAGGTGACAAAATCAAGGCACGCCATATATTGCGTCGCCCTGAAGTTAACCAAAAAGACATCGATGATTGCCTTGCACGCCTTGACTCAATATCCAAAGATATAAAAGAAGGTAAGTTTACATTTGATATTGGAGCTCAGGAAATCTCTGATGATAAGGACACAAGAAACAACCATGGTATTATGGTTAATACCAAAACAGAGACTAGAGAGCGCACCACCCGATTCGAAATGGGAGAACTGCCTGGAGAAGTTGCGAGTATCGTCAATAATATGGAAATAGGTGAGATTTCACAACCATTTACCATGATTGATAAGCGTGGACGTCAAGTGTGTGCTATCGTCAAACTCAAGAACCGCATTCCAGCCCATAGAGCATCTGTTACAGAAGATTTCCAAATCTTGAAGGGTGTCGTAGAGGAGAGGAAAAGCGAAGAGTTTATTCAAGAATGGATTCGCAACAAACAAAAGAACACATATGTCCGCATCAAAGAAGGATGGGGCGAATGTGACTTTATGTACCCAGGATGGGTAAAATAACATACAACGCTACCTAGAGAATCTTGAAAATCAAATTAGCCACACTTTTATTTATCATTGCAACCTTAGTACCATTTGATGTACTGGCACAAGAAGAGAGTAGGATATTCCTTC
This sequence comes from Bacteroidaceae bacterium, assembly GCA_017548165.1. Lineage (GTDB taxonomy): Bacteria > Bacteroidota > Bacteroidia > Bacteroidales > Bacteroidaceae > Physcousia. The sequence continues at coordinate 12,860 of JAFYMW010000093.1, forward strand.
TACACTCAGACAGATTGTATCATGATTCACAAATAGATACTAAAGCACAGATTCTGGTAGGCAATGTACAGTTTCGACATGAAGATATATTCATGTACTGCGACAGCGCCCTTTTCTACGAAAGTTCCAACAGTCTAAATGCATTTGGAAATGTAAGGATGAACCAGGGAGATACTCTGAATCTAACTGGAGATATTTTATATTATGACGGTACTGAAAAGTTGGCTCGTGTGCGCAACAACGTAGTGCTGATTCATGGAGACATGACACTATACACCGACTCGTTGGACTACGACAGACTTTATAATGTCGGATATTTTTTTGAAGGTGGCCATTTGATTACCAAAGACAACGATCTTACTTCTGACTGGGGTGAATATCGTCCGGAAACCAAAGATGCTGTTTTTAATTTCAATGTGCAGATGCTCAGTCCAGCACCTCCACAAAAGCCCCAGACCACATTACTTACAGACACCTTATATTATAATACAGTAACCTCTGTTGCCAACACCAGAGGTCCTAGTACCATAGATGATGGTGGTTGCCATATATATACCATTTCGGGATATATGGACTCGAAAAGTAACAATCTCACGCTGTTGCAACGTAGTGAAATGAGTAACAACGGCAAGAAATTAGTTGCTGACAGCATAATATGGAACAGCACAGATTCTATCGGAGAGGCATTTGGAAATCTCATCTATACAGACGCAATAAACCAGAATGCCATTACTGGACACTATTGTTATTATAACGAAAAGACAGGATATAGTGTAGGAACCGACTCTATTTGCATAATGGATTTTTCGCAAGGTCCAGACACAATGTATATGCATGCAGATAGTATCAAACTATTCACACACAATATTAGAACCGATTCTGCACATCGTACGATGCATGCATACAATCACGTAAGGATGTACCGCAAAGATATGCAGGGAGTATGCGACTCATTAGTGTATCTAACAAAAGACTCCGTGATGATTATGTACAAAGATCCAATAGTATGGACTGGCGGACAACAGTTATTGGGAGAAGAAATCATGGCTTTTACAAACGATAGCACCATAGATAGCATACATGTTGTACGCCAAGCTCTGTCATGCGAACATCTTGATAGCATACATTACAACCAAATTTCTGGCCATGAAATACGTTCGTATATGAAGGACGGAGAGTTGGAAATGACACATGTAATTGGTAATGCTATCGCAAATTATTTCCCCTTTGATGAAGACAGTATCATGGTGGCTATGAACCACATTGAAAGCACCGAAATGAAAATGTTCATGGGAGAAAACAGAAAGGTAAAAAAAATTTGGATGCCTGCAGCAACAGGAACCTTCTACCCTATCCCCATGATACCCAACGATGTCCGTTTCCTGGAAAACTTTCAATGGTTTGATTACATCAGGCCCATTTCTCCAGAAGACATTTTCCTTTGGAGAGGCAAGACTAAGGGAACTGAACTCAAGAAAACGACACAACGCAAAGTACCACTACAGAAACTAAATAAAATAGAAGCAAGTCATGGGAATGTTCAAAACGCGGGAGCCGCGAAAATTTCGTCGCGTTAGTATATATACAGACGAACGACGTGAGAAACTGGATAAATTGGTCAACGACTACAAGAGAGAAATAAACGAACTTCCCCCAACAGAGGAAGATTATACCCAAAATCGTTTTAAAGGTAAGTTCTCTCAGTTCACCCCCCGTACTCAAAGATTTTCCGAAGGAGGTCGTGGGATGATCAAGTGGCCTATAGCATTGGTAGTCATAATTCTACTCATCTGGTTTATGCGCTGGTTGCTGATAGGCGAAATTCCCTTTTAATATATTAGCATGGATATAATTCATCTTTTACCAGACTCTGTAGCCAACCAGATTGCTGCTGGCGAGGTTATACAGCGTCCTGCCTCAGTAATCAAGGAATTAGTTGAAAACTCCATTGATGCTGGAGCAGCAAACATTGATGTCTATGTGCAAGACGCTGGAAGAACTTGCATACAAGTCATTGATGATGGTAAGGGCATGAGTGAAACCGATGCCCGTTTAGCTTTTGAACGACATGCAACCAGCAAGATAACCCGTGCAGAAGACTTGTTCACTCTGCGTACTATGGGATTTAGAGGTGAAGCGCTACCCTCAATCGTTGCTGTTTCGCAAGTAACACTCCAGACACGAACTCCCGATTCTGAATTAGGAACAAGACTGGACATCGAAGGAGGCAGAATACTAAGCCAAGAACCTTGTGTTTGTGCTATCGGAGCAAATTTTGAGGTCAAAAATCTGTTTTTCAATATTCCTGCCAGAAGAAAGTTCCTGAAATCCAATCATACAGAGCTAAACAACATCATACAGGAATTTGAGAGAATAGCACTCGTTAATCACTCTGTTGCATTCAGTCTAACATGCGATGGCAACACTACCATACGACTGATGGCAACAAATCTACACAGACGTATTGTCGACATCTTCGGAAAAAAGATAGGTGCAGACCTCATAACCGTAGAAGTCGATACTACTTTAGTAAAAATACGAGGATTTGTCGGCAGACCAGAATCATCAAAGAAAAAAGGAGCTCACCAATACTTTTTCGTTAATGGACGATACATGAGGCATCCCTATTTCTCGAAAGCCGTAGCAGAATCGTTCCTTGGTCTTGTTCCAGAAGGAGAACAAGTTCCTTTCTTCCTGTATCTGGACATTGACCCCGAAAATATCGATATCAACATCAGTCCCACAAAAACTGAAGTAAAATTTGAGAACGAACCAGCCATCTGGCAAATAATATATGCAGGCATCAAGGAAGCATTGGGAAAATTTAATGCAGTACCTGTTATTGATTTCGACAATGCCAATGAAACAGAGATACCTGTAATGCAGAATATCTCCACCGCCCCAGAACCTCCCAGGCTAAACATCGACACATCATATAATCCATTCGTATCAGGAAACACCCCTGCAAGCAACCCGACATTTAACAAGAGCAGACAAACACATGCTTCTGCCAAAGATTGGACAAAACTATACGAACAATTGTTGCCAGAAGCAGATTGTAATAATGCGCCAACTGACAATTTGTTTAGCGAAGAAAACATTGAAGAAACAGAAACAAGCAGTAGCCATTTTCAATACAGAGGTCAATATATAGTCACGGCGACAAATTCTGGTTTGATGATTGTTGACCAACACCGCGCACATGTCAGGATACTATATGATAAATACATAAAACAACTGGAAACACGAGCAAACATCACACAAGGTCTACTCTTCCCAGAGTTAATCTCCCTTCCACACTCCGATTCCATTGTTTTGGAACAAATTATAGAAGAAGTCAGAAGCATCGGTTTTGATATTGAAAATTTAGGTAATGGTAGTTTTTCCATCAATGGTATGCCTACAGGCACAGAAGGACTCAATCCACAATTGTTAATACAAGAAATAGTAGCAACTGTCAACCAAGGTGGCAAAGCAGACCTTAAAAACCACAGACACCAAATAGCCCTCTCGCTAGCCAAGGCTGCAGCAATAGTGGTTGGTCAAGCTCTTACCGATGCCGAAATGAACACATTACTCTCTGATTTATTTAAAAGTAGCAACCCTAACATCTCGCCTAATGGTAAGACAATAATTACAATTTTAAAGCAAAATAGCATTGAAAAAATGTTCAATTAATCGATTTGGGGTATAATTAAACGTAAAAAACGCTCTTTTTTTCAAGGAAATACATAGTGTAAGATTTTTTTTTGTAACTTTGCGTCGAAAAGTGCATAGACTATGTTTTTAACTAGTCATACACAGAGAACAGAAAAAAGATAATATAAATAAAATTAGTATTATGAAAAAGATGATGCTTCTGCTGGCTCTTGCTGGCATGTCTACTGGAGTAATCGCACAGGAGACAACAACTGCTGAGATTCCAACTCACAAGCACAAAGTTATCACCAATGGCGTAGGCGACAATTGGTTTATTGATTTCGGTGGTGATTTCATCACAAACTACTCAAGCCAGGAACAAGGCCTCAGTCTCAATCCATTCTCTATGGACCGTGGCAACTTCGCTTTCAACTTGAGCGCTGGTAAGTGGTTAACTCCAACATTCGGTATGCGCTTGAAGGCACAAGCTGCATGGGCTAGAGTAGTCAATGGTTTGGAAGATAACTGCGAATGTGCAAGTTCTCTTCAGAACCCCTTGTACAACCAGTTGAACCTGAACATACAGCCCATGCTGAACTTGCACAACTTGTTTGCAGGTTACAAGCCACGTGTATGGAACACCATTCTGTACGGAAGTGCTGGTTGGATGTACAACTTTGACGCTCCTGGTCATAGCTCAGTTATGATTGGTGCTGGTTGGTTGAACCAGTTCAACGTAACAAAGCGTTTCCACATCAACGTTGACATCTACACCAACATGGGTGAGGCTGATATGGATGGTTATAACCACCAACATGGCACTCCTTGCTTCGGTACTCGCGACTGGCACCTTGGTTGGAGCGTAGGTTGTGGTTTCAACCTCGGTAAGGTAGGTTGGGACAATGCACCCGATGTTGACGCTATCATGGCAATGAACAAGGCCCAGCTTGATGCCCTCAACGCTTCTTTGGCTGAGCAGCAGAACGAGAACGAGCGTCTGCAGACTATGGTTAAGAACCACAAGTGCCCCGAGGCAACCAAGATGGTTACTGAAATCGTTGCTACCAAGGCTTCTGTATTCTTCAACATCAACAAGAGCAAGATCGCTTCTAAGAAGGACTTGATCAATGTTCAGGAATTGGCTGAATGCGCTAAGGCTAATGGCAAGACCATCGTTGTTACTGGTTATGCTGACTCTAAGACTGGTAGTGCAGACTACAACCAGAAGCTCTCTGAGCGTCGTGCACAGGCTGTTGCTGACGAACTTGTTAAGATGGGCGTAAGCCGCGACAAGATTGAAGTAGTTGGCAAGGGTGGTGTTAAGGACCTCACTCCCATCTCTTATAACCGTCGTGCTGTTGTTACATTGAAGTAATTCTTTAACTAATAACTTAAAAAGGGAGGCGATGCTATCGCTTCCCTTTTTTAAACCTTATATATATATATGGACAAGAAAAGGATTATTCTAACCGGCGACAGACCAACAGGACGTCTTCACATAGGTCACTACGTTGGCAGTCTCCGTCGCAGAGTGGAATTGCAAAACGAGGGCAACTATGATAAAATGTATGTTTTCATTGCAGATGCCCAAGCATTGACCGACAATATAGAAAATCCAGAAAAGGTACGCCAGAATGTCATTGAGGTAGCCCTCGACTATCTGGCATGTGGCCTCGACCCAGAAAAAGCCACCATCTTCATCCAAAGCCAGATACCAGAATTGTGCGAACTGTCGTTCTATTTCATGGATCTTGTTTCTGTATCGCGTCTGCAACGCAACCCCACCGTTAAGACTGAAGTACAGATGCGCGGTTTTGCTGGAGAAAGCATACCTGTCGGTTTCTTCACCTACCCCATCAGCCAAGCTGCAGACATCACCCTGTTCAAAGCCACAACAGTTCCTGCCGGACAGGATCAGGAACCTATGCTGGAGCAGAGCAGAGAAATAGTACGTCGCTTCAACCACATATATGGCGACACATTGGTAGAACCCAATATCATGCTCCCCGAAAATTCTGCATGCCTTCGCCTACCTGGCACAGATGGTAAGGCAAAGATGTCAAAATCTCTAGGCAACTGTATCTACCTCAGCGACACAGCAAAAGAACTGAAAAAGAAGGTAAACAGCATGTACACCGACCCCGAGCACATCCATATAGAGCAACCTGGTCATCTAGAGGGCAATACTGTATTTACCTATCTTGACGCATTCTGCACTGACGAGGATTTCCAGAAGTTCCTGCCAGAATACAACAATCTGGATGAACTAAAGGCACACTACACACGTGGTGGTTTAGGCGATGGCACCTGCAAGAAATTCCTCTATAATGTACTCAACGACAGACTGACCCCCATCCGCGAACGTCGTCTTGAATTGCAGAAAGACATCCCCGCCATCTATGAAATGCTACGTAAAGGTTGCGAACGCGCCCGCCAGGCAGCCATAGAAACAATGGACGAGGTACGCAAAGCCATGAAGATAAACTACTTTGACGACGAAGAGCTCATCCAGGAACAAGCCAAGCGCTACAACTCTACAAAATGAAGGGGCAATAGAGCTATAAATCAGCAAAAGCACACATAATTTATCCCCAAACTGATATTTTGTCTATCAAACATAGTAAAAATAAAAAATATTTCATACCTTCGCAAACAAATACGGGTAGGGAGTTAGATTGACAAAAAAAGTTAAAGAGATTTATATATTATGAAAAAGTTTATGTTTTTGCTAGCATTTGCTGGCATGTCGTTCGCAGCACTTGCACAAGAAGCAACGACCACAGAAACTCCAACCCTTAAGCATAAGGTTGTTACCAACGGCTTTTGGAGCAACTGGTTCTTGGACTTGGGCGGTGATTACATTAGCAATTACTCCAGTCAGGAAGTTGGAGTAGACAAGCACCCTTTCTCAAATCTTCGTGGCAATTTTGCCCTTGACCTCAGCGTAGGTAAGTGGGTTAAGCCCTCTTTTGGTATGCGTGTCAAGTTCCAAGCTGCATGGGCAACACAGGTTAACTCCAACAATAGGCTTATTGACGGACTCACTGTTTATGAGAGCTATTTGCTTCGCAACCAAAGCTACAACCAACTTATTGTAAATCTTCAGCCAATGCTGAATTTGCATAATCTGTTTGGAGGTTACAAGCCCCGCGTATGGAATACAATCCTCTATGCGAGCGCTGGTTACCAGCACAACTTCTCAGACGACTCTAATGGCTCTATCGCTATTGGCGCAGGTTGGTTAAACCAGTTCAACGTAACAAAGCGTTTCCACATCAACGTCGACATCTATGCAGACATGTTGGAAGCTGGTGCCGATGGTGTTGACAGAAAATACCTGAATAAAACCATCTTAGGTCTTCGCGATTGGCAGGTAGGTTGGAGCTTGGGATTCGGTTTCAACTTGGGCAAAGTAGGTTGGGACAATGCACCCGATGTTGATGCTATCATGGCAATGAACAAGGCACAATTGGACGCTTTGAATGCATCACTTGCAGAACAGCAGGAAGAGAATGCTCGCATTCAGGCTCACATCAAGAACCACAAGTGCCCCGAGGCAGTTACACAGGTTACACAGATCGTTTCTGCCAAGGCATCAGTGTTCTTCAACATCGACAAGTCTAAGATTGCATCCAAGAAAGATCTTGTCAACGTAGAGGAATTGGCAAAGGTAGCAAAAGCAAGTGGTCAGACAATGGTTGTAACTGGCTATGCTGACTTCAAGACCGGTACACCTGCATACAACCAGAAGTTGTCTGAAAAGCGTGCACAGGTTGTTGCTGAAGAACTTGTCAAGATGGGTGTAAGCCGCGACAAAATCGAAGTAGTTGGCAAGGGTGGTGTTAAGGACCTCACTCCCATCTCATACAATCGTCGTGTAGTTGTAAGCATCAAGTAAAGAAATATCACTCGATATGCAGGAGGAGAGCGCACTTGCTCTCCTCCTTGTTTTATGTATAGCACGCAACACTTCATTGCATACACCAACATTTTTGCGCCTCGATATAAAAAATAATCCATATTTATTTGTTCATTACATAGATTTGTCGTAAATTTGCATCGCAATTCTACGGAAAGCATGGGCGATTAGCGCAGCTGGTTCAGAGCATCTGCCTTACAAGCAGAGGGTCGGCGGTTCGAATCCGTCATCGCCCACAAAAGTGATGGAAAGAAACTGACGATAACTGTTAAAAGTAATCTCAGTTTCTTTTCCGTTTATAAGGTACCTTCTTAAAGGGTAGGTTCTATAAATTAGCTTTGAGTTATATGATGTCTATTGCGCAGCAGATTTTTAATTTGAACGAACGAGCATAGTGGTCTATGAGAGTGAGTAAAAATGGAAAAGATGCAAGTAAGAGACATTCGAGAACCGAAGCAATAGGAATTCTACCGGATAAAAGGATAAACTAATTTATAGATACTACCTATAGACAATGGAATTAAGTCTTTTATCTGCAATTAGTCCCATCGACGGACGCTACCGTGGCAAGACACAGTCTTTGGCTGCTTATTTTTCAGAGTACGCACTCATCAAGTATCGCGTACGTGTAGAAATCGAGTATTTTATTGCGCTTTGCGAGTTGCCCCTTCCCCAATTGGAAGGTTTCCCTACATCGGCAGAAACTTTGCGCGACATATACCGCAACTTTAGCGAAACCGACGCCCAGCGTGTAAAGGATATCGAAAGCGTCACCAATCACGATGTCAAAGCCGTTGAGTACTTCATCAAGGAACAGTTCGACAAGATTGGCGGTTTGGAAGCATACAAGGAGTTTATCCATTTCGGCCTCACCAGTCAAGACATCAACAACACCAGCGTGCCCTTGAGCATCAAGGAAGCTTTGGAAGAGGTATACTATCCCCAGATAGAGCAGTTGATAGAGCAATTGCGCACATATGCCGAGGAGTGGAAAGACATTCCTATGCTTGCCAAGACACACGGCCAACCAGCCTCCCCCACCCGCATGGGCAAGGAAGTAATGGTATTCGTATATCGTCTTGAACGTCAGTTGGCTGCCCTCAAGGCACAGCCCATGACAGCCAAGTTCGGTGGTGCTACCGGCAACTACAATGCTCACAACGTGGCATACCCCCAGTATAACTGGCGCGACTTTGGCAATCGTTTCGTAAGCGAAAAGCTCGGTTTGGAACGTGAGGAATGGACTACCCAGATTTCCAACTACGACTGCTTGGCAGGTGTTTTCGATGCCATGAAGCGTATCAACACCATCATCATCGACCTTGACCGCGACTTCTGGCAATACGTATCTATGGAGTACTTCCGTCAGAAGGTTAAGGCTGGCGAGGTAGGTTCCAGCGCCATGCCCCACAAGGTCAACCCCATTGACTTCGAGAATTCTGAGGGCAACCTTGGCGTAGCCAATGCCATCCTCTCACACCTGGCACAGAAGCTCCCCATCAGCCGTCTGCAGCGCGACCTCACAGACTCTACCGTTCTGCGCAACGTAGGTGTGCCCATGGGTCACATGCTCATCAGCGTACAGAGCACTCTGAAAGGCCTTGGCAAGTTGCTTCTCAATCAGGATGCCATCAACCGCGACCTCGACGGATGCTGGGCAGTATGTGCAGAAGCCATCCAGACCATCCTTCGTCGCGAAGCATACCCCAACCCCTACGAAGCCCTCAAGGCATTGACACGCACAGGTGCTGGTATCAACGAGTCCACCATCAAAGACTTCATCGAAGGACTTGACGTTAACGAGTCGGTAAAGGCCGAGCTCCGCAAAATCACTCCACACACCTATACCGGAGTATAACAACAGACATTGTATACAATATATATATATAATTCATTCAGAGAAAAACACATTTAGTAATTTCTAAACACAATGGCTACAGAAGAAGAAAGCTGGCGCAAACAATTTGCCAGCGATGGCAATGGCGGCGGTGAGCGTCCCCATCGTCCATCCTACAACCGTCCCACTGGCGGTTATCAAAGAGAAAGAAGAGAGTATCGCACCAATGATGGCTACAACCGTGAGGGTGGTTACCGTCAACGCGAGGGAGGTTATCAACGCGAAACCAGAAGCAATCGTCAGGGCGGAGGCTACAACCGCAATGGTTATCAATCACGCGACAATCGTCCCTACAACCACGAAGGGGGCTATCGTCAGCGCGAAAAGGGCTACCAGCCACGTCCCTACAATCGCGAAGAGGGCCACGCATCACGTCCCTACAACCGCGAGGGTGGCTATCAGCAACGCGAAGGTGGCTATCAGCAACGCGAAGGTGGCTACCGCCAGAACAATGGTTATGGCCAGCGCCCCAATGGCGGTTACAAGAAACGCCCCTCCAGCAACTACAATCCTCATGCCAAGTACAGCATGAAGAAGCAGATTGAGTACAAGGAGAAGAACTACGATCCAGACGAACCAGTACGTTTGAACCGCTTCCTCGCCAATGCCGGAGTATGCAGCCGTCGCGAGGCCGACACCTTCATCCAGGCTGGTGTGGTAAAGGTCAATGGCAATATCGTAACCGAACTTGGCACCAAGGTGAAGCGTAGCGACGAGGTAATGTTCCACGACCAGGCTATCAACATGGAGAAGAAGGTTTACTTGCTCCTCAACAAGCCCAAGGACTATGTTACCACCAGCGACGACCCACAGAATCGCAAGACTGTCATGGACCTGGTCAAGAATGCATGCCGCGAGCGCATCTACCCCATTGGCCGTCTGGACCGCAACACCACTGGTGTACTGCTCTTCACCAATGATGGCGATTTGGCAACCAAGTTGACACACCCCCAATATCTCAAGAAGAAGATCTATCATGTCTTCTGCGACAAGAATGTCACTGCTGCCGACCTCCGTCAGATAGCAGAAGGCATCACCCTCGAGGATGGTCCCATCCAGGCCGATGCCATAGACTATGCCGACCCCGTAGACAAGAAGCAAGTAGGCATTGAGATACATAGCGGACGCAACCGCATCGTACGTCGCATCTTCGAACACCTTGGCTACAAGGTTGTAAAGCTGGACCGCGTATACTTTGCCGGTCTCACCAAGAAGAATGTCAAGCGCGGCGATTGGCGTTTCCTCACCCAAGACGAGGTTAACATGCTCAAGATGGGAGCATTCGAGTAAACGTAAAGGTTAAAAACGGACTTGCTTTAGCTTGATGAGCGAAAGCGAATAAAACTGCGGAAGCTTTTCGACAAAAATCAAACCTTAAAAGTCATTCCGCTTATAATAATTATATGAAACGAACAAAAGTTATTGACGCATTGGTTCGCACCGACTACGGTTCCGACATCGTTGTTAAGGGCTGGGTGCGTTCAAAGCGTGGCAGTAAGGGCATCTTCTTTATTGCCCTCAACGATGGTTCCACCATCAAGAACATACAGATTGTTGGCGACGACGCCAACTTCCAGGAAGAGACCATCAAGCTCATCACCACAGGTGCCTGCATCAGCGTGCTCGGCACATTGGTAGAGAGCCCCGCTGCTGGTCAGGCAAGCGAGATTCAGGCCAAGGAAATAGAGGTTCTCGGTCCTGCCGACAACACATACCCCCTTCAGAAGAAGGGTGCCTCATGGGAATACCTCCGCACCGTGGCACACCTGCGCCCCCGCACCAACACCTTTGGTGCCATCCTGCGCATCCGCCACAACATGGCCATGGCCATCCACACCTATTTCCACGAGCATGGCTACTTCTACTTCCACTCGCCCATCATCACCGCCAGCGACTGCGAAGGTGCTGGTCAGATGTTCCAGGTAACCACCAAGAACCTCTACGACCTCAAGAAGGACGAGAACGGAAGCATCATCTACGACGACGACTTCTTCGGCAAGCAGGCTTCATTGACCGTTAGCGGTCAGCTCGAAGGCGAACTCGGAGCCACCGCCCTGGGTGCCATCTACACCTTCGGTCCCACCTTCCGTGCCGAGAACTCCAACACTCCCCGCCACCTGGCAGAGTTCTGGATGATCGAGCCCGAAGTGGCATTCATGGACCTGGACGAACTCATGGACCTCGAGGAAGACTTCATCAAGTACTGCGTGCGTTGGGCATTGGAGCACTGTAAGGACGACCTCGAATTCCTCAACAAGATGGTCGACAAGGGACTCATAGCACGCCTCGAAGGCATCCTCAAGGAGACCTTCGTACGTCTGCCCTACACCGAAGGTATCAAGATTCTCCAGCAGGCCATCAAGGACGGTCGCAAGTTCGAATTCCCCTGCAACTGGGGCGACGACCTCGCCAGCGAGCACGAGCGCTACCTCGTAGAGGAGTATTTCCAGAAGCCCGTCATCATGACCAACTACCCCAAGAAGATCAAGGCCTTCTACATGAAGATAGATGCCGAGAAACCCGTTCTCGATGGTGTTGAGATGGAGGAAACCGTACAGGGCACCGACGTTCTCTTCCCCTCTATCGGCGAGATTATCGGTGGTAGCGTCCGCGAGGAAAGTTACGACAAGCTCATCGGCGAGATTCAGGCACGCAACATCCCCATGAAGGACATGACCTGGTACCTCGACACTCGCAAATATGGTTCATGCCCCCACGCAGGTTTCGGTCTCGGTTTCGAGCGCCTTATCCTCTTCGTTACCGGCATGCAAAACATCCGCGACGTCATCCCCTTCCCCCGCACTCCCAAAAACGCAGAGTTCTAAACAAGACACAACACACACAATCCATACACCAATCCCCCGAATGGCACACCAACCACTCGGGGGATTTCTTTTTCTGTTTCGGCAGCAAACACACATTCATTCAATCTCCACTCACGGACAAGATTTTATCTCGCACAAAAATAAGTGAACTTGATATTATTTGCTCGATTATGCATATCTTTGCCATGTTAGTTCAATCAAATAAGACAGAAATCATGAAACTCACACGCCTTTTGACACAGACTATCCTACTCCTTGCCGTAGCTTTAATATCGGGATGCACCCAACTCGTCTATCCGAAGAGATACAAGAAGGGATTCCTCTATCGCGAGGGCACCCAACTCATGCTTGATGGCAAGCCCTACTCGTGCGCCTCGTTCAACTCTTTCCAATTCTGCGGTTGTGGCCACGATTACGAGCTCTTCAGCGATGAGGAGCTAGACCGTCTGTTTGCCACGCTGCCAGACAATATCATCCTACGCACTTGGGCGACACCCGCATTCCATCACAAGACAGACCTGCTGGTGAGCCTGGCAGAGAAGCACAATGTCAAGCTGCTGCTGTCGCTAGGAGATGGGCGCTGTGGCTGTGGAGACTTTGATGGCGCCATCAATGGTGATGGCAATGGGAAGACTCCCGAGTGGTACGAAGAGGGGTTCCGCCACCAATACCTGCCCCACGTCATAAGCATGGTCAGCAGATACAAGGACTCACCAGCCATTGCCATGTGGGAGATTATCAATGAGCCTGGCGAGGCAGAGTGGACGGTCATACGCGACTTCCTGCACGAGGTAGCCGCTACCATCAAACGCTACGACCCTAACCACCTCGTAGAGAGCGGTACGTTTGCAGGCTGGGCATACGAAGGCTATGACAACTACAAAGCCATGCACGACTCACCCCATATCGACGTAGGCAATCTGCACGAATATGACTATGATTATCAGAACTCCAACATGATAGAGTCGCCACACTTCAAACCCTGCCTCAAGGCGATGAAGGAGCTGGACAAGGTATTGATCGTAGGCGAGACAGGCATCAATAGTGGTGACAATTGTCGCACCTCGCGCCAGACCCGTGTAGAAGCCATGCGCAAGAAATTTGACGTCTACCTCAGTGGCGGAGCTGGAGCAGTATTCGTATGGAACCTTGCCAATAAGAGCAAGGGCTGCGGATTCACGTTCGGCACAGATGACCCACTGCTACAGATGATTCTTGAGTATCAAGAGGCCAACTCAGCAAGAAACACTAAAGACAAACACCGCCATGATGCAAGACAACAAAGCAAATAGCGAGCTTCTTAATCCATCTCACCGCTCATCCCCTCACCGCTCACCGCTCACCGTTAAACGTTCACCGCTCACCGTTCCTCCTACCCCACCCACTTTCTCCCCATGAGTCAGATGGCAGAGCAAAGATAAAACGAAAAGCGGAAAGCACATTGCTCCCCGCTAATCGTTAAACGCTCCCCGCTCACCGTTAAACGCTCCCCGCTCACAACTGTCCCCCTGAGACAGGTGGGCGAAGAGGGTCTTTAGAAGAATGACTCGATGTCATTCTGTGCCCTCTGAGGGTCGCAATTCCCATTGCGACGCTGGGTAAAGCGCAAAGCGCGGAGGGGGTGGATAACCCGCTCACCTCTCCCCGTTAAACGCTCACCGCTCACCGCTCACCGCTCACCGTTAAACGTTACTCTCCCAGTCCGCCATCGTCTCCGCCGCCAGAGTTGCCACCGCCATCGTCGGGAGTCACTTCGGGCTCGTCACCGGGCTTTACGGTAGCCTTGTCGTTCAGGGCAAGCTTCTCGGCCTTGCGAGCCTCGGCCTGACTCTCACGAGAGCCAACATAGGTGAAGGTGGCCTCGTTTATCAGCGACTTGAATCGGCTGCTTGGTGCCCAGCGCACCCTAACATCGTTGATACTGGAGGTGGTAAACTCCTCGGCATTGTTCGAGGCATGAGCATCGAGAGTGACATAGAAGGTGCCCAGTTCGCCAAGGTTCACACGATTGCCAAGCAGCAACTGCTCGCGCACGCAATCCACCAACTGGGTTGCCACGGCCAGGATATCGCCCTTGAGGTACTTGCTACCGTGCGAAGCCATATGGGCCGCCATGTCGTTCATA
>JAFYMW010000094.1 GCA_017548165.1 Bacteroidaceae bacterium
ACAAGTTGGAGGAACTGAACCGCGAGATAGATGCCCTGAAGAGCGAGGAAACCGCCATGCGCCAGCAATGGGAGAAGGAGAAGTCACAGGCAGAGAGCATACAGACCATCAAGGACCGTCAGCAGGCTCTTAAACAGGAGGCCGAGCAGCGCGAACGCGAGGGGGACTATGCCCGTGTGGCAGAGATTCGCTATAGCCTTCTGCCTAAACTCGAACAGGAACTGAAGGCCAACACCGAGGCTCTTGGCACTTCAAAACTATTGAGAGAGGAGGTCACCTCCGACGACATTGCCGATGTGGTGAGCCGTTGGACAGGCATCCCAGTGAACCGCATGAAGACAAGCGAGCGCGACAAACTCCTCAACCTCGAGGATGAACTGCATCAGCGTGTCATCGGTCAGGACGATGCCATAGAGGCCGTCAGCGATGCGGTGCGCCGTAGCCGTGCAGGTTTGCAAGACCCCAAGCGTCCCATAGGTTCGTTCATCTTCCTTGGCACCACGGGTGTCGGTAAGACAGAGCTTGCACGCGCCTTGGCAGAGTATCTCTTCGACGACGAGCAGATGATGACACGCATAGACATGTCGGAGTATCAGGAGAAGTTCTCCGTAACACGCCTCATCGGTGCTCCTCCGGGCTATGTGGGTTATGACGAGGGAGGTCAGTTGACCGAAGCTGTGCGTCGCAAGCCTTATAGCGTGGTGCTCTTTGACGAGATCGAGAAGGCTCACCCCGATGTGTTCAACACCCTGTTGCAAGTGCTCGACGATGGCCGTCTTACCGATAGCAAGGGACGCACCGTCAACTTCAAGAACACCATCATCATCATGACCTCCAACTACACGCACGAACAACTCTTCAGGACCGTTCGCCCAGAGTTCCTCAACCGTGTGGACGAGATCATCACCTTCACTCCTCTCAACGAGGAGCAGATCAAGAGTATCGTGTGCCTGCAACTGGACATCATCAAGAAGCGCCTTGCCGACAACGACATCACCCTGGACATCAGTCAGAGTGCCATCGACCTGCTTGCTCGCGAGGGTTACAATCCCGACTTCGGTGCCCGTCCCGTAAAGCGTGCCATACAGCGCCTCCTGCTCAACGATCTGAGCAAGACCTTGCTCTCCGGCACTCTCGACACCACCAAGACCATCGTGGTCGACGCCGATGAGGAGAAACTGACATTCCATAACTGATAAAAATGAAAAGACTTCTCATCATACTTTTCTCTGGCATATTGCTCATACCGGTACTTGTACTCTGTCTTGTCAGCAAGAAGCAGCGTATCAAGTACTGGTATGCCTTCAATGACAGAACCAAGACATATCCGTCCTTGCCCGACAACAAGATTGACCAGTTGTTCTCGCTCTGCGTCAACTTCCTCCTTCTCGTTGGCAAGCGTGTGGGAATGAGTTACAACGAAATCAACATCTGGATATTCTGCATCATCTGGCCTGTCACAACCCTACTTTCCTTAGCATTGAATGTCCTGTTGCTATGCAGATAGGCCACCAATGTGTAAATTTTACAAAATAAAGTTTTGTCATATAAAAAATGATGCGTAAATTTGTTGGCTCAAAAAGAAGAAGGACCAAACGATGATACACAATTTCGACACCAACAAATGGGAATCAGAATATTGGCATCCGGCAGTAACAACGGATGCCGTAGTATTCGGTTTTGATGGTGAAAATCTCAACATACTGCTTGTAGAAAGAGGTATAGAACCCTACAAAGGCACATGGGCTTTGCCTGGTGGATTCATCACAGAGAGTGACGAATCTGCAGAATGTGCCGTGTACCGAGAGTTGCACGAAGAAACAAATGTAGAGGGAATATATCTAGAAGAATTGCAGACCTTCTCAAAAATTGGCCGCGACCCTCGTGAAAGGGTCATCACCATTGCCTTCTTTGCCCTTGTGGTCAAAGACAATTACGAAATCAAAGCTGGCGACGATGCCAAAAATGCACAATGGTTTCTCGTTGACGAACTGCCTCCTTTGGCCTTCGACCACAACGAGATTATCAGCATTGCCATAGAAAGGCTTCGCCAGCGCATACACTTCGAGCCCATAGGTTTTCATCTCCTTGCCAAGGAGTTCACCATGCCACAACTGCAGAACATATACATCGCCATACTAAACCCTCCCCTGAACGACAGCAGAGTGCGCGACCGCAGAAACTTCCCCAAGAAGATGCTGAAACTGGGATACATCAAGGAAACTGGCAAGAAAGTCACCGGCAATCCATACCGTTCTCCCAAACTTTACACCTTCGACGAAGAGGCTTACAAGACAGCCAAACAAAACGGCGTAAAACTGGAATTCTAAATCACATCTAATATCCTAATATGAATTACAACGAAAAACACCAGCATCATAGAGACTCACTTCTTCATTTCGACGAAGCCAGTCACACATATAGCGTAAATGGCAAAGTCTACAAATCGGTAACAACATTGGTAGGCGAATATTTCGAACAATTCGATGCCGACTATTGGGCCGTCAGGAAGGCTCCCTCACTGGGCATGACACCACAACAGGTCAAGGACATGTGGACACGCAGAGGAGAAGAGGCAAGACAACTTGGCACCATAATGCACAACAAGATAGAGCGCCATTATCTGGGACTCCCCAACAGTTCGGACGAGACATACAGATTGTTCGAGCAGTTCACACAGAGTCATCACCTATCGCCTTACAGAACAGAATGGGCCATCTATGATGAAGATAGTGGCATTGCTGGCACTCTGGATTTCCTCAACTACGAAAACGGCATCTTCACCATCTACGATTGGAAAAGAAGCAACAAGATTGTCGTTAATGGTATAGCAGACAAAAACAACAAATGGGGAAAACGCGCCTTTAGTCCCATCTCGCATGTCCACGACACCACATATTGGCACTATGCACTACAGGTCAGCATATACCGATATATTCTGGAGAAGAACTATGGCATCAATGTCTCCACAGGCAGACTGGCCATCTTCCACCCCGACTACAATCGTCCCTATGTCGTGGAAGTGCCATACATGAGAGACGAGGTTATTGCCATACTACGAAGACATTAAAAAAGAGAAACTTCCATCATAAAAAGCGGAAACATAATAAGTTGTCGCCACATTAAGTTGTTATTTAGTTATTTTCTTCGTAAATTTGTCTGCTGAAGTAAATCAAAATACACAAATTAGACACATCTACACACATCATTTATGAAAAACCGTATCCTCTCCACCCTTTTCATGTTGCTACTCGTACTAACAGCAACAGGAGCCAAGAAACCTAAGTACATCTTCTACTTCATCGGCGACGGTATGGGATTGAGCCCTGTGCTCTGTGCCGAGACATACAACCAGCAGGTGCTTGGCAACAAGCAACCCCTGCTCATGCTCCAGTTCCCCGTGGCCTCCATCGCCACAAGTTAC
>JAFYMW010000095.1 GCA_017548165.1 Bacteroidaceae bacterium
AGGCATCTTCATGAGGTATTCCTTTGCCTCTGCCTCATCCACAGAAAGAGCAGGGATGAACATCTGACGGAAGTCTACATTTATCTGCATGTTCATATTGTCCACAGACATTTCATAGCCCATGCCTCCACCAACGGTGACAGTAATGTCGGATTCGGAAAGTTTGCGTGTTACCTCCACTTCCACATTGCCCTGGGCATTAACACCCTTATAGTCCTTTCCGTCGATGGTGATAGTGGCTCCGTCGGGCATACCTGCAGAGAAAAGTATATACTTATAGACAACGACCTGGGGTTCTACCACCTCAAAGTGGAAGTTCTCACATCCGTCTGCCTTCCAACCGTCCAAGCGATACTCTGTGCCCGAGGCCGGGTTGTCACAGAAGAGATAGTTGCCCTGAGCATTTCCGGTGCGGAAGGTATATGTCTCCTCGCCTTCAACCTTGGTGATGGCAAACTTTCCTGCCGAAGAGATTTCTGATGTTAGAGAGACATTCTGACCACCGGCGCTGACATTACCCATGTATTTACCGGTCTCATAACTCTTGATGTGATACTTGAACTCGCCCGATGCGTTTTCAGCAAGCACGAACTCCCACACCTGGCTATTGTCCTCCTGGGTCGACAAGGCCGAGTAGGCATAGGACGACGATGATGTCCAGTACAACTGTTGTCCTGGCAAACGCACCGTATTGTACATACGATAGTATTTTCCTTCAACGGGAAAACTGTCCTGTGCCATCAATGGCAACAAGAGCACCTGCGCTAATAGGACTGTAAAAAGTTTCTTAATCATAGTATTGTTGTTTAGGTTTATTTAGATTATAGAGTAGTGAGTAATGAGTAGTGATTACAGAGCGCTCACCGCTTACTTTGTTCCCCTGAGACAGGGTGAATGAGGTGGATAAAACCTTTCCGATTTCCGATTTCCGTTTTTCGTTTTCACCTTTCCGTTTTCACCTTTAATCCGACTTTGTCGTCTTGAATCTGCTCACGCTCGGCAATTCAAACAAGTTTGATTGCTCTCGCTTACTCGCAGATTTCCGTTTTCCAAGCATCTCTGCCAGATATGGGGCCGTATACCCTACACCAGCCTTGACCATTTCCTCGGGTGTTCCTTCAAAGAGTATCTGTCCACCATTGCGACCACCTTGCGGTCCCATCTCAATGATGTGGTCTGCTGCCTTGATAATATCCAGATTGTGCTCTACGATGATAACGGTATTTCCCTTGTCTACCAAACGATTCAGCACATTAAGCAATACGCGGATGTCTTCGAAATGTAGACCTGTTGTTGGTTCGTCTAATATATATAAGGTACGACCTGTATCACGCTTGGCCAGTTCGGTGGCCAGTTTCACACGCTGACTCTCACCACCAGACAGAGTGGTACTGGGTTGACCAAGTTTGATATAGCCAAGTCCCACATCCTGCAACACCTTAATCTTCTGCAAGATATTTGGTTGGTTCTCAAAGAATTCCACCGCCTGATTGATGGTCATATCCAGTATATCGGCAATGCTCTTGCCACGGAAACGCACTTCCAACGTTTCTCGATTGTAACGCTTGCCACGACATTCCTCGCAAGGTACCAAGACATCGGGAAGGAAGTTCATCTCTATGCTCTTGTAGCCATTGCCCGAACAAGCCTCGCACCTGCCACCCTTTACATTAAAGGAGAATCGACCGGGCTTGTAACCTCGTATCTTGGCTTCGGGCAAATCAACGAAAAGGTTTCTTATATCGTTGAATACATTGGTATAAGTAGCAGGATTGCTTCGCGGAGTACGTCCCAAAGGTGTCTGGTCAACATCAACAACCTTGTCAATGAATTCCAAGCCTTCTACCATATCATAAGGCAATGGATCGGTTAGCGAGCGATAGAAATGCTGAGACAATATCGGATGCAAGGTGTCGTTGACAAGAGTACTCTTGCCCGAGCCACTAACACCTGTTACGCAGATAAATTTACCCAAAGGAAATGATGCAGTAACATTCTTGAGGTTGTTGCCACGAGCACCGCGGACAACAATACTATTACCATTTCCTTCACGACGTTGCGAAGGAATCTCTATACTCAGGCTACCAGAAAGATACTGACTGGTGAGAGTCTCTGTCTTGAGCATATCTGGGTATGTGCCTTGATACACCACATGACCACCAGCACGGCCGGCACGAGGACCGATGTCCACAATCCAGTCGGCATTCTCCATCATCTCCTGGTCGTGTTCCACAACAATTACGGTATTGCCTATATCTCGCAAGGATTTCAAAGAAGATATCAATCTACTATTGTCCTTCTGATGCAAACCTATCGATGGTTCGTCAAGAATATAAAGCACATTGACCAATTGCGAACCTATCTGCGTTGCCAAACGTATGCGCTGGCTCTCTCCACCACTGAGGGATACACTAGAGCGGGAAAGTGACAGATATTCCAAACCTATGTCAAGAAGAAAGCGCAGACGTGTGCACAGTTCCTTCAAAATCTCTGGAGCTATCTTGTTCTGATGCTCACTCATGTGATTTGGAAGGTCGGTGAGCCACTCATATAGTTCGCTCAAATCCATCTCAGCCAACTCGGCAATGTTTTTGCCGTTGATGAGGAAGTGGAGCGACTCGCGACGCAGACGTTGTCCATGACATTCTGGACACTGTGCCGTGCGATTGAACTGGTCTGCCCATTTCTGAGCCGATGCACTCATATCAGAATCAAGCATCTGACCGATGTATTTCACCAGACCATCGTAGTCTGTAAAATAATCGCTCGAGGTTTTTGCCACAGTAGCAGGGATACGTAAACGTTCGGCGCTACCATTGAGTATTTCGTCCAACACCTCTTGGGGAAGTTCTCCTATGGGTGTGTCCAACGTGGCATCATAGCGTTCGAGCAAAGCTTGTATCTGCCAAAATATCATAGCCTGACGCGCCTTGCCAAGGGGAGCTACACCACCCTGGCGAACACTGAGCTTGGGGTCTGGAAATACCTTATCTGCATCGATGAGGGATACCATGCCAAGTCCCTTACACTTGGGACATGCACCCTGGGGGGAGTTGAAGGAGAAATCGTGTGGTGCAGGATCGCGATATGCCACACCACTTGTGGGACACATCAAACGTCGGCTATAATGTCGCACCTCTCCGTTTTCAACATCATAAATCATTATCAGTCCCCCACCCTGACGCATGGCGGTAGCTACACTCTGGCGCAGACGATCTGCATCCTTCTGTGCCACACGCAAACGGTCGACAACAACCTCTATGCTATGGTTCTTGTAACGATCCAACTGCATCTCGGGAAGGAGTTCTTCTATCTCACCATCAATGCGAGCATACAGATAACCTTTCTTGCGCACACTTTCGAGCAACTCGCGATAATGTCCCTTGCGATTCTGTACCAAAGGAGCTAGGATGTAAACACGGCGCTCTTCGTATCTATTTACTAAAAGCTCCACTATCTGCTCCTCAGTGAAACGTACCATCTTCTCGCCGGTAACATAAGAAACGGCCTCGCCAACACGTGCATACAGCAGACGCAGGAAGTCATAAATCTCCGTGGTGGTACCCACCGTAGAACGTGGATTGCGGTTGGTGGTCTTCTGTTCTATGCTTATTACAGGCGAAAGACCGCTGACCTTGTCCACATCGGGGCGCGACATGCCACCAAGAAAATTACGGGCATAGGCAGAGAAGGTCTCTATATAGCGTCGCTGTCCCTCGGCATATATGGTGTCGAAGGCTAGACTGGACTTACCCGAACCGCTCAAACCTGTTATCACGGTGAGCGAACCGCGAGGTATCTCCACATCAACGTTCTTCAGATTGTGCTCTCGTGCACCTTCTACTATTATCTTAGCTTTTGACATTGCTCGTATATTATCTATTTATCACCAATCGCCTAATGATATTTCGTTATTCGACAATCGCTTTATGTGTGAACACATTTATCGTCTTCTTTATACGATACTTCGTTCCATCCGCTCCCTTGGCATTGACAACGAGGTAATATGCACCATTGCGCACATAATTGCCTCCATAGCGTCCATCCCAACCTTCTGCCATATCGTCCCATTGATACAGACGCTGCCCCCAACGATTGAACACGGCGGCATGAAACTCTACTATGCTCTGATATTCCTTGGCCTTGAGCACATCGTTCTGTCCGTCGCCATTTGGAGTGAAAGTATTTGGAAAGGTCAGAAGACTACCACTAATAGACAGAGTAAAAACTATGGAGTCCATATCCTCTGTGGGATAGTGCCAAGTGACATTGCCATTGGTAAAAGTGGCCTTGAGACGAATCTTGTATTGACCTTTATGAATAAAATCGTAATCTAGGTTCTCTTCGAAACGATGGACTAGTTCAAAATAATTATTACCCATAGAACCTGTTACGGTATCGACCATAACCACCCAGTCGTACGACACATCCCATCCCTCGGCATCAATAGGATTGGCAAGGAACACTCCATTAAGCGGAGCATTCTGTATCTCTGTCAATTGTAAGTCGTCGGGAAAACTTCCTGTCAATGTCTGTCCCTCTGGATTGGTATATGTCACCTCAGGGCGAAGCGACGGCATTGTTTGTGCACATGCCAACATAGGCAGAAGCATTAGCAACAAAGTATGAATGTATCGTCTACACATAATAGATATGGGCAAATATATATTTATATGGACTCCAAAGATACAAATAAGTGGGCAAAAATCAAAATATAGCGTGTTTTAATTGGTTTTTCTGATTATTTATGTCAGAATAAGAGATGAACTGCACCCCAAAATTTAAATAAAACTTTTGGGGTACAGTTCATATGTAGTTCCAAAGGGGGTATAGTCTGTTTTTATAGTAAATTATACTAAATGTCTAAGGACTAATGCGACAGATAGACAGCATTTCCAACCTGAGAAGAACCATTGTTAGAAGCCTTATTACCTACGATGGTGATAGTGTCACCAAGCTTCAGTCCCTTAGCTTCAACAAGTCCCTTCTTGGCATCGCCAGTAGCGCCATAACCGGGAAGAAGGCCATATACATATACTTCGTCGCCATTGGCATCGGTGATGTATATATTGCCATAGGTTGGGTTGGCTATGCTGGTGATAGTACCAGTGAGCTTGTAGTAAATCTCCTTGCTATCCTCCTTGGTGAGGAACTCTGCCACGCTTACTTCGGGACTGGCGGTGTACTTCTCGAGCAAAGTACCCTTTGGCATCTGAGGTGTGCCATTGTATTCAGCACGCTTGCCGACGAGAGTTACAAAGTCGCCTATAGCTAGGGTATAGCCCTGAGTGTCAACATAATAAGCGTAAACCTCGCCGCTCCAGTCCTTGATATAGAAATTGTTATTGTATTTGTTAAATCCAGTCACATGTCCCACGATGCGATACTTAGCGTAGTCGTTCACCTCGGCTGCGAGGAACTCGGCAACGGTTACATTAGCAATGCCACCAGCCTGGGTAAAGGAAAATGAAATTGGCTCGCCCTCGTTAGTGAAGAAACTGATGGTGCCGGTACGTGTGACAGCATCGTTGGGAAGAATATCAAAGGTGTATACCACTGTGTCTGCAGGGTTAGGATCAAGTTCGCTGGATATACCTTCCTTGTAGTCAACACTCTCATAAGAAATCCACTCTTGACATTCCTCGCTGATGCTAAAATATACGCCTTTGCCTTTGCTACTTAACTTGACTTTAAGCTTTCCACCGTCCTCTCCTACTTCTGTAGATTCTGACAGGATTTTTAAGAGAGCTTTTTCAATACTCCTTACTGTAACATCTACCATTTCGGGAGATCCATTGTATGAACTCTTGATACCCTCAATGGTCACCTTATCACCAACCTCAATACCGAGACTCGCAAAGTTCTTTGTATTTCCTTCTGCATCAAGTGTACCATAAATGTATAGTTCGGCCGTACCGTCGGTCATATACCAGTTTCCATAGGTTGTGTTCAGGACTCTTGTGACTGTACCAGTGACAAGGAAGTTCTTACCGTCGGGAGCCTCGCAGACCTCCTTACATGTCGCCTTGGTGGCCACAGGGGTACTAAATGAGATAGAGTCAACTTCGGACACATAACGCTGTATACACGCACCGTTCTTCCACTCATAAAAATACTGTGAGGACACATTAGTTCTTGAAGAAGAATTATACTTCGTGTTAGTCCTTACCATTTTAGCAACAACGAAACGATCCCACCAACTATAAGCCGAACCATTTACAAAAATAATCATACCCATCTTGGGAGTTGCTTCAAACGTAATCTCAGACATATCGTCATTCCATACACCCTTGATTTCTGCAGATGAGAACAACTGGTTTGTCTCGCTAACACCATAGAGATAAATATCACCTATGAATGAGCCAAAATTAACATTCTTAACAGATAAAACAGGCATTTTAAATGACACATAACCTTCGTTGGTTGATTCATCGTAAGAATAATCCAAACGAGCCGTCATGAAGTCGTAACCACTCAAACCTGTAACAATATAGTATTTCCCATAAGCAGTCCCACTCGCTTCATTGGTATAAACATTTACATCAAATGTCAATGTGCCGTCATAGTCAGATATGACCTCCATCTTCCATGAACCAGTCAATCTGTCGTATGGACTGACATCAAAAGTAATAGAGTCAAGCTCTGACATATCGCGTTTGGTAAAAATATCATTCTTCCACTCATAAAAAGTCTGTGCCTGTACCATGGAGTAGAGACTCACGACAAAGAGGACAAGGAGAGTAAATATCTTCTTCATATCATTTAATATATATTTATCACATTAGACTCAATTTGTTTTTCGTTCTCAATGCTCTCTATGGGATTACCACTCTATAACTGATGCCTGTGCTGGTGCGTACCACAAGGACACCATTGGCATTCAAGGGAATGTTAAGTACACCGCCATCAGTCATCTGCTTCTGCATTGCCACACGGCGGCCGTCAAGGTCGTAGACACTGACGCTCTCACCTTGAGGAAGAGCAAAAACCTGCAGTTGACCACCGCTGATACGGAAAGTGACACCTGCTGTATCCTCCGTACCGCGGAGAGTTTCTATGGCTGTAACGGAAAACTCACCGAAGCGAAAACTCTTAACATCGGAATAAGAATAAATAACGTTCGTACCATCGGAGGCACTGATTGTAAATACCTCACCCATGGCAAGACGTGGTTTGGTTGTAAAGGCAAAGGCTACCTCAGAACCATTCTTCAGACTCAGAATAACACCCTCCTCAGCCTTGATATTAAGGACACTGGCAAGCATAAGCAAAACCATAAGTCCTACTCGTGTGGAAAGCTTGAATAAATGTTTTTTCATCTCTTTAAAAAGCACTGGTCCGTATCGTGCGCAACTTCTATTGATAGTATTGATGTACTGTTAAAACTTGAAAGGACAAAAGAAGAAATCCCAAGCGCATAGCAAAAGTTTTTTGAGGGACTTCGTAATTGAGTTCTCCTGTTATTCATTAATGCAAATATCTCCTATCACCCCTCTGTCCGTCATTAGTATAATAATTAGGGCGAGAACCATATTGGACTTATCCTTAAATTAGGCCTTTGTACTGCCTTTGATACAGATAAAACAATAGTCCACACCAATATGCCAAAATTCCAACCTATTAGAGCAAGTATATATCAAATGATGTGGTGCTACCACCAGCATCTTCCTATCAGAGTTAAGTAGGGAAGTTTTATATAAGAAGATAATTTCAATAACACCTTTCCGATAAAGTCCTTCCTTGTCACCATCGTGGTGCAAAAATAAGATAAATATATGATAAACAAAAACAGATAGGATATTTTATTCAAAAATAGGATTAAAAAAATAGAACAGCAAAGGAATAACTTTATCGTACCCTTAAACTGCAGATAAGTTTCATGTTTTTTCAAACGTTATAGCGTCCTTACCATACTTAGTTCTCGCATTCTAAGGTACTCAAACTCGGGAAAAACAAGATTTTCTTGCTTTTCGCTCACTTAATCGTAACATTGAGGCTGTACCTCGAAATTACTAACGCTCGGAAAAGCAAAAAAAAATGTTTTTTTCTTTTGCTTTTCGCTCACTTAATCGTAATTTTGCAACATGAAGAAACTCATAGTATGTGCATGCTCACTATTCATGGCATCGGCATTTGCCAAAGCACAAGTGGGCAAATATCGTTCAGACCTCGCCATAGGCGTTAATGGAGGTCTGACAATGAATAGTGTCACATTCTCTCCACGCATACAACAGAGTATGCATTTTGGTCCTGAAGTTGGTGTGTCTATAAGATATACTTGCGAGAAATATTTTGCTGCAGTATGCGCTTTGCAAGCTGAAGTAAATTTCACTAATCTGGGATGGAGAGAAGTGCCAGAAAACGGTTCATATACCTATACCCGAAATATGAACTATATCCAAGTACCCTTTATGACACGCATGGGTTTCGGACGCGAACGCAAAGGTGCCATGGGTTACATCATTCTGGGCCCTCAGTTGGGTTTTTGCATAGGCGAGAACGACATACGCTCGGGCGAATGGGGCGACGCGACAAATCCTTATGATCCACAGGGACCACTGATAAATGTTCCTAAAAATGCAGAAGGAGCATGGCAGCAATACAATATGGCTATTGAAAAGAAGTTCCAATACGGAATAACTGGTGGTGCCGGTGTTGAATTCAGTCATCCCAAGGTAGGACATTTTGCATTGGAAGGGCGTTATTACTTTGGTCTATCCGATATTTTCAACAATGGTAAGAAAGACATATTTGGTCGCTCCGCCAACTCAACCATCACCGTCAAACTCTCCTACTTCATTGACGTAAAGAAAACAAAGGACAATAGCATCAAGTAATAATCTCACATTATTATCTTAAGAACAAATATCCACTTCATTTCAAATAAAAAACTTAAATAATGTAGAAAGGTCGAGAAGAAACTGGCTAATGAAGTCATTAGAAAAAACAACTTCGACACCGAAGGGGATAAAGTCAATGTCATTTTGTGCCCTCACGAGGATTAAACCCAACTTTACGCTGGCCCCCAAGGGATAGCGAAACGGAGGGTGGGGATTAACCTTTCCGTTTTAATCGTTTTGGCTCATCAAGCTTCGCAAGTCAGTTTTCACCTTTCCGTTCGCTTACCCTTGGATATATAACAAAAGAGACCTTGCTATTTCTAACAAGGTCTCTTCTTCTTTAAAAACGGCGGCTACCTACTCTCCCACGGGTGTGCAGTACCATCGGCGCGGACGGGCTTAACTTCTCTGTTCGGAATGGGAAGAGGTGGAACCCCGACACTATAACCACCT
>JAFYMW010000096.1 GCA_017548165.1 Bacteroidaceae bacterium
CATTTCGTAAGTGATATTGTGGTTGGTGTAGCTTACCTTGCATGCCTCGCGGTTGGAAAGCCAATGCTGTGGCAAGTCGCGCAAGGTGCCAAGCAAGGATATTGAGGCACGGTTCTGCCATGTTATCTCGCCCGAATCCTTGCATACCACCACACCCGTGTCCACCTCGTCAAGAATCTGTTCGTAGTAATGCTGTCGGATGGCCTCGTTCTGCTGACGCTGCTTGTATGTGTCGAAGGTAATGTTGAGCCTTTGGAGCAGGTCGTGTGCCAGACTCCCGTAGGGTGGCATCACCCTGTCGGACATGTCGCTGACTTTTATCAGTTCTATGGCTTCGCACACCGATGTCAACGCCTTCCTTTGCATATATATTATATATAAGGTAAGGGAGAGCAGTGCAATGGTGCAACCAATGGCTGTTACATAGAACCCCTTCATCGCGCACACGACAAGGGCAAGGCATGCAAGCAGCATGAGGATGGTCAGCCATATAATCTTCAGAGAAAAGCGTTTCATAGGCCCAGTCTCTCCATCTTTCTGTAAAGTACAAAACGAGTGATGCCAAGAAGTCTGGCAGCACGGCTTACATTGCCATCGCACTTGCTCAGGGCGCGTTCGATGGTGTGCTTCTCTATGGTGTCCAGGTCGAGCGTTTCCACAGTGTCTGCCGCTTTCTTGTTGTACCTGCTATCCAAGGGGAAATCATCGACTCCGAGTGTAGGTTTCTTGGCCAGTATCACAGCTCTCTCGACCATATGCTGGAGTTCGCGGACATTGCCAGGCCAGGGGTATTCGCGCATGCGTTTGAGGAGTTCGGCAGAAAAACCATGTATCACCTTGGAATACTTGTTGGCATATAGCGATGCAAAATGATTTGCCAACAGGGGGATGTCGGTGATGCGTTCCCTAAGCGGTGGGATGTGCAGTTCTATGGTGTTGATGCGGTAAAGCAGGTCTTGGCGAAACAGTCCTTCGTCCACGGCCTTGTGTATGTCCATATTGGTGGCACAGATGAAGCGCACATTGATGGGAGTGGATTTGTTGGAACCAAGTCTTGTGAACTCGCGCTTCTCGATGCATGTGAGCAGTTTTGCCTGCATCTCCGTCTTCAGATTTCCTATCTCGTCAAGGAAAAGCGTGCCATCGTTTGCCGTTTCCAGTCTGCCAGCCTTTTGAGTGGTGGCACCAGTAAATGCTCCCTTCTCATATCCGAACAGTTCTCCTTCGAAGAGAGCATCGGGCAGGGAACCAAGGTCGATGCTGACAAAGGGGTTGGTGTTGCGATTGGAATGAGAATAGATGTATCGTGCAAGGACATCCTTGCCTGTACCGTTCTCGCCAAGAATGAGTATGTTGGCATCTGTATGCGCCACCTGCCTGGCAAGGGCAAGCAACTCCTGCATTGCCGTACTTTCTCCTATGATGTTGGGGGAAGGGTCTGCTTTATGCTCCTTGGGTGGCAATGGCTCGGTTTGAGACCTCCTGATGCGCATGGCCGACGAAACCATTGCCATGAGCTGATGACTTTCCCAAGGTTTGGGCAGGAAGTCGGTTGCACCGGCCTTGATGGCACGCACCACCTTGGGCGTGTCCGAATAGGCGGTCATCATTATAATAGCAAGTTTGTCGTCAATCCTAAGTAGTTTTTTCAACAAGGCAAAGCCTTCCTCGCCACTTACAGCATCGCGAGAGAAGTTCATATCCATCAGGACAATATCGGGTTTGAACTTTTGACACAGTTCCACAGCCTTCTCAGGAGTGAGCGCCACCTTGATGACCTCGCTGTACAGAGCCAGTTGTTTGTTCAAGGTAAAAAGTATGTCGCGATTATCGTCTACTACAAGGATTCTGCCAAACTTTGCCATCGGGAGCATTTGATATTGATTCTTCAATGGCAAATTTAATGATAAAAAACGAGACACCGTATCTGCATGAAGACAATTCAACCCTCAGGTAAGTAAAAGTGTGCGGATACGCACACAATGAGAATAAATAAAATAAAAATAGGAAGAAAGCTTGTTGCTTTCCTCCTATTTGTGTTCTTGTAAGGGATACTTTGATTAAGCCTCCTTGGTAGCAACGCGCTTCTCAGCGATGCGAGCCTTCTTACCGGTGAGGTTGCGCAGGTAGTACAACTTAGCGCGACGAACCTTACCAATCTTGTTGACAGTGATGCTGTCAATGTTGGGTGACTCGATGGGGAAGATACGCTCTACACCAACAGTACCTGACATCTTGCGAACGGTGAAGCGCTTCTTGTCGCCGTGACCAGCGATCTTGATAACTACACCACGGTACAACTGGATACGCTCCTTGTTACCCTCGACGATCTTGTAAGCTACGGTTACGGTGTCACCAGCCTTGAATGAGGGGTGCTGCTTGCCAGTAGCAAATGCTTCTTCTGCAATCTTGATTAAATCTGCCATTTCTTATGACTTTATTAATAGGTTGTTTGTCATCACTCATAGGCATAACGGGTCACACTTCTCCCCGCCAGCGACCTATGGTAAAGCG
>JAFYMW010000097.1 GCA_017548165.1 Bacteroidaceae bacterium
CTCATAATGGGGCGTATCAGAAGTTTTTGATGCCTTGGATTTCTTTATTTTTCCTTCCTTTACCAGTCGTTCCTTTTCTGCACGGATGCGTTCAAGCAACACCGATGCTGGTTCATCGTTGGGATCTTGTGGTACGAGCTTGCCATGAATAGCAAGGTCGAGTATCTTTTGACGTAGTTTCTTGGTATCCATGACTATTATTTTTTAGTTAGAAATAAATTGCAAAATTCATCAAGTTGCTGTTGCAAACGCTCCTGTGGAATGAGGATACGCTTATATTCAGCTATCATTGTCGGGCTCATACTACGACTCATGGCATATTCCACTACTACTCGGTCAGCTTCAGGGCACAGAATAATTCCAATAGATGGATTCTCATTAGAACGTTTCACGTCTCTGTCAAGGGCTTCCAAATAAAACTCCAATTGTCCGAGGTCTCTTGGATGGAACTTTGTCTTTTTCAGTTCTACCGCAACCAAAGCTTGCAAACCACGATGATAAAACAATAAGTCCGCTTTATATGTCGATGAACCAACTTGAAGTCTATATTCCTGGTCCATAGAGATGAAGTCCTTTCCCAATTCAAGAATGAACTGTTTCATGTTTTCCACCAAACCTTTTTTCAGCTTTGCCTCACTATGCTTCTTTGGTAGATTGAGAAAGTCAACAAACAACGTGTCCTTGAACATTACAGGTGCATTAGGATATGTTTCAAGCAATCCTTTTGACATGTTGTTTTTGCTACCCAACAGCGTTGAATAAGTCTGATTGGAAATGCATCGTTGAAGTTCTCTACTTACTAAATGTTCTTTGTTGGCATAGAGTATATAGAACAGTCGTTCTTCGTTACTCTTGCATCTACAAAGAATTTCTATATGATTGGTAAAGGTTGTTAATTCCAATATCTTTGGCATTGGTCCATTTTTATGCTGGACTAATTGTGCAGGCAGTGCCTGCACAATTACATTTGCTCCTGTGCTTGGTGTAATTGATGTCGTTGCAATTTGTGCAGGCACTGACTGCACAAATTCAGAGTTCAAGTATTTTTCGACCGTTGAAGCAAAAGTTTCTGATGAATATTCTTCATAAAACATTACCATGTTGTAGATACTTCTCCTGCTATATCCTTTAATGTCGGGACGCTGAGAACGTATATATTCTGATAACTGAGATACAACTTTGCTTCCCCATTCTTCGCTTTTTAGTTTGGCTGATACATAGCCACCTACATGCCAAGCCGTAAGAAGCAATTCTTCATTTACGACTTTGGATGCACGGCTTTTATGTTGAAGAATAATATCAACAACTTCGCCAAACTGTTGCTCCATCGATATGATTATATTGTTTCCCATACCTTTAATCCTCTTCTATGTTTGCCAATAACTTCTCCAACTCCAGCACCGCAGCACTTATTGTTTGGCTCTTATCTTTAATGTCAGCCATCAATTCAGCCAAGGAACGGTCATCAGAGTCACCGCCTTGTTTAATCCAAGTGATATCAAGGCTTATTTTGTCTCGCAAAGTTACTTCTTCTACCGTATATTTGCGCCAACGGCCTTGCGGATTGGTCTCCGCATTATATGTTTCTGTGCGTTCATTGATGTTCTCTGCATGATAGCAAGCCACAAAATCATCCAAGTGATGGCGTTCCAACTTGTTGGTGGCAAGGGTGTGTTTAACGTCGGTACGATAATCGTAGAACCAAATATCCTTTGTTGGCTCACCTTTCGTAAAAAATAGCACATTAGCTTTTACACCTTGTGCATAGAAGATACCTGTTGGTAGGCGTAAGATTGTATGCAAATTGAAGTCTTGCAACAATCGTTTGCGGATAGTTTCACCTGCACCAGCTTCAAACAATACATTATCAGGAAGCACAACGGCAGCACGACCACCTGTTTTGAGCATCAGCATCATGTGCTGAAGGAAATTCAACTGGTTGTTCTTGGTCTCCACATAAAAGTCGGGGCGGTTGATTTCCACTGAACCTGCCGGACGTGTTCCGAAAGGAGGATTAGCCAAAATGACATCAACTAATGTAGATGGTTCCTTTTCTAATGAATCTTCACAAGCAATTGGGCTTCGGTCTGTACCCACTCCATGCAGATAGAGGTTCATAGATGCCAATGTTACCACAAGCGGTGTATTGTCCACGCCATGCAATGCCTTGTTGCGAAGGAAGTCTCGCTTCTCCTTGTTTTCCGACTGGCCTTTCATATAGTCGTAAGCCGTCAGCAAGAAACCACCAGTACCACAAGCAGGATCACACACGGTTTCGCCTATCTGGGGATTTACGCAATCTACCATAGCTTGAATAAGTGGACGAGGTGTGAAATATTGACCTGCACCGCTCTTTTTATCTTGACCGTTCTTTTCAAGAATACCTTCGTAAATTGCACCTTTTACATCGCCATCCATGATGAGCCATTGCTCTTCATCAATCATGGTGATGACCTTTTTCAGATAGACAGGCTTATCAATCTTATTTTGAGCTTTGGTATAGATGGTACCGATAAGGTTGTCCTGCTCACTGAGAAGTTTAAGAGTTGCCTCATATTGTTCTACCAGTTCCATTCCATCAAGACAATTTAGGTCTGTCCATTGGTAGCCTACAGGAATAGCGGATTCTTCTCCAAAGAGTTCTGTATTCTCTGCATCCATCTTCAAAAATAGAAGATAGGTAAGCTGGGTGATGTAATCTGTAAAACCGATTCCATGTGCAGCAAGTGTTGTTGCAAGATTCCACACTTTCTTGGTGAGCGTCTGCTCGGTTGAGATATTTGTTGCCATATTTGTTATGCTGTTTTTCTATATACTACAAAATTGAATACGGATTGTAAGGCCTCATTCGCCTTTGCCATGTTACCAAATGCTTTTATCAACTGTATACCTCGGTCTTGGTCATCTTCTCTCACATCCTTTACGGTACATGCACCATTGCAAGCAATGTAGTTTGCTATCAAAGCCATGATGTCACGCTGTTTATCGGTAAGGTTGTAGTTACGCTGATAGTGTCCAACCCAAAGATTGAAATAACGACCGGCAGAACTGACGGCACTTTCCAACTTCTCTACTTGTTGGTAAGCGAATCGTACCAACTGGATGATATTGGTAAGTGCATCGGCTTCTTCCTTCTTGGTTGAACGTCGTACTTGGTCTGGTACAACAATAGAATAAGAATTCCACAGCTGTTTAGAAGTGAAGCGGTTATTTGCCAATTTCAATTTATTCTCCAAATCTTTCAGCATGGAATATGTGATAGCGTCGCCACTATTGTTGTAGATGATGCGCAAGGCTTCTATGTTATCGCAATGCGTGCGACAGAACTCTTCGAATGCATCTGTTGTACTTTTCGCCTCTTCTATAGAGAACCCTTGTGAAATAAGGGTGTCTTCGCCAGGCATCAAAGTCTCTACAAATCCTTTCGCCAATATGAGGATATATCTACGTGCATCGGCATGGTTCGCCAAAGCAGACACCAATCCCTTACGTTCGTTGTTTGGATGGTTGGTATCGATAAACTCAGGCAACTGTTGGTTTTCAAGCGCATCATAAATTCGTGACGCGATTTCATTCATCGCATCGTGTGCGAGATTGAAGAACTCTTCACGTTGTTGGTTGTTGGCCTTGTTATGGATTCTGGATAATGTAGCAGCCAGTCTCTTCAAATAATTGTCTGGTAAGAAACCATGCGAAATACGCTCCAGTAGTGTTTCTAAAGTGATGACTTCCGTATCTGGTCCATCAACTTGTGTCGGTATGGTATGTTCGTGTTCGGTTACACCCACAGCATCCACTAAGAAGAAACAGTCTTTGCTAAAGGCATTAGGGGTTACGTTTCGCAGTTGTTCATCCCCGATAGTGCGCACACCACGACCTTTCATTTGGGTATAAAGCGGAGCTGATTCTACGTCACGCATGAACATGACCACTTCGAGCGGTTTGACATCGGTACCTGTGGCAACTAATGTACAAGTAACCGCAATGCGGAAATCTTTATCATTCCGGAATTGACGGATAAGCTCATTGCTATCGCCAGCCGAATAGGTAATCTTTTGTACATAACGGTCGTCGTTTCGTTCAAATACCTCTTTCGCTATATTTACAATATTAGTGGCGTGAGCTTCATTAAGAGCAAAAATCAGAGTCTTGGGAAGATAGTCAAAATTGGGTTCACGCTGTGGATCATTGAACAGATCCCGATAAACCGCATCTTTATAGGTCTGCAAGATGAGTTTTATTTGGGCAGGATTGATAACACTTCTATTCAGTTCTGTTTTTGAATAGTTTTTTGTCTCCTTATTGAGTATTTGTTCTACTTTTCCTGTATAACAGGTTACTCTTCTAAGTTTGTCTCCTTCTCTGATAGCACCACCTTCTTCGGTTGCTTGGGTCTTTATTCGATATACACGATGGTCAACATTTACTCCATCAATA
>JAFYMW010000098.1 GCA_017548165.1 Bacteroidaceae bacterium
AGAAGCACTTAAGGCACCACCTGAGCCAACTCTTTTTGATTAATGGGGCTTACTTTTGGAAATTGTATGCCCGAAGCCTGATTTTACTAGGCTTCGGGGAGGGATTTTATGATATTAAAAGTTTTACCGGACAGCAATAAAAAAAAATACAAAAAAACTCGGCCGCTCCCAATCGGGGCGACCGAGTTTTTGTATTTCTAAGGACTGCCTATATAGTATATTAAGGTTATAGGAAGTCTGTCTTTGGTATTACTATGGTGTTGGGGTTAACTTCGACTACCTTGTTGTAGGGGCGTGGGCATGTTATGAGGGTGAATCCTTCGCGCTTGGCACGATTGACAAGGCGTTGCTGTGCCAAGATGATGCCACTTTCTATTGTCATTCGCAGATGGCGTATCTGTTCGTCGGTGGGGTATCCGGTTATATCCAGTCTGGCTTTCTCGCGTTCGGCTGGTGATACCAATTCACGGAATTCCTGTATGATGTTCTTATTCATAATTACTTTGCCTTTTTGGTGTCGGCCTCAGTCTGGGGTGCACCGTAGATACTCTTCATTTCAGCATATCTCTGTGCGTCTGCAATTTCCAGACGCTCGCCCTTGAGCCATCCGCTGGCTATGCGCTTGGTGGGGCAGGTGTTGTTGTCATATAGTGCCCAGAAATCTACAACAGGGGTGTAGAGTTGGAAGAAATTCTTTAGTCCTGCGTCGTAGCGGCGATAGATGACATCCAGGGGGATGTTGTGTCCACCCTGACTGACACGGCGTGCAACACGCTGTACAGCCTGTTCGGGTGTGGGCAAGGAGAAGAACAGTAGGGTAACGAAATATCCTACGCTCTGCGCCTTCTTTATCAGTTTGATGTAGGAGCGGGTTGCCAGGGTTGTCTCAAATGCGAAGTCCTGTCCGTCCTTCATTAGTTGTAGTACACGCTCAATCATCAGTCGTCCTGCCTGTATGGCGGCACCTTCAGGGTTGAAAGGTGACAGACCGCGAGCAATCTCGTCGGCATTGACAAATTCGCGGCAGCCAAGCATCTCTGGCAAAACGGTGTAGCTGGCCGTTGTCTTGCCGGCACCGTTGCAACCGGCGATGATATATAGGTTTTTCATAGTGGGGGGATTGGTTGGTTTTTCAGGTTTTTAGGGTCTTTCTAGATTGTCTTGTTTATCTAGATATCCTAGATTTTCTAGTTTTTGGTGGAGAAGGGTCAATAGTTATTTCTCATCTCTCGTTTTTCATTTCTCTCCTCTCACCGTTTCCCTTTCAGTAGGTCGGGGCGTCGTTCTTTGGTACGCTTGAGGGATTGTTCCAGTTCCCATTCCTTTATCTTTGCCTCGTGGCCAGAAAGGAGGATGTCGGGAACAGCTCCCCAGTCTTTATACTCGCGTGGACGGGTATATACAGGAGCCTCCAGCAGGTTGTCCTGGAAAGAGTCGGACAGGGCAGATTGCTCGTCGCCTATTACTCCTGGTATGATGCGCACGATGGCATCGGTCATCACGGCAGCAGCCAGTTCGCCACCGGTAAGTACATAGTCGCCTATGGACACCTCGCGAGTTATGAGACGCTCGCGGATGCGATAGTCAATACCTTTATAATGTCCACAGAGGATGATGATGTTTTCCTTGAGCGATAGTTCGTTGGCCATAGGTTGGTCAAACTGTTCTCCGTCGGGTGCGGTGAAGATAATTTCGTCGTAGTGACGCTCGCTCATAAGTTTAGAGATGCACAGGTCCACAGGTTCGCATTGGATGACCATACCGGCTGAACCACCAAAGGGATAGTCGTCCACACGGCGCCAGCGATTGGTGGAGTAGTCGCGCAGATTGTGCACATGTATTTCCACGAGGCCCTTCTTCTGACCTCGTCCCACGATGCTCTCCTCGGTAAAAGGAAGCACCAGTTCGGGGCAAACGGTGATAATGTCTATTCTCATAGTCGTGCACAAAATTACGCAATAATGGGGATAAATGCAAGAAAAAGCCTATGCCTAATGCTGGAAAATGGATGTTTTGCCCTATATGGAGTATTTTTTTACTAACTTTGTCAGCAAAAGATTCCTAAAAAAGACATCGTAAGAGAGTAATATAGATGAACAGAATAGCCATAATAGGTGCCGGAGCCGCCGGTTGTTTTGCTGCCCAGAGACTGAGGGAATTGTGTCCGTACTTGCATGTAGAGATATTCGAGGCACAGGATCGTCCGTTAAAGAAGGTGGCTGTTACAGGTGGTGGAAGGTGCAATCTGACCAACTCCTTTCAACTTGTCAGCGACTTGAGGCATGTTTATCCTCGTGGGCATCAGTTGATGAAAAGGCTGATGTATTCGTGGAGTCAATGGGACACGATGTCATGGTTCGAGGAGCAAGGCGTGCGACTGGTGACACAGGACGATGAGTGTGTCTTTCCGCAAAGTCAAAGGGCTATGGAGATAGTAAGCACGCTGAAGCGTGGATTGGATATAAGGTGTGGATGCAGGCAGACTTTGGAAGGGCTTGAAGGCTATGACGCCATTATCGTTACCACTGGTGGTGCTCGCAACTTTGAGTGGCTGGAGCGTCATGGGGTGGAGATTGTCGCTCCTGTGCCCTCGCTGTTTCCTTTCAAACTGGCACCAAGCGGATTGGAACAGTTGAGCGGAGCATTGGTGACTGACAGTGTGGCATCGTTGGGAGGAACTAATTTTCGTGCCGAGGGAACAACGCTCATTACCCACAATGGCGTGTCGGGTCCATGCATATTGCGCCTTTCCTCTTATGCAGCACGACATTTGGCAGAGGTGGCATATCAGGCACCATTGGTGATGAACTGGTTGGGAGGCGCCACTATGGACGAGGCATTGCAGATGCTTCAGGATATGGCACAGGAAAATGCACAGAAACTGGTGTGCAATACTCATCCCCAGGAACTTACATCCCGCCATTGGGAGTTCCTTGTTTCAAGGGCCGGTATTGGCAGGGAGATGCGATGGAGCGGTGTAGGCAGGAAGCAGATGAACCGTCTTGCCAATGTGCTCACTTGCGACGAATACCAGATAACTGGCAGGGTGCCTCACAAGGAGGAGTTTGTCACAGCCGGTGGCGTCAGTCTGAAAAACATAGACTCAAACACACTTGAATGCAAGAATCGTCCGGGACTATACTTCGCAGGCGAGGTGCTCGATGTGGATGGAGTTACAGGTGGTTTCAACCTGCAGGCTGCATGGACTATGGCAGATGCCGTTGCAAGGGCCATAGCAGAGCGTTTCTCAAATCAGCAACGATAACAATACAGAATTTTCCCCTAAAATGATAACACAGATAACAGATATTAAAGACCCGCGTGTGGCACCGTTTTGCCAACTTACCGAGGCACAGTTGCGCAACCGTCTGGATCCCTCACAAGGTATATTCATTGCCGAGAGTCCCAAGGTGATTCGTGTGGCATTGGATGCCGGATATGTTCCTGTGTCGCTCTTGTGCGAGGAGAAGCACATCACTGGTGATGCCAAGGACATTGTGGAGAGGTTGGAGAATGAGGGTGCTGAGGTATTTACTGGTAGCCGCCAACTTCTGGCCGACCTTACAGGCTATACCTTGACGCGTGGTGTGCTATGTGCCATGCGCCGACCGGAGGAAGCGTCCTTGCAAGAGGTGTTGAAGGATGCACGCCGTGTGGTGGTAATAGATGGGGTAGTGGATTCTACCAACATCGGTGCCATCTTCCGTAGTGCTGCTGCTCTGGGTATGGATGCCGTGCTGGTAACAAGAAATTCGTGCGATCCTTGGAACCGTCGTGCCATCCGAGTGTCAATGGGTAGTGTTTTCCTTGTTCCTTGGACATGGTTGGACGATTATAGCCAACTCAAGGAACTTGGTTTCAGTACCTGTGCCATGGCATTGGAGGACAGGAGCATAAGTATAGACGATCCCATTCTGCGTCAGCAGGAACGCCTTGCCATCATTATGGGTACAGAAGGCGATGGCTTACCAAAGGAAACGATAAAGGGTGCTGATTTTGTCGTCAAGATACCTATGGCGTATGGAGTAGACTCTCTCAACGTAGCAGCCGCGGCAAGTGTGGCGTTTTGGGAAATGAGAAGGAGATGAGAGAGTACAGCAGAGTACAGAGTACAGCAGATAACAGATAACAGAGCAAAGATGACAGATGATTATGAATAGTTTTCCGTTTCCCGTTTTCACCTTTCCGTTTCTCCTTGCTCTCGATGTTGACGGCACTTTGACAAGGCCGGATGGTACTATTTCCGAGAGGACCATTGAGGTTATAAAGCGCTTTCAAATGGAAGGAGCGCGATTGTGCATTGCTTCTGGTCGTCCGCCTTTGGGTATTGCCCCTGTCGCAAAACTCTTAGGTATGGACGAGTTTGGTGGGTACGTCATAGGTTTTAATGGCGGTGTGCTAATGGATTATTCTTCTGGCGAGATACTATATACCGCCTCTTTGCCAGAGGAGTCTTTGCCTATTATTGCAGAGTGCTCGCGTAGACCTGGACATACTGTGCTGACATATGTTGGTAATGAAATATGCACCGAAGACGCCACAGACCCTTATGTTCACATTTCTCACCAACGCAATGGTATGCCAATAAGAGAGGTGAATGACGTTCTTGCTGACCTTCCTTTGAGGACTTTGCCCAAATGTATCATCACCAGCGACCCTTGTGAGATGCCAGCCTTGCAACGAGAAGTAACCGCGCGTCTTTATGGCATAGCAGACGCATATCTCAGTGAGGCATATTTTCTGGAGGTTGTACCTCGTGGCACTGACAAGGCCGATGCCCTTGTGCGCCTATTGGATTATCTTGGATTGTCTCACGAGAATCTCATTGCAGCAGGCGACGGACACAACGACATGGGTATGATTCGTTTGGCTTCTTTAGGCATAGCCATGGGTAATGCACACCCCGATGTCCGTGATGTTGCAGATGTTGTTGCTCTCTCCAATGCAGAGGATGGCTTGGCCCTAGTGCTTGAAAGACTGAAAACTGAAATCGGTAAATAGGAAAATTTGGTCAGTCAAC
This sequence comes from Bacteroidaceae bacterium, assembly GCA_017548165.1. Taxonomy (GTDB): domain Bacteria; phylum Bacteroidota; class Bacteroidia; order Bacteroidales; family Bacteroidaceae; genus Physcousia. Next base: position 5,021 of record JAFYMW010000098.1, read on the forward strand.
AAATATCGAATAAAGAGAAATCCGCAGCACCCTTGAGTACTGCGGATTTTGAGTATTCTCACTAATAAAGTGTGAACCTATTTTGTGATGTTTGGCCTCTCAAGGCCATAACCTTTCTTGCCGTCTTCGTACTTGAGCCATATGGCAAGAGTAAGGGCAATGACACCGAATACAGCGAAGATGAGCATGGGGATGGTGTAGTCGTACTGGATAACCTCGTTGCCATCACGCATTACTTTTCCCACAATGCAGTACTTCTCAAGGATATGACCGATTAATTTGGGGACAAAACCAAGACCAATATTCTGTACCCAGAAAATCAATGCATAGGCTGAGCCAAGAAGGTGAAGGGGAATTATCTTGGGCACACTTGGCCACATGGCACTGGGTACAAGAGAGAAGGCTACACCAAGCAATAGCATGATGAAGGAGGCAAATAATGCGTCGTTGAGTAAAGGCAAAGCAAAAAGAAGGTGTACTATGATAAGTAGGACAGAACCTATTATCATAATGGTGGCACCTTTACCATATTTACCATATATAGCACCGAAAAATGGTGTCATTACCAAATTGCCCAATGGTATAAGGGTAGGGAATGCTCCTGCCCAATCAGGGTCAACACCGTATTTATTTATCATTAATGAAGTAGCGTATTTCAGGAACGGGAATACAGCGGAGTAAAAACAACAGCAGAGTAATGCAATGATCCAAAATCCCTTGTTTTTAAGGATGATGGTAAGATCTGCAAGTTTGAAGGTTTCGTCTTCGGCATTCTCGTCTACAAAGGTTCCTTCCTGTTTGTCCAAACGGCTGTCCATCACGCAGAAGACGAGGTATGCCATTAGACCGATAACAAGGAGTACCAATGCCAAAAGCAAGGGGGTAGATACATCGAAACGTTTTGCTAAAGGATTTGAACCAATTAAAGCCAGAGCTGTACCTAAACGTGCTACGGCTACCTGAATGCCCATAGCCAAGGCTGTTTCATATCCACGGAACCAGCGCGCGATTACCTTTGTTACAGTTATACCGCAGTTCTCTGTACCTACAGCAAAAATGGCAAAACCCAAACTGGCTATAAATACTTGCTTGTTGAGGCCAATAAAGAATATGTCGCCTCCTGGTTGGATGTATTCTACTGAATAATATTTGATGCATGCGCCTATGATCATCAACAGACATGAGGCAATACCAGTGAGGCGCACACCAATCTTGTCCAAAATGATACCACCAAACAAGAGTGCAAAGAAGATTACATTGAACCACATGTAGGCCCAGTTGAAATCGCCAAAGTCTTTGGCTGTCCAACCCATACCACCTTGTTCGATGGAGATTCGTAGCGTATCCATCAAAGGTGACATTGCGTCAGTTAGAAAATAGCCCCACATTACAGTGAAGCTCACGATGATGAGCGCCGTCCAACGGGCTGCTTTTGAATCGCGAAGAGTTTGTTTCAATGCTGTAGTCATAGATATTTATTTGTATATTTTTTCTTTCATTTAAGACATCGTATCGTCTTGACTTAGTCGTCGTATTGTTTAGCTGCAATCGTCGTATTGTCTTGACTTTGTTGTCGTATTGTCTTTTATGTAGGTAAATGACCTTATTAAAAGATGAATTGTACTTTTTACCTCTTCAGCCACTTATCCAACCAACGGAAGAAGGTGCGCTGCCAGAGGATACCATTCTGGGGTTTGAGTACCCAGTGGTTCTCGTCGGGGAAGAGAAGCAACTGGGCAGGTATGCCACGTACGCGAGCTGCGGTGAAGGCACTCTCGGCCTGGGTGTACTCGATGCGGAAGTCCTTCTGACCGTGTATGCAGAGGATGGGGGTGTCCCAACGGTCGACATAGAGGTGAGGAGAGGTCTCAAACACCTTGGCACGCTTGCCCTGTGCATCCTTGTACCAGGGTGCCTGGCCCATATCCCAGTTGGGGAACCACAATTCCTCTGTTTCC
>JAFYMW010000099.1 GCA_017548165.1 Bacteroidaceae bacterium
CTTGTTGTGCGAGAGTATGAGGGTGGGTTTGCCTATGTTTGCGATAACGTTGGCTATGGTGAATGTCTTTCCGCTGCCCGTCACGCCAAGCAGTACCTGGGCAGGTGTTCCGCTCAGTACTCCGTCGGTCAGTTGGCGTATGGCCTCGGGCTGGTCGCCGGTGGGGTGGAATTTGGATGTCAGTTCGAAATTCATTCTGTGGGTTTTAAACATACAAATGTATGGAAAAGTGTTTTTATAGACAATAAAATTCAGACTTTTATTATCCTATAGTGGCTAAATGCAAGATGAAAGGTTAAATAATTTAAACAGAAGGTAGAGGCTTCGCTATTTTTTTGTATCTTTGCATGCTGAAATCGCGCGCATAGCGTGCACGACCGCATTATAGAATGAAAAAATATTGTTTACTGATATCTGCATTGGCAATAGTTCTTGGTTCATGTACTCGTTTGACTGCATTACAGAATACACGAGACTATGAGTACAAGTACGAGGCGGCTAAGGCACTCTTTGCAGAGGGCAAGTATAGTCAGGCCAGTATGTATTTTGCCGAGGTGTTGGCAATTATGAAGGGTACGGCAAATGCTGAGGAAAGTCTGTATCTGGCAGGATTGAGTAATTTCATGAACAGAGATTACGATGCGGCTTCACAATATTTCCGCAAATATTATCAGGTATACCCCAAGGGATTGTATGTAGAGTATGCACGTTATTATACTGGTTTGTCGCTCTACAAGATGACTCCCGATCCTCGTTTGGATCAGCAGAGTACTTACGATGCCATAAAGGAGTTTCAGGAGTTTTTGGATCTCTATCCCTACACCTCGATAAAGGAGAGCACTCATGAAATGATTTATGCCTTGCAGGACAAGTTGGTAGAGAAGGAGTATCTGAGTGCAAAATTGTATTTTGACCTTGGTTCGTACACAATGAATTGTGCTTACGGAGGTAGCAACTACGAGGCTTGTGTGGTGACAGCGCAAAATGCTTTGAGGGATTTTCCTTTTGCTACAGCTGAGCGTCGTGAAGAACTTTCCATCATGATTCTGCGTTCAAAGTTCAGACTGGCAGAGGAGAGTGTTGATGTAAAGCGTGTGGGTCGTTACCGCGATTGTATCGACGAGTATTATGCTTTCGTAAATGATTTTCCCGAGAGTAAATACATAAAGGAGGCGGAGAAGATGATGAACAAGAGTACCGCTTATGTAAAAAAGCACGCTTCGAAGGACGAGGTGGTAGAGTGAACGGTGAGCGGTTAACGGTGAGCGAATAAATAAAAAGAATAAAAACGAAAAAAATATAATATGGATTACAAGAAGACTAAGGCACCTACAAACACGGTGACACGCGACATTATGAATCTTAGTGAGGAGACTGGTAACATCTACGAGAGTGTTGCTATCATTGGTAAGCGTGCAAACCAGATTTCTGCAGACATCAAGCAGGAGTTGAACCAGAAACTTCAGGAGTTTGCTACTTCTGGCGATTCTTCTCTTGACGAGGTTTTCGAGAATCGTGAGCAGATTGAGATTAGCCGTTTCTATGAGAGACTCCCCAAGGCTACTCTGATAGCTATTGACGAGTTTGAGGCAGGTCGTGTGCACCATCGCAAATTGGTTCACGACGTAAATGTTGATGACGAGGCTTAAGAACCTGATTCTGTCTATAGGTAGTTTCTAAAAAATAGCTATGATACAAAGAATTCAAACAGTATATCTGTTGCTGTGTTTTATTCTTACTGCATTGTGTGTGTACTTTGAAATAGGAGACAAGAATCATCCTTGGGCACTGACGGCTATTATGGCTCTTACTGGTGTGCTGGAGTTTATGGGGATATTCTTGTTCCGTCGTCGTGCCTTGCAGATGCGTCTGTGTACATTTTGTATTATCCTTCTTGTAGGATGGTACTTGGCATTGGTGGCATTCTCTTTTATTCTGGGTGACGGACTTGTTGGTGAATATCGCCCCCAATTGTGGGCTTCTATTCCATTTATCAATGCTATTTTGTTGTATTTGGCTTTCCGTGGCATACTTCATGACGAAATGTTGGTGAAAAGCTTAGACAGATTAAGATAGTTAGAAATTATACCTATTATATATATTAGGAGCAATCGCACAGAGGGTGGTGATTGCTCCTAATTTCGTATTATGCTAATGCTAGGATGGTGCATTGAATGGAGATGGTAAAATGAACTTTTATCTACCAAAATGCACGATTGGGCGTGCTTTTGCCTATAAAAATGTGCAAAATGCTTGCAGAAAAGACCAAAATCTGTACCTTTGCTGCTGTAAATAAGAAAACAATAACAAAAATATATTTATGTCAGTAAAATTCTATCAACCCGAAAACCAAGTACCCTTGGAAATGCACAAGGTGCGTGTGATTCAGAAATTGAACTTGTTGCCTGTAGAAGAGCGTTTGCGTGCTATTCAGCAAGCTGGATGTAATACCTTCTTGCTTCAAAATAAGGATATATATTTGGATATGCTCACCGACTCTGGTGTAAATGCTATGTCTGACCGCCAGACAGCAGCAATGCATACCGCTGATGACTCTTATGCCGGCAGTGAGACTTTCAATCGCCTGAAGATTGCGATGAAGGAGGTTTTTGGTACTGATAATGTTTTGCCTGCACACCAGGGGCGTGCTTGTGAGAATATCCTCGCTGAGCGTTTTGTGAAACCAGGTATGGTGGCAATAATGAACTTCCACTTTACAACAACCAAGGCACACGTAACACGTTGCGGTGGTGAGGTGTTGGAATTGGTCCACAAAAAAGGTCTTGTTCCCCAAAGCGATGATCCATTCAAGGGCGATTTTGATTTGAAGGAGCTGAGGAAGACAATTCGCGAGTATGGTCCAGAGAAGGTGGCCTATGTTCGTGTTGAGGCAGGAACGAACCTTATTGGTGGTCAGCCTGTAAGTCTGGAGAATATGCTTGCCGTGGCTGATATCTGTCATGAGTTTGGCGTTCCCAGTATCCTTGATGCTTCCTTGCTTCAGGACAATATTTATTTCATGAAGACTCGCGAGGCACAGTGCAAATACATGACTCCAAAGGAGATCTATCATCTCTTGGCAAACAAGATGGATATTATCTACTTCTCTGCGCGTAAGTTGGGTTTTGCACGTGGTGGTGCCATCATCAGTCACAACACAGAACTGATAAAAAGCATGATGGAGTATATTCCATTGTATGAAGGTTTCCTGACATATGGTGGTATAGATGTTCGTTCTATCGAGGCGATGGCAGAGGGTCTTTATGAGTCTTTGGATATGGATTATCTGAGTCATGGTCCTGAGTTTATTTCATATCTCGTGGACGAACTGGATGCTTATGGCGTGCCTATGATTAAGCCTGCTGGTGGTTTGGGTGCACATCTGGATTGTCAAGGCTTTGTCCCCGATATGCCACACGATCAATATCCTGCTGCGGCAGTTGCTTCTGCCTTGTATATCGCTGGTGGTATCAGAGGTATGGAGCGTGGTACTCTTTCAGAGCAGCGCGAACCTGATGGTACAGAGAGATTCTCGGAATTGGAGTTGATGCGTCTGGCAGTACCTCGTCGTGTGTATACTCTGTCTCAGATAAAGTATGTTGCCGACCGTGTGAAGTGGTTGTGGGACAACCGCGAATTGATTGGCGGTTTGAAGTGGGTGGAAGAACCCAAGGTGTTGCGCTTCTTCTTCGGTAGATTGAAGGAGATAGGTCACTGGCAGGAGGAACTTGTTTCTAAGTTCAAGGATGACTTTGGCGATAGCTTGTAAATACCTTTACTAACCTAAGATATATCAATGGCGACTATCTCCTTGTGTGTTCAAGGGAGGGTAGTCGCCATTTGTGTGCAGGTATGGTTAAAAGTAATGAAAAATGGGCATGCCTCTGCTGCTCTGGTGTTTAATAGGCTTAAATGCTGGAGCGAATTATTATAAGCTCTGAATAAATCGGACTATATTCGTTCGATTTTCGTATATTTGCCGTGGAAAAAAGACTCAATGATGCGAGGTCTTGTAGTCTGGACGAGAGAATACTGGAGTAATAACAAATAGTGGGGCTGTTTTTATGTTTTTCTATTATCTAATGCCGATAGTTTTCATAATCGGTATCATGGGTATAGCCCTTGAGGATGTTATAAAGGTGAACAAGGCAGCAACGGCCGTAGGTATGTCGATATTGCTTTGGCTGATATTCCTTCTCAATGCAGAGCATTTTTTTGTTATAAATCCGCCTAAGCACATAGCAGAATATACTAAGGTGTTTCCGCAATTGGCAGAGATGTCTGTTCACGATGTGGCTTTTGATTTTCTGGAACTTCATCTGGTGAAGGGACTTGGAGATGTGTCAACGACATTGTTCTTTGTGCTTGGCTCCATGGCTATAATCGATGTTGTTGACTCGCATGGAGGCTTTAGCATCATATCACATTCTATAAAGAGTAATGGCCAGCGCAGATTGTTGTGGATATTGAGTCTGGTAACATTCTTTATGTCCATACTCTTGGGTAATCTGCCTACGGTGATAGTGCTTGTTTCGATAGTCAGAAAATTGATTCCGGAGAGAAAAGCACGCATGGTATTTGCTTCGATGATAGTTATTGCGGCTAATGCGGGAGGTTCGTGCTCTCCAATAGGTGATGTTACTACTTTGTTGCTTTGGACGGGTGGTAATGTTACGGCATTGCATCAGCTTACAACTTTGTTTGTGCCGTCATTCGTAATGTTGTTGCTTCCTCTGTCCATAGCAACGATGATGTTGCCCAAGGGAGCTGTGGTTACAAGGGAGGTGTTAGACCCGATTAATGTTAATCCCAGAATGAGGCAGACGGTGTTGTTGGTGGGACTTGGTTCTTTGGCCATGGTGCCAGTGTTGCAGACATTGATACAATTGCCTCCCTTTATGGGTGTGCTCTTGGGCTTGGTAATTCTGTGGGTAATAACAGACAGGATGTATGCCGATTCGCATGATGAGGCCTTGCAGAATCTGCGTGTGCAGAGAGTGTTTTCGCGTGTGGATATCAGTACAGTGTTGTTCTTCTTGGGTATTCTTATGTCTGTCCAGGCATTGGTGGTCACAGGACAACTGACAATTATGGCAAACCTACTTAACGATACATGTGCTAATGAGAATGTCATAGCTGTGGTGCTCGGTGTGTTGTCGTCTTTCCTTGACAATGTTGCTTTGGTGTCTGCCACAATGGGAATGTATCCTTTGCAACCCGATGGTGTCTTTGCCGTGGATAGTTCGTTCTGGACATTGTTGGCATATTGTGCCGTCACGGGTGGCAGCATATTGATAATAGGTTCGGCGGCTGGGGTAACGGTGATGGGTATGGAGAAGATAGGCTTTGTTTACTATCTCAAACGCTTTACTCCTCTTGCGTTGCTTGGCTTCTTTGCTGGTGTGATGGTTTATATGTTGATGACATAGGACAGAGGGTAGGGTAGAAAAAGAATCTGGAAGGTGAGTGAAACATAAAGAAGGGGAATGTTAGCAGATATCAGAAAAATACGATTATTGACATCAGAGCCAGAGGCTTTGTTGGTGTATATTGAGAGTCTGAGCAATTCGCAGTTCAGGCATGTGAGCAAGTTGTTGGGAGAACAAATACTGAAGGATGTGAGCGTTGATGATTTTTGGAAAATATTCAAGACTCTCTTCTTTCACGACAGAAAGGCATATTTGGGTACATTGATAAAGGCATTGGTACAGAGGATGCAGGCTATATCGCCTCTCTTGGAGGGAAAGGCTTTGGAAAGTAGTGGTATATGGAATAGTGATTTTGCAGAATTGTGTCGAGCTTTGAACGAAACAGATCGCAAGAAACTGCTTGTTACCTTATTGCCATTGCTGTCTTCTCCTGTTGATGTGGAGCGACTTTTGCTTCAATGTGGATTGCAGGAATATGTAGATTGGATTCCTTATTTGTTGCAGGTGCAGAGTATGCCGTGTGCCTATCTGCTTCTTAAAGCATTGCGCTATGTGGAGAGTGACAGGGCTCTGCTTATTCGTACGTGTCATTTCTTGATGAAACGTGGGGATAGTCAAAGTTTCAACCTTGCCAGTTTGTTGCGTCTGTCTTTTGGATTGGAGGAGGTGAGAGGTACTTTCTCCTTGTCTCTGGAACCTTATCAGTTGTCGCGCGTGGAGCAGAACTATGATGCTTTTATACAAGTGATGAGGTTTTAGGATGTTTTTGGGGGGCTCTACTAATAGTAAGATAGTCTCCTACTAGGAGTACAATAGTTTTCCTATTAGGAGGACTACACTTTTCCTATTAGGAGGACTGCAATCTCCCAACTAGGAGGACTATACATTTTCTACTAGGGACCATTATCATGCTTCATTGTGCATAAGGTAATATAAAACAAGGTAACGTGGACAAAAAGTAGGATGAATTCATCATTAAATTCCCTTATAGGACAAAAAGTAGGATAGATTCCCTTGGCAGGGCGCGCCCTGCCAAGGGAATCTGCGTTTAATAATGTCTCATTATGTATTCATCCAATA
>JAFYMW010000100.1 GCA_017548165.1 Bacteroidaceae bacterium
CACGGCGGTGTCCCATTTGCCGGGCTGTATGGTCTTCCATTCGGGACGCTTCTGCAAATACAACTCTCCCTTGCCGTTGAACACGTGCAGGTGCACCACAGGGTGAAGCCTCATCGTGCCATCGTGGCACTCTCCGCGCGTAGCACTTCCAAGGATATTGCCCTCTGGGTCAACGAGCGGAAGGAGTTCAAGGGAGTTATCGGACCCTCCCCCAACCCCTCCACAAGGGAGGGGAGTATGATGTACTGTGGTATAGTCTTTAATATTCTCGTTTGTCATGTTCTAATTCGTGACAACAATTAGTTTTTTTCTTTTTGGCTTTTTCCTTTTTCTTCTGCTCCTTTTTTATCAGACGTTCCTTTTCCTTGATTTGCTGCTTTAGCATTCGTATGACGTCATCTAACTGAGCATTCAAGTCTCTATTATCTGCTACAATATCAGTTTCTTCCTCTTCTACGAAATATTCTACGATGGATTCCTCTGTATAGTCTTCAAAATACTCTGCTCCTTCGCCAGTGAGCATGTAGCGTTCATAGATATCGTCGGTATAGTCACTCATTAAGGAACTTATTGGAGTTTATGATTTCTTGAAGCAGATAGTTTATCCTATGAGCAGTGTATTTGCCACTAACCGTAATGGACATCAGCATCTCGGTTTTGCTATTTGTGCCTATCAGCAATACAAGAGGGGTGGTGTCGGTTTCCTCCATAACGTTGTCAGTACTTGATACCTGTTCTATCCTACATGATGTAATGTCAGCAAACTTGTACAAGTTATCGTTGATGACCAGTATTCGTGCATAGGCAAATTCCAATATGAACTTCCGTCTTTTCTTACTTATCCATATTAGATTTGTGGCTTTCCCGTATTTGTCAGTGAGGGATTGCACATACTTCTTCCACTCGGACATGTGATATTTATTTGTTTTCTTGATATTATCAGGTTCCATAGTAAAACAATTATTTGCTTTTGTCCATACTACTCCCCTCCATTCAGGGAGGGGTTGGGGGTGGGTCCTTCCAACAAGCTGCTGTCGCCATAGGAAAGGAAACGGAAACCGTTCTCAAGGGCATAGTCGTAGATGCTTCGCCAATTACCTTTAACAAAGGCGCTTACCAGAAGCAGAAGGGTGCTCTGGGGCTGGTGGAAGTTGGTTATCATCATTTTGACGATATGGAAGTCATAGCCCGGTGCTATGATTATCTGAGTGGAGGAATGAAGCACCTCCATACCTCGTTCGTCCATATAGCGGAGCAGGGCTTCAAGTGCCTCGCAAGTGCTGATGCCGGTGGTGTCCTCCTCGTAGGGCATCCATTGGCGCACATGCAGGTCTTCCTCGCCTCTCATGGCCAGTATGCCCATATAATAGAGGCTTTCGAGGGTGCGCACGCTGGTGGTGCCTACGGCTATTGCCTGACCCTCGTGGCGGATGAGTCTTTCCAAAGTCTCACGGCGCACGGCTATGTGCTCGGTGTGCATGTCGTGGTCGCCGATGTGCTCGCTCTTTACGGGCTTGAAGGTGCCGGCACCTACATGCAGTGTAACCTCTTCACGCTCAATACCGTGATTGTCCAGTTCTGCCAGTACCTCGGGAGTGAAGTGCAAGCCTGCCGTGGGAGCCGCCACACTGCCCTTTATCTTGGAGTAGACGGTCTGATAGGTGGTAAGGTCGCTCTCCTCGGTGTTTCTGTTCAGATAGGGAGGAATGGGAAGTTCGCCCGTAGCCTCAAGCACCTCTGCCCAGGTGTGGTCGCTATCCCATGTGAATTCTATCTCCTGACTGGTACCATGTGTGCCAAAGCGTGTGGCAGAGAGTGTCACCGTCTGTCCGCCTACGCTCACCTGCTGATGTAGGGAACCAACCTTCCACTTCTTCAGATTGCCCACGAGGCAATACCACGAACACTTGCCGCGACTAAGGAAATTCTCCTGATACTCAGCAGGCTGGGCAGGTTCGAGAATGAAAATCTCGATGAGTGCACCCATAGGAGTTGAGGCGTCGTATTGTCTGGCCTCAGTCGTCGTATTGTCTGAGGTCTGACAATGTATTGTCTGCCCCTTGCGGAAGTGAAGGCGTGCCCTAACCACACGAGTGTTGTTGAACACCATCAGCGCACCCTGTGGCAGATGCTCGGGAAGATGGCTGAAAACATCCGTCCCGATAGTGCCCTGGCGATACACCAGCAGTTTGCTTGCATCGCGCCTCTCAAGGGGGAACTTTGCTATCCTTTCATCGGGAAGAGGATAGTTGTAGTCCTTTATCTGAATATGCTTAGGCTCCATTGTCATTATGAATTTGCGTGCAAAGTTACTGCTTTTTTAGCGAGTAACTTATATTATAAGGCAAGAAAATGCCATAAAAGCGTCATATACAAGTGACATTGCCCCGATATTATCGGTTAAATATTGTTTAATCTTTTTGTAATTACTATAAAAAGAGTATTTTTGTGACGTTTTAACATGTGAATATTTAGACAAACCAAAATCAATCTACAACGTATTATGAGGAAATTTACACTATGTATGTTGGCTTGTTGCGCTGCCGTAGCAAGTTCTTATGCACAGGACGTTCCTGTTAATCGGGAGAAGTATCCCGACTATGTCGACCCTCAGAAGGCTTATCCCTCTGAGCCACGACTGATGAAGTTCGTCCCCCAAGAGGGAGAGTCTCAAAGCAGAAAGGCTGCACGTGCGGCAGCAAGAGAGAAATTGCCAGAGTATTGGAACAATGCCGATACCAAGTACTTCCCCCCTGTGTTCAATCAGGATGGCGGCTCGTGCGGTAGTGCCAGTCGTATCTGTTACATGTTCACCCACGAAATCAATGCATTGCGCGATGCTGATGCAAGTTTGCCAGAGAACCAGTATCCTTCACACTTTGTATGGTTGCTGACTAATGGTAACTCTGGTAAGGATGCTTTTGTGGAATATGTAGGTGTGCCCAATGTTACCCACTATGGTGGTCGTACCTATAGTTCTCTGTTCGGTTATCAGGAGGAGACAAATAACTATTTTGGTTGGATGACTGGTTATGACAATTGGATGAATGCTATCGGTAATCGTATGCTTCGTCCTACGTCCAACCCTCTTACTGTTGATACCGAGGAAGGTCGTCAGGCAGCCAAGGCATGGCTTTATAATCATGCTGGTGACCTGGATTTCAAAGCTGGTGGTCTTATCGGTCTTGGTGTAGCATCAGGTGGTCAGTGGCATCCCATTCCCAATACAGCAGCCAATAAGGCAGCTGGCGTGGCAGGTCAGTACTATGTGCACCGTTGGGGTACACAGGTAGACCATGCCGTGACCATGGTAGGTTGGGATGACCGCATCGAGTTCGACCTTGACGGCAACGGTGTTGCTGGTGAGGTAAGCAAGGATGAGAAGGGTGCATGGATTATCGTGAACAGTTGGGGTAACTGGTGCAATGCTGGTTTTATTTATTGTCCCTACAAGTATGCAGGTCCTGTGAGCGATCCCACTACAGGTGCGATGACTGGTGGTTATTGGAGTGGCGAACTCTATCACGCTCGTAAGAACTTCCGTCCCACTCGTGTGATAAAATTGAAGATGGATTATACCCATCGTAGCGAATTGTTGTTGCAGGTAGGTATCAGTTCTGATCTCAATGCTACAGAGCCAGAAAGCCTGATGGATATGCACCACTTCCGTTATGCTGGTGATGGTGCCAATGGTGATGCCAATCCAGCACCTGCTATTCCAATGTTGGGCAAGTGGCAGAGCAAGTGGCACGAGGAACCTATGGAGTTCTGCTATGACGTAACTGACTTCAGTGCAGCATTTGATCAGAACAAACCTTTGAAGTACTTCTTTGTAATCACCCGTAAGAAGGATGCAAACCAGGGTAGGGGTAATGTCTATGCTGCAAGTATCGTTGACCTTGAGCGTGATCTCGCTGGTATTGAAACTCCTTTCGATTTGGGAGGAGAGAAATTCCAGATTACCAAGGAAGGTAAGCGTCTGATGATTAGTTGTGTTGTTTATGGCAATGGATATGAACCAGCAAACAACTTGTCATATAGCGATGGCGTGCTTTCATGGGATGCTCCTAAGAAGAGCAGTTACAATGTGGCATCATATAATGTATATAAGGATGGTGCGCTGTGTGGCAATACCACAGAGACCACCTATGCTATCGATGCTGCAAAGGAATATGCTGTATCTGTTGTTTATGAGGATGGTACAGAAAGTGCTAAGATTCTCTGTACATCTGCAGTAGAAAGTAATGATGTGGCTGTAGCGCTGGAGGGTGCAGGCTTCACCATACCTAATGTGTTTACCAACCATTACAAGGATTGTACTATTGAGTTCTTCATCAATCCTACAAGATTTGCAAACTGGAACTGTGCAGCAGGTCCAGGTTGGGGAACTTACATGCACCATTTCAACTCTAATGGTACATTTACCTGCGGTTGGAATACCAATGCTCGTGTAACCAGCTCTACTGCTTTTGCTCTGAATAGTTGGCAGCATGTTGCAATCGTTGTAAGCAACAACAAGATGACTTTGTATAAGGATGCAACAGCAGTAGGTTCTGTTAGCACCAACGCTTATAGCGGTTTGGGTGGTTTCGGTGATCTCGTTTTCTCTGCATCAGGTGAAGGTTCATATCAGAATGCCAAGTTTGATGAGATCCGTATCTGGGATCATGCACGTACACAAACTCAGCTCAAGGGTTCCAGCATCCGTCTGCGTCGTCAGGAATTTACTGGCGAGGTAATGCCTCAGGGACTTGTTGCCTACTACAAGGGTGATACTTTTGAAGGTGAGGACGGCAAGTTCTATATGCGTGACTGTGTCGGTGGCAACCATGCTGTTATTAACAATGTATCTGGCAATCCCGAGGAGACTTCAACAAACAAGATTGTGGCTACCGGTTTGGCAGCAAGCCTTAAGCTAAATTCTGTAGGTGATGTTTATGCTGGCACACCAGTAACATTGACCGCTACTCGTGGTGATGGCCTTAATAGCATGTGGTGGACAATACCTTCTTGTGGAATGAACAAGAAGAAGGTTATTGCACCCACAGTAACCTTCACCGAGGTTGGCGAACACAAGGTTATCGTAGGTGGCACCAATACAACTGGCAAGGAATACTCCGATTCTATGATTGTCAATGTCGTTGCTGCACCTGCTTTGGATGCGTCATTTACAATGAGTGCCGAATCTCTTCCTTGCGGTGAACAGTTGAGCATGATAGTTAACAATTACTTCGACGCATGTAGTTATGAATGGATTTTGCCAGGTGCAGAGAAGGAGGTAGTATATGGTGCCAAGGCAGGTGCATCTTACTTGGCGTCTGGTACATATGATGTAACCTTGAAGATTGTAGCCGCTGATGGTCGTGTGGCAGAAAGCACACAACAGGTACGCGTTACTGGAGTTGCACCAAAGCCAGACTTCAATATCAGCGAGAATGTTGTACTCAAGGGAACTCCCATCACTTTGAATAGTACATCACGCTATGGCGCTACAGATTTTGAATGGAAACTCAAGGGCCAGGCACAGACAACAACAATCACTTCTGGTAGAGAAAAGCAAACTTGGACACCTACTTATCCAGGCAAGTATGATATCACCTTGAAGGCATCAAACTCTATTGGTTCTAATGATATTACCAAAACACAGGCTCTGGTCGTTGTTAACGACGATTCTGAGAATGGTTTGAACTTCTCTCAGCCAAGTGCAAGAGTCACATTCCCCAATACTTTTGATAATAGTGTTGTCAACTTGTTGAGCTTTACTATCGACTTCTGGGCTAACCCCAATACATTGTCAGGTAGTTGCATGGGTATTGGTAACGATGAAAATTCGTTGAAGATAACAGTTAATGCAACTGGTGCGATGATTGTAAGTATTAATGGCACCACAGTAAAAACTCCTGCAGGTTTTGTTGAGGCTGGTCAGTGGAATCATTATGCAATCCGTCGTTCTACCACAGGTGCCTTGTCGTTCTATCGCAATGGTGAGAGAATATCTTACGTAAGTACTTCTGTCAACAAGAATGCGATCAAGGGTATGGCAGAGATGAGTATTGGTTTGCCAGATGCTCCAATGACAGGTGGTATTGATGAGTTCCGTTTCTGGGCATCAGATTTCTCTGGTTTGAATAATGTTTGCAACCAGCACATGGATGATGCTTCTACTTATGTGGATAATAACAGACTGCTTGTTTACTTCGATTTCAACCAGACTGGTGGCGATGTTATTGACCGTACAGGCAATGGTAATCATGGTGTGCGTACAGGCTTCGGTCCTGACGGTGATGCTTGGGGCTTGTCAAAGGGTGTGTTCTCACTTTACTTAGGCGATAAGTTGAGTGATGAGACTATTACCTCTGTAGATGAACTCTTGCAAGATGTTCCTGTAACCGCTGGTCTTAAGGGTGTTTATACTCTCTCTGGCCAGTATGTTGGAAACAGCATCGAGGGTCTGCCCGCAGGTCTTTATATTGTAGATGGCCAAAAGGTATCTATAAAGTAAGACGATAAAATATAATGAAAAGAAGAGGAGTTCCTTGCGGGGGACTCCTCTTTTTGATAATATGCGAAAGTTCGCGAAATAGGGAAAACAGGGCGGTGGGCTCTACTGCTGATATCTGATGTTTTTACTTCAGTACCAGTTCCACTGGGCAATGGTCGCTGCCGAAGATTTCGGTGTGGATAGACGCAGATTCAATGTTTTCTTGTAAGCGGTTGGAAACGATAAAGTAGTCTATACGCCAACCAGTATTCTTCTCACGGGCCTTGAAGCGATAGCTCCACCATGAGTAAATGTCTTTTTCATCGGGATGAAGAAAACGGAAAGTATCGGTAAAACCATTTTCCAACAAAACGGTCATCTTCTCGCGCTCCTCATCAGTGAAACCGGCATTCATGCGGTTGGTCTTGGGGTTCTTCAGGTCAATCTCCTGGTGTGCCACATTCAGGTCACCGCAATATATCACGGGTTTCTTGGCGTCCAATTGTTTGAGGTATGCCCTCAAGTCTTCCTCCCATGTCATGCGATATTCAAGACGCTTGAGTCCGTCCTGTGAATTAGGGGTATAGCAGCACACCAGATAGAAATCTTCCATCTCCAGAGTGATGAGGCGACCTTCGTGGTCGTGCTCTTCTATACCCAAACCGTATGTTACAGATAGCGGTGTGTGGCGTGTGAAGATAGCCGTACCGCTATACCCTTTCTTCTCGGCATAATTCCAATAAGAAGCGTATCCCGGTATGTCAAGATCAATCTGACCCTCTTGTAATTTAGTCTCCTGTAGGCAAAAGAAATCGGCATCAAGAGCATTGAATGCCTCCATAAAGTTTTTGCCCACCACGGCACGAAGGCCGTTAACATTCCAACTTATGAATTTCATATCTTATTTCTTTTGAATGGCTATGGTCGTAACATACCCCTTATGACTATAGTCTTTGGTTATTAATTCCACACCCTCCATATTCCTAGGTGAGAGCAATTCGTGCAGATGATCCTGAAGTCCTGTACCTTTCATTTTCACCAAGGCTTCCTTTTGTGTCCAGAATCGGAAGAATTGTGTCATATCAGCATCTATCTTCTTTTGCTCCTCCTCGTTCATTGTGTGCCTGATAAGAGCTGGGCTTATATTTCTGTAAGTGCTTTCGACATCAATACCTACGGGATGGTTAGATACGACACAAGCAATTGCATTGGCGCAATGACTAAGGTTAAAATGAATGTGTGGGAACTCTAATAGCGAAGGTTTTCCGTGCTCGCCTATGACGAATGTCGGCTTTTCCTCAATGCCATACTCTTCCTTTAAAGTTTGACATAATAATAAATATGACAGGGTGCAATCTCTTTGCCCATTAAAGAACTTGTACCTCAATGCCTGCTCCCTTCGCCAAGGTGGAAGCAATGCCATGTCCGCATCTAGTTCCTTCTGCGTATACTCGCCTAGGTTGTCCCTTATAATCAGTTTCATACCCTTGTTTCCTCTTTGGAGCGTATACGTCTTACTTGCCACCAAAGCATTGTTGCTGCTATGATACAACTCATCGTGTCGGCAAAGGGTAGGCTATACCATACTCCGTCCAATCCGAAGAAATTGGGTAGTATGAGCATACCTGGTATAAGGAATATGAGTTGGCGAGAGAGGCTAAGGAAGATGCTCTTGCCGGCATGTCCGATGCTTTGGAAGAAATGACTTACCACAATCTGACCACCCACCAAGGGGAATATCAGTACGCAGATACGGAATCCGTGTGCTGCCATTGATATAATATGCTCATCTTTAGTGAATGCCATAGCTGGTAGTTTTGGACAAACCATGCCAATTAGGAACCCAAGGGTTGTAACAATTGTTCCTGCTACCATCGTGTAGCGCAACACCTGCCAGACACGGTCGTTCTTGTGAGCACCCCAATTGTAACCAGCAATGGGTTGCATGCCTTGATTCAGGCCCATGACAATCATTATAAAGACGAAAACAACACTATTCACTATGCCGTATGCAGCTAAAGCATCATCTCCTCCATACTTCTGCATGCTACGATTCAAGAGTAATACCACCAGACATGCGCATGCATTCATTAAGAATGGTGACATGCCGATAGCCAATGTTTGTCTAACAATGCTTGCTTTTAGTTTGTATATTCCTCGTCTTAGGTGTAGGAGTTCTTTTTTGCGACTGAAAAGCAGCAAGATAGCCACAAGTGCCAAACTTTGGGAAAGCACAGTTGCAACAGCTGCTCCACGTATGCCCATGTCAAGGACAATGATGAACAAAGGATCTAATGCAGTGTTTATTGCAACGCCACAAAGTGTCAGTAGCATCGCCGTGATTGGGTGGCCAGCAGCACGCATTATGGCATTGAGCCCAAGATAACTATGTGATATAACATTGAATACCAGTATAATCTGCATGTATTCTCTGGCATATGGTAGGGTAGTGTTTGATGCACCGAAAACCAGTAGTATAGGATCCAGAAATATCAGGCACACGATGGTAAAGAGCGTGCCAAGAATCACGTTCAGAGTGATCGTGTTTCCTAGTACATTCTGTGCCGTAGCATAGTCTTTCTGTCCTAATCTCACACTGATTACAGTACAGGCTCCTACGCCCACCATCGCACCGAAGGCGGCTCCCAAGTTCATGAAAGGGAAGGTGGCTGTTAGTCCTCCCAATGCTAATTTGCCGACAAAATGCCCGATGAAGGCTCTATCAACGATGTTATAAAGCGAACTGGCTATCATGGCCATAATAGCTGGCAAAGCATAGTTCAGCAATAATCTTCCAACGGGCTTCTCGCCCAATTCTGTAGGTACTTTCTGTGCCATGAAAAACGATTAGCGTTTAGCGTTTAGCAAATTATGTTGATTGTTTGGACAAAACTCGTCCAACGTTATTTGCCAAAGGTATGAAAAACTACACAATTATCCCTCACCTCATGTCATATTTCAATAAAAAAAGCCTCGTTGGAGTAAAAATAGAGGCACAAGTTATTCTGTCATTCGTTAATTATTGCTAACTTTGCCCTCGATTGTGCGTATTTATAAATAGGTACGCGCAATTGTTCGTTTATACGAAATGAGAGAAATTAAGGAAATTTAAACATTAACACAATATCATTAATCCAAAATGAGTAATCAGACAGAAAAGATCAAGGAGTTGCATCAGCTCCGCGAGAAAGCTCGCCTTGGTGGTGGTGAAAAGGCTATCGCCAAGCAGCACGAGAAGGGTAAGCTGACAGCCCGTGAACGCATCAACATGTTGTTGGATGCAGGTAGTTTCGAGGAAATGGACATGTTCGTTGAGCATCGTTGCTACAACTTCGGTATGGAGAAGAAGCACTATCTTGGCGATGGCGTAGTAACTGGTTGCGGTACCATTGCCGGTCGTCTGGTATATGTTTTCGCACAGGACTTCACCGTTACTGCTGGTTCATTGTCAGAGATGCTTGCAAGCAAGATCTGCAAGATTATGGACATGGCAATGAAGGTTGGTGCTCCCGTTATCGGTTTGAACGATTCTGGTGGTGCTCGTCTTCAGGAGGGTGTAAACTCTTTGGCTGGTTATGCAGAGATCTTCCAGCGCAACATCATGGCATCTGGCGTTATCCCCCAGATCAGTGCCATCATGGGTCCCTGTGCTGGTGGTGCAGTATATAGCCCTGCTTTGACCGACTTCACTTTGATGGTAGAAAATACCTCTTACATGTTCCTCACAGGTCCTGGTCCCGTTAAGGCTGTTTTGGGCGAGGTCGTTACTCAGGAGCAGTTGGGTGGTGCCAGCGTTCATGCTACAAAGAGCGGCGTGACACACTTCACCGCAAGCACCGAGGAGGAGGCTATCGCCATGATTCAGAAGTTGATGAGCTACATTCCTCAGAACAATCTGGAGAAGACTCCTCGTGTGGCATGCACCGACCCCATCAACCGTATGGAGGATTATCTGAACGACATTATCCCCGACAATCCCAATATGCCCTACGATATGTACGAGGTTATTGCCGGTATCGTGGACAATGGCGAGTTCTTCGAGGTACAGCCCAGCTATGCCAAGAACCTCATCATCGGTTTCGCACGCTTCAACGGTCAGAGTGTAGGTATCGTTGCCAACCAGCC
>JAFYMW010000004.1 GCA_017548165.1 Bacteroidaceae bacterium
GTAATACCACGCTCCTGCTCCTGAGCCATCCAGTCCATGGTAGCAGAACCATCATGGGTCTCACCGATCTTATGAGTCTTACCGGTGTAGAAAAGGATACGCTCACTGGTAGTTGTCTTACCGGCATCAATGTGAGCCATGATACCGAAGTTACGGGTGTAACGCAAATCTTGCTTTGCCATTGTTTCTTAATATTATTAATTAGTGATGGATTTATATTAGAAACGGAAGTGAGCAAACGCACGGTTAGCCTCAGCCATACGGTGCATATCCTCCTTACGCTTGAAAGCGCCACCCTGCTCGTTGTAAGCATCCTGGATCTCAGCAGCCAACTTGTCAGCCATGGTCTTACCACCACGCTTACGAGCAAACAGAATCATATTCTTCATACTTACGCTCTCCTTACGATCAGGACGGATTTCTGTAGGAACCTGGAAAGTAGCACCACCGATACGACGGCTCTTAACCTCTACCTGAGGAGTAATCTTATCCAAAGCCTCCTTCCAAATCTGCAATGCGGGCTTCTCCTCGCTCTGCATCTTGGTAGCTACTATTTCGAGGGCATTGTAGAAGATATCATAAGAGATACTCTTCTTACCATCATACATCAAGTGATTTACGAACTTTGAAACCTTCACGTCGCCGAACTTAGGATCTGGAAGGACAACTCTCTTCTTTGGTTTAGCTTTACGCATTTTCTTTCAATTGTTTTGTGTTCAGGTATGCATCTTGTACACTTTATCTTCAACTCCTGCCGCTGCAAGGTTTACTCAGGACACTGTCTGCAACACCAAAACGGTTTGTTTTTAAAAATTCTTGATCTACTCAGCTTTCTTTGCTCAGAGATTACTTCTTAGCAGCCTTGGGGCGCTTTGCACCGTACTTAGAACGACGCTGTGTGCGGTTAGCAACACCAGCGGTATCCAAAGTACCGCGAACCACGTGATAACGTACACCGGGAAGGTCCTTTACACGACCACCACGAACGAGTACGATACTGTGCTCCTGCAAGTTGTGACCCTCACCAGGGATGTAGCAGTTAACCTCCTTAGAGTTTGTCAAACGAACACGAGCTACCTTACGCATAGCTGAGTTAGGCTTCTTAGGTGTGGTTGTGTAAACACGAACGCAAACACCACGACGCTGAGGACAGCAGTCCAAAGCGGGGCTCTTGCTCTTGTCTTCCAACGCAGCACGGCCTTTTCTTACCAATTGTTGAATTGTAGGCATTTTGTTTAATTTTTATTTATTATATATTAATTATGTATACACGTTAAGGAGGGGCACAGTATGCCCATTCGGGTTGCAAAGGTACGACAAAAATTCCGAAAACTGCACATTTTCACACAAATAATTATCCTAAACGTCCAAAAAAATCGCACTTACCACCCCTTCTCCACCCTATCGAGGACAACTCACACCACACTTCAGCGTCCTTTGCCTCCTCCTATTCTACTCTAAGCAAACCATACCAACAGTTTCCCAAAAACACCATCAAAAGCGAAATACAAAACACTTAACACACTAAAACACAATATTTTTATTCCCAATTCTTCAATAATATCGTTTCTTTGTTGTATCTTTGCGACCGCAAAACACGAATATTCATTTATTATTAATAATTAAACAATCAACAAATGAAAAAACTTATTCTTCTTGCTGTTCCAGCAATGATTATGAGCTGTGGCCCAAAGGAGTACACCATCGATGGTACAGCACCTGCCGAGCTCGAAGGCAAGGTTGTTTACCTGAATAATCTTCAGGGCGAGCACGTAGACTCTTGCGTTGTAAAAGATAGCGCATTCAGTTTCGCCGGTCTCACTGCAGAGCAGGTGATGTATAGCGTTAATGTAGAAAAGAAGCGCGCAAGTGTTATGCTCCAGAATGGTGCTGATGTAACTGTAGACCTTAAGCAGACCCCTGCCAGCGTTACCGACAACGGTGGTCTAAACGACACTTACAACGCCTTCACACAGAAGATCGGCGAGGCTAGCAAGGCTCTCAACGAGAAGCGCGACAGCTTGATGAACGCACAGGTTGCTCCCAAGGAGATGCGCGAAATGATCAAAGCTGACATAGACTCTATCTATGGTATGTACCACGCAGCCATCAAGGAGAACAAGGACAATTTCGTAGGTGCATGCATCGTAGGTATGGTAGCACGCCAGTTCTATAGCACCATCGAGGAGATGGACTCTGTTATGGCCGAAGTTAAGTATGCCAAGGAAATTGATGCTGTAAAGGCACACTACAACGACCTTATGTCTATTGAGGCTACCAAGGAAGGCAAGATGTTTGTTGACTTCGCTGGTCTCGACCTCGAAGGCAAGGCAAGCAAGCTTTCAGACTATGTAGGCAAGGGCCAGTGGGTATTGGTTGATTTCTGGGCATCATGGTGTGGTCCCTGCAAGGCAGAAATCCCCAACCTCATCGAGCTTCAGAAGACCTACGGCGGCGAGAAATTCACCGTACTCGGTGTTAATGTATGGGACATGAGCGAGGAAAGCTTCAAGAACGCACTCAAGGAAGAAGGCATCACCTATCCTCAGATCTTCATCCCCCGCGACAACAAGGACAATGCTACCGAGCTCTATGGCATCAAGGGCATTCCTCAGATCATTCTGTTTGGCCCCGATGGTACCATCCTCAAGCGTAACCTCCGTGGCGAAAGCATGAAGACCTACGTTGGTGAGCAGGTGAAGTAATAGACCTTAACAAATATATTACACAAAATATAAACAACAAGGTGCGCTCAATGGCGCACCTTGTTTGCTTTATGATGACTATTTTAGAAAATAGCGATGTCTATAAATGTAACGATATAATCGCAAAAAACGTCTACTTTGATCTGGAATATACATACCTATTTTATTATTACTCATACCAAATTTTCCTATACCAAGAAGTACAGTATACTTATGGTAGTAAATATAGTAGTCTTATGCCTGTAAGTATAGTATAGCGTTTTTGAAAGGCAAATATGCTGATACAACAAAGGGCATTATAAAGTCACATTGAATAGTTATAATCCCATTAACCTACAGCTTAAAGATTGTTGACATAGTGTCTGTATAAACTCGTCGTAGTGTCTTAGCTCAATCAATGTATTCTTTAAACAAAATCGTCGTATTGTCTGTGCTATGACAATACGACGATTAAATTGTATTATGCCAAGAGTTCCTTGACCTTGGCGGAAATGTCCTTGCCTTCGGCACGGCCGGCGAGGCGCTTGCTAGCAACACCCATTACCTTGCCCATCTCTTTGGCGCTGGTGGCACCAACTTCGGCTATGATAGCCCGGAGCTCGGCTTCCAGTTCCTCGGGAGTGAGGGCCTTGGGAAGATATGCCTCAAGTGCAGTGACCTGTCCCATCTCCTCCTCGGCCAGATCGGGACGGTTCTGCTCTACATAGAGCTGGGCGGTGTCCTTGCCTTGCTTTACGAGTTTGGAGAGGATCTTCAGTGCCTGCTCATCGGAGAGTTCGGCATCTGCACCGGGTGCAGTGAGAGCCTCGAGAAAATACTTCTTGGCATTGCGAAGTGCCATGAGACGAACCTTGTCTTTTGCCTTCATGGCAACGACGATGTCTTTGCTTATCTGTTCGAATAACATAATGATATTGATTTGATCTTTTAGTTAAAACTCTTTTTCCTTTTCCTTAAGATAGCTATTGTATAGTTTCTTGCCAATCTTATCCTTATTAAAGTTTTTTTCATGAACTATTGGCAGGGTCGATAGACTTACTTTAGATACTCCTTGGTTTAATAATTCCATCTGCTTTGAAGTTATAGGAAACTGAGCAATGGACTTTGAACTTGATAGCGGTACCATTACTCCACTAACAAAGAAATATCCTGTTTCCTTATCATTACCATACGACATACCCTTTAATCTTAATACTTCTCCTTCGAATGTTTTTATCATCATAACCGGTTCCTTCGCAAAAAAAGTCTCTCAGAAGATAATGTTACTGTAATGGAGAATAATGTATCTTGTTTGGATACATTTAAGCGTACGACGCATCCATTAACAGTGGCAGGCTTATGAGAATACTTGATTGTTTGAGAACTTGAAGCTAATGACACAAACAAGACGAATACGAACAATATGTTTTTCATTATAGTCTTATAAAAAAACGATGTGACGGAACAGATATACAAACAACATAGATATAGATCATCTAACTTAAATTATCACCAGTAATCCTTAAGATTATGCTCTTGGAATTCGACTACAGCAGGCGCAACACAGCTAAGACTTTCAGTATCTACTTATATTCATGTCATATAATTAACACGTTTCTTCTTGCAAAAATACAAATTTTCCCCGACACTGCCAAAGCAGCATGGAGAATTATGATGCCATTTATTTACGGAAAAATCTTTCCGCGTGTCACTGTCAGTACCATGCCCCGGCATGCCAGATACGACAGGAAGGCTATCCATAGGCCATGATTGCCATAAATGGGGATAAGAAGATAATATCCAGCCAGGAATAGCGACATGCTGATGGCCATGGACCAAAGCATGAGGCGCGGTGAGGTGGCACCGATATAGATGCCGTCCCAAAGGAATGAGGCCACGCCACAGATGGGGAGGAGCAGAGTCCAATGGCGATAACGCGAAACAGCATCGAGAACCGTGATGTCATCCGTAAGCAACGACATGAACGATTCGCCCCCTATTGCATACAAGCCCACAAAAAGTATGGCCAGTCCCCCACCCCATTGGAACAGCCTGCGCACTACGGCACGACAGAGTCCACCATTGGCCGCACCTATGGCCTTGCCAACAAGTGCCTCACCGGCATAGGCAAAGCCATCCATAAAATAACTGAACATGGTGAAGAGTTGCATAAGCAGGGTGTTGACGGCCAGTTCCACACTGCCCTGCGCCGCTCCTGCCGCAATGAACATGAAGTGCACTACAATAAGGCACAGGGTACGAAGAAATAGAGAGATGTTTTGCCTATTGGACTCCGACCTGGGCGAAAGTGCCTGACGAAGCATAGTGCCCAGGGCAGGCAAACGGAAGTCGGGTCTATGCCAAAGTCGTCTATAATAACGCAGACACAACACGCCAGCAATAGCAAAGGCCATCCACTGAGCCAATAGCGTACCATAGGCTACTTCCTCTATGCGCAAATCAACGACATAGACGAAGAGCAGACTACATAGGATATTTAGCAGGTTCTGCCCTATGGCAACAAACATAGGGATGCGTGAGTTTTGCATACCTATGTACCACCCATTCAGGGCAAAAAGACCAAGACTGGGCAAAGCACCCCATATACATATATTAAAATACGTACGCGCGAGATTGGCTACCTGTGGCTCAGGCGATATATACCACAAGGCACATTCGCGGACAATGGGAGAAAGGAGCATCAACACCAAGGCAAGTACAACCGCAAGAAGAAGGCTACGAAAAAGAAGGAGCGACACACCATGAAGATCTCTCCTGCCCCATGCCTGTGCCGTTTCGCCACTGGTGCCCATGCGCAGAAAGCCAAACATCCAATAGATGATATTAAACAACATACCACCCACAGCAATGGCACCGACATAGTATGAAGATGGCATAGAAGCATCGGCATCAATGCTGCCCAAATGACCGCAGACGGCAACATCAACAAGTCCCAACAGTGGTACCGTGATATTGCTTACGATGCTTGGCAATGCTATGCCGAAGATGCGTCTGTCCAGATTAGAAAGCATCGGAAGAGTCGAATAGTTTATCCTCCAATTCGGGACAAGACGAAATAAGGCGGCCGTTCTGAACCAATACAGAATCAACCTTGGCCTTGACACAAAGCTTATTGTCGCTGGCGCGGTATATCTCTTGATAGAAAACAATGCGTACGCCTTCCTTCTTGACATCCAGTTTACAGACATACTCGTCACGACTACGCAACGGTGTTTTGAACTCCATATTTATGCGTGCCACCACGGCATCGATACCATCTTCGTGCATCTGTGCAAAACTGATGCCTCGTTCAAGGAGAAACTCATGGCGGGCATGCTCGAGATAGTGCTGATAGTTGGCATTATTGACAATGCCCTGAAGGTCGCACTCATAGTCGCGAACCTTAAGTTTTATTTCGTGAATCATTTTTAGGGGAACGGTTAGGGGTGAGAGGTTAAAGGTTAAAGGTGAGCGAACATCGTTATCATCATCGTTATCGTCTTTCTTATCGTTTTCCGTTTTCCGCTTTAACCTTTCTGTTTTAAAAAAGCGCCTTGCAAAGTTGTTACACCTTGGCAAAGCGCTTCTTTATCATAATTCAATAAGAGCTATTTAAAAATCGTCAAAGTCGAGACGAGCCTTACGGTTAGCAACGGTGCGCTCGTAGTCCTCGCGTGAACCAACAACGATCTTCTCATACTCGCGCATACCTGTACCAGCAGGAATCAGGTGACCGCAGATAACGTTCTCCTTCATACCCTCAAGGTAGTCGCTCTTACCATTGATAGCAGCCTCGTTCAATACCTTGGTTGTTTCCTGGAAGGAAGCAGCACTCATGAACGAACTTGTTGCCAAAGAAGAGCGTGTGATACCCTGAAGAATCTGGGTAGAGGTTGCGGGCATTGCATCACGAACCTCAACAATCTTCTTATCCTGACGCTTGAGGAGAGAGTTCTCGTCGCGCAGACGACGTGAGGTAACAATCTGACCTGCATGCATTGTCTCGCTGTCACCAGCGTTGACAACCACCTTCTTACCCCAAATGCGGTCGTTCTCCTCGGCAAACTCCATCTTGTCGACGACCTGAGTCTCAAGGAAGCGTGTATCGCCGGGTTCTACAATCTGCACCTTGCGCATCATCTGACGTACAATAACCTCGAAGTGCTTGTCGTTGATCTTTACGCCCTGCAAACGGTAAACGTCCTGAATCTCGTTAACGATGTACTCCTGTACAGCGGTGGGACCCTTGATGGCCAAGATGTCGGCAGGTGTGATAGCACCATCTGACAAGGGAGTACCAGCACGAACGTTGTCGTTGTCCTGTACAAGAATCTGCTTAGAGATGGGTACAAGGTATTTACGTACATCACCAACCTTTGAGGTAATGGTGATTTCGCGATTACCACGCTTGAGGCGACCCATAGAAACAACACCATCGATTTCGGCAACAACAGCAGGGTTACTTGGGTTACGAGCCTCGAACAACTCTGTTACACGAGGCAGACCACCGGTGATATCACCACCACCACCTACAACACGAGGAATCTTAACAAGGATTTCACCCACACGAGCATCAGTACCGTCAGTGATAGCGATATGGCCACCGATGGGGAAGTTATAGGTACGCAAGATGTCACCGTTCTCATCCAGGATATGGCAAGCGGGAATCTTATTGCGGTCCTTAGACTCGATAATGATGTATTCGCTCTGCTTTGTGGCCTCGTCGGTTTCCACGCGATATGTCACGTTCTCGATAACATCCTCGAACTTAACCTTACCGGCAGACTCAGTAACGATAACCGAGTTGAAGGGGTCCCACTGTGCAATAATGTCGTCCTTCTGTACGATATCACCTTCCTGCTTGAACAAGGTGCTACCATAGGGAACGTCCTGAGTGAGCAGTACGATACCAGTCTTGGGCTCTACAAAACGAACCTCGGCCAAACGGCTAACAACAATCTGTGTAGTACCATTATCTGTCTTGGACTCTACAGTACGCAATTCCTCGAACTCGAGGCGTGCATCGTACTTGGCCTTGATCTGTGCATTGGCAACGGCATTACCTGCCACACCACCGGCGTGGAAAGTACGCAGAGTCAACTGTGTACCAGGCTCACCGATAGACTGAGCTGCAATAACACCGACAGCCTCGCCCTTGTGTACCATACGGCTTGAAGCCAGGTTGCGGCCATAACACTTAACGCAGACACCCTTGCGGCTTTCACAAGTAAGTACTGAACGGATTTCAACCATTTCGATGGGGCTTTCCTCAATCTCCTTAGCCTTAGCCTCAGTAATCTCATCACCAGCAGCAACGATCATCTTACCTGTTGTAGGATGGATGACATCGTGTACACTGACACGACCAAGGATACGATCGTAGAGAGAACTTACAACCTCATCACCGTTCTTCAGTGCAGTGCACTCCAGACCACGCAATGTACCACAATCCTCCTCGGTGATGATAACATCGTGAGAAACGTCAACAAGACGACGTGTCAGGTAACCGGCATCGGCAGTCTTCAAAGCGGTATCCGCAAGACCCTTACGAGCACCGTGAGTAGAGATGAAGTACTCCAGCACGCTCATACCTTCCTTAAAGTTAGAAAGAATGGGGTTCTCAATAGTCAAAGGTTCTGCACCGGCCTTCTGGGGCTTTGCCATCAAACCACGCATACCAGACAACTGACTAATCTGACCAGCGCTACCACGGGCACCAGAGTCGAGCATCATGTAAACGGCATTGAAACCTTCTTCGGCCTCTGCCATGGTCTTCATCAAAATCTTAGACAGGTCGTTGTTTACCTTGGTCCAGGTTTCGATAACCTGATTGTAACGCTCCTTATCGGTAATGAAACCCATACCATAGTCCATTGTGATACGCTCGATTTCGTCGTTACCACGCTGAACGAGTTCTGCCTTCTGCTCGGGAACGATAATATCACCAAGGTTGAACGACAGACCACCCTCGTAGGCCATCTTATAACCAAGATTCTTGATACCATCAAGGAACTCACAAGCACGAGCCACACCAACAGTCTTAATAACCTTGGTAATCAAACCGCGAAGAGTCTTCTTGGCAATGATGTCGTTGAAATAACCAATCTCAACAGGAATAATCTCATTGGCAATCAAACGACCAACAGAGGTCTCAACCTGACGCTTGCCCAGTGTGCCATCCTCCAACAGGTCGTCAACGATAACCTTGATGGGAGCATGAATCTCTACACGATTCTGGTTGTAGGCAATGATAGCCTCCTCGGGAGCATAGAAACTCATACCAGAACCCTGTGCACCAGGACGGAGCTTGGTGATGTAGTACAGACCCAATACCATATCCTGTGAAGGAACGGTGATTGGCTCACCATTGGCAGGGTTGAGGATATTGTGACTCTGGAGCATCAACAACTGTGCCTCCAGAATAGCTTCGTTAGAGAGGGGCAGGTGAACAGCCATCTGGTCACCGTCGAAGTCGGCGTTGAACGCAGTACATGCCAGAGGATGCAACTGGATAGCCTTACCCTCGATCATCTTAGGCTGGAATGCCTGAATACCCAAACGGTGCAGTGTTGGTGCACGGTTCAAGAGTACGGGATGACCCTTCATCACATTCTCGAGGATATCCCAAATAACGGGATCCTTGCGGTCAACAATCTTCTTAGCACTCTTTACGGTCTTCACGATACCGCGCTCGATGAGCTTACGGATGATGAATGGTTTGTAGAGCTCTGCTGCCATCAACTTGGGCAGACCGCACTCACCCATCTTCAACTCGGGACCAACAACGATTACAGAACGTGCAGAGTAGTCAACACGCTTACCGAGCAAGTTCTGACGGAAACGGCCCTGCTTACCCTTCAATGAGTCGCTCAAAGACTTCAAAGGACGGTTGCTCTCTGACTTGACAGCGCTGGCACGACGACTGTTGTCGAACAGACTATCTACAGCCTCTTGGAGCATACGCTTCTCGTTACGCAGAATAACCTCAGGAGCCTTGATTTCCAACAAACGCTTCAGACGGTTGTTACGAATGATTACACGACGATAAAGATCGTTCAAATCACTGGTAGCGAAACGACCACCATCCAGGGGTACGAGAGGACGAAGTTCGGGTGGGATTACAGGCAGAATGCGCAGAATCATCCACTCGGGCTTATTGATCTCGCGGCTAGCGCGGAAGCTCTCAACAACCTGAAGGCGCTTCAATGCCTCGTTCTTACGCTGCTGTGCACCCTCGGTGTTAGCAGTATCGCGCAACTCATAGCTGAGTTTGTCGAGGTCTACACGCTGCAAGAGGTCAAGAATAGCCTCAGCACCCATCTTGGCAATGAACTTGTTGGGATCACTGTCTTCAAGGAACTGGTTGTCGCGAGGAAGACGATCCATCAAAGAGATATACTCATCTTCGCTCAAGAGATCACCCTCACGTGCTACGCCATCCTGAAGGTCACGCTCATCATTCTCGTTGCGAGGACCCAGGATACCGGGCTGGATTACTACATAGCGCTCGTAGTATATGATACTATCAAGTTTCTTGGTTGGCATACCAAGAAGATAGCCTATCTTATTGGGCAGAGAACGGAAATACCAGATGTGAGCCACAGGCACAACAAGCTGGATATGACCACTTCTTTCGCGACGTACCTTTTTCTCGGTAACCTCCACACCACAACGGTCACATACGATACCCTTGTAACGGATGCGCTTGTACTTACCGCAATGGCACTCATAGTCCT
This sequence comes from Bacteroidaceae bacterium, assembly GCA_017548165.1. Taxonomy (GTDB): domain Bacteria; phylum Bacteroidota; class Bacteroidia; order Bacteroidales; family Bacteroidaceae; genus Physcousia. Next base: position 10,421 of record JAFYMW010000004.1, read on the forward strand.
TGGTAGGACCGAAAATACGCTCGCAGAACAAACCGTCACGCTCGGGCTTATATGTACGATAGTTGATGGTCTCGGGTTTCAACACCTCGCCGTAAGAGTTTTCCAGAATCTCCTCGGGGGATGCCAATCCGATGGTTATCTTGGTGAAGTTATTCTTCACTTTGGTTTCTTTCTTGAAAGCCATATCTTGTTTCTATCTTTTTTAATCCAACGAAATTCTCAAGCCTAAGCCACGCAACTCATGCAACAATACATTCAATGATTCGGGGATACCAGCAGCAGGCATTGCATCGCCCTTGACAATAGCCTCATAAGCCTTGCTTCTACCGGTAACGTCATCACTCTTGATGGTCAGGATCTCCTGAAGAACATGGCTAGCGCCAAATGCCTCAATAGCCCAAACCTCCATCTCACCGAAACGCTGACCACCGAACTGTGCCTTACCACCAAGAGGCTGCTGTGTAATCAAGCTGTAGGGACCAATGCTACGTGCGTGCATCTTGTCCTCAACCATATGACCGAGCTTAAGCATATAAGCCACACCTACGGTTGCCAACTGGTCGAAGGGTTCACCTGTAGCACCATCGTACAACTGTGTAGAGCAGTAACGAGGCAGACCAGCCTTATCAGTCCATTCGTTCAAGTCCTCGAGGTGAGCACCATCAAAGATGGGAGTAGCAAACTTAACACCCAACTTCTTACCTGCAGCACCAAGTACGGTCTCAAAGATCTGACCGATGTTCATACGGCTAGGCACACCAAGGGGATTCAGAACGATATCTACGGGAGTACCATCTGCCAAGAAAGGCATATCCTCCTGACGAACCACCTTAGAAACGATACCCTTGTTACCGTGACGACCAGCCATCTTATCACCTACGCCGATCTTACGCTTCTTAGCGATATATACCTTAGCCATCTGAATGATACCACTGGGCAACTCATCGCCTACGGTGATAGCAATCTTGGCACGCTTGATTTCTGCATCAAGAACCTTGTACTTCTTGAGGAAGTTGATAACCAAAGTCTTGATGAGGCCATTGATGTGCTCGTCATCTGTCCAACCAACAAGCTGTACAGCAGTGAAGTCGAAGGTCTCCAATACAGAAGCTGTGATCTTAACACCTGCGGGGATAAGCTCTGCTCCCATATAATCCTTGATACCCATGCTCAACTTATCAGCAGTGAGTTCGAGCAGCTTATCAATAAGGATTGCCTTAAGATCGGCTACCTTGCATTCAAACTCCTCGTCAATAGCAGCGATACGCTTCTTATCTTCTGCCTTGGCAGCACGGTTCTTGATAGCTTTAGAGAACAACTTCTTGTCGATAACAACACCCTTGAGAGAGGGACTTGCCTTCAGAGAAGCATCCTTTACATCACCTGCCTTATCACCAAAGATGGCACGCAACAACTTCTCCTCGGGGCTGGGATCACTCTCACCCTTGGGAGTAATCTTACCAATCATGATATCGCCGGGAACAACAGTAGCACCGATACGGATGATACCATTCTCGTCCAAATCCTTTGTTGCTTCCTCGCTTACGTTGGGGATATCACTTGTCAATTCCTCCATACCACGCTTGGTTTCACGAACCTCCAAGCTGAACTCCTCAACATGTACACTAGTAAGGATATCCTCACGAACGATACGCTCGTTCAATACGATAGCATCCTCATAGTTGTAACCCTTCCATGGCATGTAAGCCACCAAGAGGTTCTTACCCAATGCCAATTCACCAGCCTCGGTTGAATAACCCTCAGTCAAGATATCACCTGCCTTAACTCGCTGACCCTTCTCGCAAATAGGACGAAGGTCAATGGTCATATTCTGGTTGGTACGACGGAACTTAGGAATACGATATTCCTTCATTGCGGGTTCGAAGCTAACGAAATCCTCTTCCTCGGTACGATCGTAAAGGATGCGGATTGTTGTTGCATCAACATAATCGATAACACCATCACCCTCGGCAGTAATCATAGTACGGCTATCTTCACAAACCTGCTTCTCGATACCAGTACCAACAATAGGAGCCTCGGTACGAAGCAGAGGTACTGCCTGACGCATCATGTTACTACCCATCAATGCACGGTGAGCATCGTCATGCTCCAAGAAAGGAATCAAACCTGCAGCAATAGAAGCAATCTGCTGTGGAGCTACGTCCATAAGATTTACCTGAGTGGGAGGAACCACAGGATAGTCATCGTCCTGACGACACTTTACCACCTTACGGATGAAGGTACCATCATCGCGCAAAGGAGCATTACCCTGACCGATAACCAAATTCTCCTCCTCCTCGGCACTGTAATATTTGATACCATTGTCAGAAAGGTCAACGATACCATTCTCAACCTTTCTATAAGGAGTCTCAATGAAACCAAGGTCGTTGATCTTAGCATACAAACAAAGAGAACTGATAAGACCGATATTGGGACCTTCAGGAGACTCAATAGGACACAGACGACCATAGTGAGTGAAGTGTACGTCACGAACCTCAAAGCCGGCACGCTCACGAGAAAGACCGCCAGGACCAAGGGCAGAAAGACGACGCTTGTGTGTCACCTCAGCCAAGGGGTTGGTTTGGTCCATGAACTGACTCAAAGCATTGGTACCAAAGAAGGTGTTGATAACACCAGAGATGGTCTTAGCATTGATAAGGTCTGTGGGTTTGAACACCTCGTTATCACGAACGTTCATACGCTCACGAATGGTACGGCTCATACGAGCAAGACCAATAGCAAACTGATTTGACAACTGTTCACCAACGGTACGTACGCGACGATTGCTCAAGTGGTCGATATCATCAACATTTGCCTTGCTATTGATAAGCTCGATCAAATACTTGATAATCTCAATGATATCCTCCTTGGTCAGTACGCGAACATCGTTGTCGGTAGACAAGTTCAACTTCTTGTTTATACGATAACGACCCACTTCGCCCAAGTCATAACGCTTATCAGAGAAGAACAAGTTGAAGATAACTTCCTTAGCACTTGCATCATCAACAGGGTCAGCATTACGCAACTGACGATATATATATGTAATAGCTTCCTTCTCGCTATTAGATGTATCCTTCTGAAGAGTGTTGAAGATTATGCTGTAGTCACTACCCTGAGCACTATTCTTGTGCAACAAGATAGAGGTCTCACCACTTTCAAGAATCTGACTGATATTCTCCTCTGTCAACTCGCTCTCACGATCCAGCAGAACCTCATTACGCTCGATACTTACTACTTCACCGGTATCTTCGTCAACAAAGTCCTCTACCCAGCTCTTCAAAACACGTGCAGCAAGTTTCTGTCCAAGATGAGCAGACAAATCCTCCTTGGTTACCTGTACCTCTTCAGCAAGGTTAAAAATTTCCAAAATATCACGGTCATTTTCAAAACCGATAGCACGCAAGAGAGTTGTCACAGGCAACTTCTTCTTACGATCGATGTAAGCATACATCACATTCTGGATGTCAGTTGCAAATTCAATCCAACTGCCCTTGAAAGGAATAATACGAGCAGAATACAACTGTGTTCCATTGCTATGCACACTGCTTCCGAAGAACACACCAGGAGAACGGTGCAACTGGCTAACCACTACACGCTCGGCACCATTGATGATAAAGGTACCATTGTTTGTCATATAGGGGATAGGGCCCAAGAAAACATCTTCGATTACTGTATCGAACTCCTCATGATCGGGGTCGGTACAATAAAGCTTCAATTTTGCCTTCAAAGGCACACAATAAGTTAGGCCGCGTTCGAGGCATTCTTCGATAGAATAACGTGGTGGATCTATATAATAGTCCAAGAACTCAAGAACAAAGTTGTTACGAGTGTCAGCAATAGGAAAGTTCTCGCTGAACACTTTGTACAAACCATCGTTCTTACGAAGTTCTGGGGGTGTATCCAACTGGAGGAAGTCACTAAAAGACTTCAACTGCACGTCAAGAAAATCCGGATAAGCATAAGGAGCCTTGACGGTTGCAAAATTTACTCTGTTGTTAATAATATTAGACATCTAATCGGTCTTTTATGATAACTTTGGAATTGTATAGACACAAAAAGGTAAAGAACCCTCTACCAGAGGATCCTTTACCGTAATTCCTTTACAGGAAGCGTTGATTACTTCAACTCGATCTTAGCACCAGCCTCCTCGAGAGTCTTCTTCAAAGCCTCAGCGTCAGCCTTGGGCATGCCTTCCTTCAAAGTGCTGGGAGCGCCGTCTACCATCTCCTTAGCTTCCTTCAAACCAAGACCACAAGCCTCCTTAACGGCCTTAACAACCTGGAGCTTAGCAGCACCTGCGTCAACCAATACTACGTCGAAGTCAGTCTTCTCCTCTGCAGCAGCCTCAGCAGCAGCAGCGGGAGCAGCAACTGCTACAGCAGCAGCAGCGGGCTCAATACCATACTCATCCTTAAGGATAGTTGCCAACTCATTAACTTCCTTTACTGTCAAGTTTACCAACTCTTCAGCGATAGCTTTCAAATCTGCCATTTTCTTTTATATTTTAATTGATTAGTTTATTAATTTAATTGTTTTATGCGACGTGACCGAATATTACTCGGGACGCTCGCCCAAGGTCTTGAGAACACCATGGATTGTGTTCTGACCGCTCTGCAATGCAGAAAGAACGTTCTTTGCGGGAGACTGCAACAGTGCAACGATATCTGCGATAACCTCGTTCTTGCTCTTGATAGAACACAAAGCATCCAACTGTTCAGCACCTACATAGATACCCTCCTCGGCATATGCTGCCTTGAGAGCGGGCTTCTCAATCTTCTTACCCCTGAGTTCCTTAATCATCTTAGCAGGAGCATTAGCAACCTCTGTGAAGAGAACTGCTGTAGTACCTACCAATACGGGATTCAGAGCCTCGAAATCAACCTCGCTAGCCTCGAGAGCCTTCTGCAAGAGAGTGTTCTTAACAACAACCATCTTCAGGTTGTTCTTGAAACACATGCGACGGAGGTTGCTTGTCTGACCAGCGTTCATACCCTCAACATCAACGATGTAGAAGTGAGGATACTGCTTCAGCAACTCACCGAGCTGTTCAATAATTAAGCCTTTATCTTCCTTTCTCATGATAACTTACTATTTTTAGATTTCTTCGGTGGTCTTAGGATCAACCTTGATACCACGGCTCATTGTACTTGAAAGATAAACACTCTTAACGTATGTACCCTTGGCAGCAGCGGGCTTCAACTTGATAATTGTTGCCATGAACTCCTTTGCGTTCTCAGCAATCTTCTCAGGGCTGAAGCTTACCTTACCAATAGCAGCGTGTACGATACCGGTCTTGTCAACCTTAAAGTCAATCTTACCCTGCTTAACCTCACGAACAGCCTTAGCAACGTCCATGGTTACGGTACCACTCTTGGGGTTGGGCATCAAACCGCGGGGACCAAGAACACGACCCAAAGCACCAATCTTACCCATGATAGCGGGCATGGTGATAATTACATCGATGTCTGTCCAACCACCCTTAATCTTCTCGATATATTCGTCAAGACCTACATAGTCAGCACCAGCTTCCTTAGCAGCAGCCTCTTGATCGGGAGTACAGAGACAAAGTACACGAGTTACCTTACCTGTACCATGGGGCAGAGATACAACGCCACGTACCATCTGGTTAGCCTTACGAGGGTCTACACCAAGACGAACGTCGATATCTACAGATGCATCAAACTTGGTAGTGGTAATTTCCTTTACCAAGGCAGAAGCCTCCTTCAGTGAATATGCCTTCCCTGCTTCAATCTTCTCAGCTACCAACTTCTGGTTTTTTGTCAGTTTACTCATTGTTAATTGAAGTTTTAAAATTATTTACCAGGGAATTCACCCTTCACAGAGATACCCATACTTCTTGCAGTACCAGCTACCAAAGTCATTGCAGCCTCTACAGTAAAACAATTCAAGTCAGGCATTTTATCCTCAGCGATAGCACGAACCTGATCCCATGTAATCTCCGCAATCTTCTTACGGTTAGGCTCAGCAGAACCGCCCTTTACCTTAGCAACCTCCATCAACTGAACAGCTACGGGAGGAGTCTTAACAACGAAGTCATAAGACTTGTCATTGTAATAGGTAATAACAACAGGGAGTACCTTACCGGCCTTGTCTTGAGTGCGGGCATTGAAAGCCTTGCAGAAATCCATGATATTGATACCCTTTGAACCAAGAGCAGGACCTACTGGAGGTGAAGGATTAGCTGCGCCGCCTTTAATCTGCAATTTGATAAATCCAGCAACTTCTTTAGCCATTTTTGTTTTTCTCTTTTAATAGTTAAATTTGTGAGTCATTGAAGTTTTAAGCCTTAATAGAGCAACGTAACATTACTCTAACTCTCAACTACAACTTCTCAACCTGCATAAAACCAAGTTCCAATGGTGTTTTACGACCAAAGATCTTGACCATAACCTTGAGCTTCTTCTTCTCATTATTGATTTCCTCAATAATAGCATCAAAGCCGTTGAATGGACCATCTGTAACCTTGATGTTCTCGCCAACCTCGAAAGGAATAACGATTTCTTCGGGTACATCCTGAATCTCATCCACAGTACCAAGCATTTGACTTACTTCAGCTGCCGACATTGGCATTGGAGTAGTGCTTGACTTTGTTGCAGACAGAAAACCCAATACGTTAGGAACATTTCTGAGCTGTGACTGAGTCTCACCTATTAAGGCTGCCTCAACGAAGACATAACCGCTAAAGCGATTCTTCTCCTTCACAATTCTCTTACCATTGCGTACAGTTACGACTTTCTCAGTAGGAATAAGTACTTGAGAAACATTAGAAGCGAAATCGCGATGCTGCGAAATCAAAGCCTCAATGTATTCCTTTACCTTGCCTTCCTTGCCACTGATGGCACGCATTACATACCATCTCTTTTCAATTTCAGCCATTCCTAATAACTATAAATTAACCAAGAACACCGTAAACACCTTCAAGTGCCATATGACACAAAAGATCCCAGAAATAAACAACCAGCGCGATGCAGAGGGAAGCAATTAAAACAACAACAGCGCTACCTGTCAGTTCCTTAAGCGAAGGCCAAGTGGTCTTATGCACAAGTTCTTCGTATGAATTCTTGCAATAATCAATAATTTGCATTTCTTTATCTTTTTTGGCACGGGAAGAGAGGCTCGAACTCCCGACACCTGGTTTTGGAGACCAGTGCTCTACCGACTGAGCTATTCCCGTAGATAGAGTCCTACCATATTTTGGCAGGACTCTAAAAACTTTATTTCTTAACTAAATATTAGTCGAGAATTTCAGTAATCTGACCAGAACCTACGGTACGACCACCCTCACGGATAGCGAAACGCAGACCTACGTTCAAAGCTACTGCGTAAATCAACTCAACGTTGATCTCTACGTTATCACCGGGCATTACCATCTCGATACCCTCGGGCAAGTGAATCTCACCGGTACAGTCCATAGTACGCAAGTAGAACTGAGGACGATACTTGTTACCGAAGGGAGTATGACGACCACCCTCTTCCTTCTTCAATACGTAGATAGAAGCCTTGAAACTCTTGTGGGGCTTGATTACACCGGGGTGTGTAATAACCATACCACGCTTGATCTCCTGCTTGTCGATACCACGGAGCAACAGACCTACGTTGTCACCAGCCTCACCCTGATCCAACAACTTACGGAACATCTCAACACCAGTGATAACTGACTTCTTGTCCTCACCAAGACCGAGGATCTGAACTTCGTCACCTACCTTTACAACACCAGTCTCGATACGACCAGTAGCAACGGTACCACGACCAGTAATAGAGAATACGTCCTCAACGGGCATCAAGAAGGGCTTATCAACTGCACGCTCGGGCTCCTGAATCCAGTTGTCACAAGCATCCATCAACTCCATTACCTTGTCTTCCCACTGAGCAACACCATTCAGAGCACCCAGAGCAGAACCACGGATAATAGGAGTATCCTCCTCGAACTCATACTGAGCGAGCAACTCACCCATTTCCATCTCAACGAGCTCCAACATCTCCTCGTCCTCAACCATGTCGCACTTGTTCAAGAATACAACCAGACGGGGAACGTTTACCTGACGAGCCAACAGGATGTGCTCACGAGTCTGAGGCATAGGACCATCAGTAGCAGCACAAACGATGATAGCACCGTCCATCTGAGCAGCACCAGTTACCATGTTCTTTACATAGTCGGCGTGACCAGGGCAGTCAACGTGAGCATAGTGACGACTAGCAGTCTCATACTCAACGTGAGAGGTATTAATAGTAATACCACGCTCCTTCTCCTCGGGAGCATTGTCGATCTGATCGAAGCTCTTCTTCTCAGAAAGACCTCTGTTTGCCAATACAGTAGTAATAGCGGCAGTCAAAGTAGTCTTACCGTGGTCAACGTGACCGATAGTACCAATGTTTACATGGGGTTTGGTACGTTCAAATTTTTCTTTTGCCATAGCGGTAGTTTATATTATATATTATGTATTTGATTCTCAAAATTGAGCTGCTACCGAGAGTTGAACTCGGGACCTCATCCTTACCAAGGATGCGCTCTACCACTGAGCTATAGCAGCAACATTCCCTCTTTCTCTTTGAGCGGAAGACGGGGCTCAAACCCGCGACCCCCAGCTTGGAAGGCTAGTGCTCTATCGACTGAGCTACTTCCGCATAAACATATACGATTCTCAAAAAGAAGTGGGTAGTGATGGATTCGAACCACCGAAGGCGTAAGCCAGCAGATTTACAGTCTGCCCCATTTGGCCACTCTGGTAACTACCCGTATGCCTATTTGCGGATGCAAAATTAGGCATATTTTTTGAAACCACCAAAACTTTTGCAAGTTTTTAGTGTATTATCTACTTATTTTTGTGCTTTTCTATCTGGCGCTGCAGAATTTCGCACGTTTTATCAATTGCTTCTTCAAAAGTGTCGCATGTCTCGGTGGCAAATAAGCTCTTGCCCGGAACATCAACCTTGATATCCACCTGTTTATTCATAGCGGATTCAGGCTTAACGACCTTCAATGACACCTCTACCTTTCCTATTTCTTCGTCGAAGCGTCCCAGTTTACCAACCTTCTTCTGAATGAAGTCATGAAGTCTCTCGTTCACATCAAAGTGAATTGCCTTAACTCTAATGTCCATAAATCCTCCTTTTCTTATTAGGCTCGAGGATGAGCCTGGTTATACAATTTCTTCAACTCTTCAAAAGTTGTATGGGTATAGATAGCTGTAGTTTTCAAGCTTTCATGCCCCAGCAACTCTTTCACAGACTGAAGATCTGCTGAATTATTTAGCATAGAGGTAGCAAAACTATGTCGCAACACGTGCGGACTTCGCTTTGATTGCATAGTAACCTGACCCAACGCACCCCTTACCAAGGTACGCAAATCGGAATATTTGATTCTAAGCCCACTTTTCTTTCTCACGAACAGAGCCTCCAGATCTCCTGACGAGGGAACTTCATCCCTACGGATACGCATATACTCTTCGATACATGAGACAAGTTCAGGAACCATCGGAATCAACCGCTGTTTATTACGTTTGCCCACCACACTAACAATAGAATTCTGCACATCAACATCAGACACATCAAGTCCAATAATCTCCGCTGCACGCATTCCTGTAGTATAAAGCATTGTAACAATAGCTCTATCCCTTACACCTTCATACGTTTCTGGAAAACTCAAATCATCCAAAAGACGATCCATATCCCTTTCACGCACAAAATACGGAAGAACTTTACCTTTCTTGGGAGCATTCACGCCATATGCCGGATCTACTTCCACAAGTCCTCTCCTTAAGAGAAAACGATAAAAAGATTTTACCGCACTCAATTTAGGAGATACCCCTGATGGAGTCAAACCAGACTCAAGCAATGTCACCACCCACGAACGAACCACGTCTGCCGTAATAGTGTTCCACGTCAAGTCACATTCCAAGGATTTGTAAAATAGTTCAAACGCTTTCAAACTACCGACATAGGATACGACTGTAAGTTCACTATAATTACGTTCGTATCTCAGATATGCGACAAATTCCTCGCACCAAGCATCCATTTTATAGTCCTCTAATGCTTTTTCTGAGGATAAAGATAGACATTTTTTCGGCAACTTCAAAGGGGAAGCCTCAAAAATTAAACTTCTTTAATAATTCTTCGAAAGGATTAGTCCTCAACGCGCTGAAGCTGCTGTACATAGATAGCACGCTCCATCTTCAAACGGTTCTTAACAGAGGGCTTGTCAAACTGCTGACGAGCACGCAACTCCTTAACAACACCAGTCTTTTCAAACTTACGCTTGAACTTCTTCAAAGCGCGCTCAATGTTCTCACCTTCTTTTACAGGTACTACAATCATTGTTTTAATTATTGAATTAGTTAATGTTACGCAAAAAACGTATTTTGCGGCGCAAAGGTACGACCTTTTTACGAAGTGACAAAGGATTTGCCATAAAAAATACACAAAAGGGCCGCAATCACATTGCGACCCTCATGCTATATATAATATATAAGGTATATTACAGGTTAGGATTCTCCTTTGTCCAATCCTCTACTGCGGGGATGATACCGAGAGCGATAATCTCATCACGCATCTTACCCAAGTGCTCTACAGAAGAAGCCAATGCAGCCATTTCCTCCGCTGTACCCTCTGGAGCCACATAGTGAACACCATCAGCATCAATAACTGTAGGCATAGCCATCATCACATTCTTATAACCAAGCTCCTCGCTATTTACATAGCAACCTGCGGGCAAAGTATAAGGCTCACCACCCATTGCAGCCTCAATCATCTTGATAGCGCAATATGAGGGGCTCTGGAATGAACTACGACCACGCAACTTGATGATGTTAGAACCACCCTGTACGGTATTGTGCTTAATCTCAGCCCAACGTTCCTCAGAAAGACCCATCTCTGACAAAGGCTTGCCATCGATCATAACCTGAGAAGCGAATACTGCCATCTGCTCACCATGACCGCCATAAGTCTTGGCACCAGTAACCTTATCCTGCTGAACGCCAAACTCCTTTGCCAAAGCCTGCTGCAGACGAGTAGAGTCGAGAGCTGCCAAAGAAGTCAACTGATTGGGCTTCAAACCAGAGTGGATCAAAGCGGTAAGAGCAGTAACGTCGGCAGGATTGAAGATAACTACAACATGCTTAACATCGGGACAGTACTTCTTGATGAAGTCACCAAACTCAGCAGCAATCTGACAGTTACCTTTCAACAGATCCTCACGAGTCATACCCTCCTTACGAGGAGCACCACCAGAAGAAACGATATACTTAGCACCAGTGAAAGCCTCCTCAGGATTTGTGGTCCATGTGATGTTAGCACCGGGGAAACCACAATGAGCCATCTCATCAGCAACACCATGAACACCAGGTTCAAAGATGTCATACAAGCAGATATTGGGAGTCAAGCCCAGCATCAAAGCACTCTGCACCATGTTAGAACCGATCATACCGCCGGCACCAACAATAAGAAGTTTTTCGTCAGTCAAAAAAGCCATAATTTTACTAATTATATATTTGGGTTAATTATTATTCCGAACAAAGATAACACTTTTTCATTTACGAAGCAATGCTATATCAATGTTTTTTAAGTCACATCAACAGTTTTGATACATGTAATTGACAAAAACAATCAAATTAACTCTGTTGCCTCGGTCAACCACACCCTGTCCGCATCTGTTTCAAGATACGGCATCAGGGTTTCACACACCATAGCATGATAAGCGTTAAGCCACTGTAGTTCCTCGTGCGTCAACATTTCCTTGACTACAAGTTTTTTATCATAAGGACATAAAGTCAAAGGCTCAAACTTGAGGAATTTTCCAAATTCTGTCTCCTCAGCCTCAACACACAGCAGACAGTTCTCTATCCTCACGCCAAACCTTCCTGGTACATATATTCCTGGCTCGTCGGTGAGTATCTGTCCCGGATATATTGGCAACACAGTATCTGCACGATGATTTTTTCTTATCTGCACAGGACCTTCGTGAACGCCCAACACATGCCCCACTCCATGACCAGTGCCATGGCCGAAATCATAACCTTCGCGCCACATAGCCATTCGCGCAGCAGTATCGAGTTGCACACCAGTAGTTCCCATCGGGAAATGCATATTCTGCAATTGCAAATGCCCCTTCAGCACAAGGGTATACACACGTTTTTCTTCCTCTGTTGGTTCCCCGATGCAGAATGTACGCGTAATATCCGTTGTTCCGCACAGATAATGAGCGCCACTATCCAGAAGCAACAAGCCATTCGCAGCAATCTCAGCATCCGTCGCCTCTGTTGCCTCATAATGCACTATGGCTCCATGTGGTCCAAAACCAGCAATAGTTTCAAAACTCAAAGACAAGAACCCGCCTAGTTCCTTACGCAAAGCTGTCAATTCCTTATCTACCCAAAGTTCCGAAACACGCTTACCAGCCTCCAATGCCATATCCAGCTTGTTGGCAAAACGCACCATTGCAACACCATCCTTCACATGTGCCTGACGGAAACCACTCTGCTCAACATCATTTTTTCGAGCCTTCCACCATTTCACTGGCGAGTCAACATCACAATATTGTACCAGAGACTCATCGTAAGGTTCCACCGTCACACCCAAAGCAGACAAATATCCCTTTATCTCACTCACCTGCTCCTCATGAACATACAAAGTGTGATTTCCTACGGTAGAAACATGCAGGAAAGATATCACAAAGGGATTATATGCGATGTCATTACCCCTAATATTAAGAATCCACGCTATTTCAGCAAGGTCGTTTAGAAAAATTCCGGGCAAATTGTTCTCATGCAGATAATCCACAAGCATCTGCAACTTTTCTGAAGCAGACACTCCCGCATACTCATCTTCCATCACCCAGGCCTTTGTCTTTGGCAGTTCGGGGCGTTCCTCCCATATCTTGTCGAAAGGTTCATCAAAACTCCACAATGCGCTACCACAATTTTCCTTCAGCCATTGTTCTACAGGCACATCCACTCCATCCTTCATAAGACGAAACTCAGTTCCTGCCAACTGCTGCTCTGCTTGTAGCCAGTAACGCGAATCAGTCCACAACAAAGCCTCATCCTGCGTCACCACCGCTGTACCAGCACTACCAGTAAAACCTGTCAGCCACCTGCGGCACTGCCAGTGTTCGGCAAGGTATTCCGAACCATGTGGATCATCAGTAGGCACCACCAAAGTCTCAACTTCCTCAGACGCCATCCACTCACGAACAGCCTTGATTCTATCCTCTATAGACATAATCTTCACTTGTTGTAACAACTTGTGTGTTCTCTGGATTAGAGTCTGCCGTTCTAAACCAATCACTATATTCGATATAATGACGGGCGTAGGTTTTGTTCAATGTTTGTGCCTGTTCAGGATCCACTTTCTTAACAAACTTTGCCGGAACGCCAGCCCATAGTTCGCCATCACCTATAATGGTATTGCTCAAAACCAAAGCGCCAGCAGCAACAATAGCCCCTTTGCCCACAACAGCATGATCTAGTACGGTAGCGCCCATTCCCACAAGAGCTCCATCCTTAACCTCACAACCATGCAAGGTAACAGAATGCCCTATCGTGACATCATCACCCAAGATACAAGGAGCCTTGCCATTCAGGGTATGCAGACACGAATTATCCTGAATGTTGGTTCTGTTGCCTATTTTAATGAAATGCACATCGCCTCTCAACACCGCATTGAACCACACGGTGCAGTCATCGCCCATCTGCACATCACCAACAATCACCGCTCCTTCCGAAAAATAGCAATGCTTACCAAATCTCGGAGCAGGCATACCATTTAGAGCCTTTATTATAGCCATAACTTAAATGTATTCTAATTTATCCCAAGGTCTCTGCAGCAAATGCCATTCTGCGCAAAGTTTCCTCCTTACCCAGGAACGCTGCGAGTTCATACATATCAGGTCCCTGACCTTCTCCTACAAGGCACACACGCCAGGCATTCCAAGGCTTCACACCACTCTCTTCCACCCAGGGATCGCACACAGCCTTCATACCTTCAACACTCCAATCGCCAACAGATTCCAATACTGCAGCAAACTGCTTCATTTCCTCTGCAGTAGTCTCCTTCCAGTTCTTCTTCACGAACTTATCCTCCTTATCAAAAGAAGTTGGAGCTACGAAGAAGAACTTCGTCAAAGGCCACAAGTCGGAGGCAAAACTGATATTACGTTTCTTCTTGTTGTTCTGTGCGTCGACATACTCAATAACCTTCATCTTCATCATACGCACCACCTCTGCCATCTGTTCCACAGAAGCATCAATGCCCTGCGCTGCCAACACCTTGCCGTATTCGGGAGCCCATTCGCTATCCTCTCTGCGTATCATATACTGATGATTGAACCATGCTGCTTTGACAAAATCAAATTTAGCACCATTCTTGGAACACTTGCTCAGATCAAACAGTTTCACCAACTCATCAAGAGAGAACAACTCAGAACCCTCCTCACCGGGATTCCATCCAAGCAGAGCCAAGAAGTTTATCACTGCCTCTGGCAGATAACCCTTCTCACGATAACCGCTGCTTACCTCACCGCTCTTGGGGTCATGCCATTCCAATGGGAACACGGGGAAGCCCAACTTATCGCCATCGCGCTTTGAGAGTTTACCATTACCCACAGGCTTCAGCAAGAGAGACAAATGTGCAAAACGAGGCATGGTATCCTGCCAACCAAAAGCACGATAAAGCAACACATGCAAGGGAGCACTGGGTAGCCACTCCTCACCACGGATAACATGAGTAACTTCCATTAGATGGTCATCAACGATATTTGCCAGATGATATGTTGGCAGATCATCTGCACTCTTATACAACACCTTGTCATCCAAGATGCTCGAATTTATCACCACATCACCACGAATAATATCATCCACATGTACATCCTCTCCTGGTTCAATCAAGAAACGCACCACATAAGGATGTCCCGACTCTATCAATGCATCAACCTCCTCCTTGGGCATTGTCAGCGAATTGCGCATCATACCACGGGTCTTGGCATCATACTGGAAATTCTCTATCTCCTGACGCTTGGCATCCAGTTCCTCTGGAGTATCAAAAGCGATATATGCCTTGCCTGCATCAAGCAGAATCTTTACATACTCACGATAGATATCCCTACGCTCGCTCTGACGGTAAGGACCATGCTCACCACCAAAACCAACACCCTCATCAAACTTTATACCGAGCCAGTTGAAAGACTCCACGATATATTCCTCAGCTCCTGGCACAAAACGACCAGAATCGGTATCCTCTATACGAAAAATAAAATCACCACCGTGCTGACGTGCAAACAAATAATTGTATAACGCTGTACGCACACCACCAATATGCAACGGACCTGTGGGACTGGGGGCAAAACGTACCCTTACTCTTCTTTCTGACATATCAAATTATAATTATAGTTATTATTGCCACAAAAATACGATTTTTTTTTCTATTACACGGCTTTTTTTTTGTAATTTCGCAAACTGAAGACCAAGCATAAGAATATGAGCAGATTCAACCATCGAACCAAGTGGACCAGACGCGACTATATTATCCGTTATTTGTCCGTAAGCATTGTCATAGCCATACTCGTCATCTGCATGCCGAGAGAGAATGTCCGCACCTACCATTACTCCGAGGGCGGCATCTGGGACTACCCCACCCTCATAGCAGAAGACAGTTTCCCCATCCTCAAGAGCGAGGAGCAATTGCAACGTGAAAAAGACAGCGTAATCAACTTCTACGAGCCATACTTCCTGTCACTGTCCAATTCGGCCGACAGTGCCATACATGCATGGCATCAAGCCTTCCAAAGCGAGTTTAGTCAGACTATTTCCTCCGAATACGAGACATACGTCACCACCAAACTCATGGAACTTTACGACCATGGCATCATCTCTGGTGAAGAATTCAACATCATCAGCGATCCTCGCATCAGTGCCATACGCGTCATCACCGGCAATGTTTCGTCCATACGTTCCACTGCCGAAATCTACTCTCCCAAGACTGCCTATGAAGCGCTCATCACTTCTGCCGACACATCACGTATCGAACGAAGTATACTGACACAGTTCAAACTCAATCGTTTCCTCACTGCCAATCTCAAATACGATGCAGTAAAAAGCGACCAGCAGCGTCTTGAGGCAGAGAGCTACATCACTCCTTATCTTGGACAGGTAATTGTAGGACAGAAAATTGTGGACCGTGGTGAAATCATAGACTCAGACACATACCGCATACTCGAAAGCATGCACCTGCACATATCCGAAAGCGAACAGTCGGCTTCGGAAAAAGTTCTCAACATTGTTGGTCAGCTTATCTTCACCTGCGTCATAGTGATTCTTCTGCTTCTGTATTTCCAACAGTTCAGAAGCGATTATCTAGGCAGCACCCGAGCTATGTTGCTCATATGCACCCTCTTCCTGTTATTCCCCCTCATCACATACGCCATTGTAGTCCACACTGGTCTCAGTCCCTATATCGTACCATTCTGCATCACACCGGTATTTGTGCGCATATTCATGGATAGCCGCACTGCATTCATCACCCACCTCATGACAATTCTCATGTGCGCCTTATGCGTGGCACAACCTGCAGAATTTATCATCATACAATCGCTTGCAGGTCTCACTGCCATCATCAGTCTGCGACAACTCAGCCAACGCTCCGAACTCTTCCGTGCCATACTCTTCGTTCTGGCAGTATCGGCACTGACATATATCAGCATACAACTCATCAACCGTCGCGTCCTTCGCATAGAAGATGTTAACTATTCCGATCTCACCAGTATTACCATAGGCAGCCTATTGCTTATGATATCCTACCTATTGCTCATCCCCATAGAACGCATCTTCGGATTCACCAGTAGCGTTACCCTTGTAGAGCTCTCCAATGCCAACACTCCTCTCCTGCGACGCATGTCTGAGGAAGCACCAGGAACCTTCCAGCATAGCATGCAAGTAGCAAATCTTGCTGCAGCTGTGGCAGAAAAACTTGGAGCCAAGAGCCAGTTGGTACGTACCGGTGCACTCTACCACGACATTGGCAAGATACGTCATGCAGCCTTTTACACCGAGAACCAACGAGGCATCAATCCTCACGATCGCCTTACCAATTTGCAGTCTGCCAATATCATCATCAGCCATGTACGCGAAGGACTTACTTTGGCAGAGAAGCACAAGTTGCCACAAGTCATCTGCGACTTCATCGCCACACACCACGGCAACAGCATGGCACGCTATTTCTATATTCAGGCATGCAACAATAGTCCCGAGATAGAAATCGACCCAGTTTTGTTTACCTATCCTGGTCCCAATCCACAAACAGCCGAGCAAGCCATCCTTATGATGTGCGATGCTGTCGAAGCAGCTAGCCGTAGTTTGAAGGAAATCACAGAAGAAAGCATCTCCAACCTTGTCGACAAGATTATTGACAACCAGATGAGCGAGGGCTATTTCAAACAAGCCCCCATAACATTCCAGGATATCGAAAGTGCCAAAGACGTGCTCAAAAACAAACTCCGCACCATCTATCACACAAGAATACAATATCCGGAACTTAAGAAATAACGGAAAGGTGAAGGCTGCGAGTAAGCGAGAGCAGAGGTCAAACTTGTTTGAACTATGCCGAGTGTGAGCAGGCTCGACGAAAGTCAAAACGGAAAACTAACAGCCCCCCCCTCTGCTTTACAAACGGGAGGGTTTTATCCACCCCCTCCGCCCTGCGGGCTCGTCGCCCCTGTCTCAGGGGGACAAAGCAAACGAAGAACGCAATCACCAACTTTGTCCCCTTGAGACAGGGGGCGAATGAGGTCTTTAGAGAAATGACTAAATGTCATTTTGTGCCTCATGAGGGGAGCACTACCCAGTGCGACGCTGGACCCGCAAGGGAGCGAAGCGGAGGGGGTATGACCTTAAAATCTAACTGCGAAGCTTGATGAGCTTGCGAATAAATCTGCGAGTAAGCAAAAGCAAAAGCAAAGTTTACCTTGATTATGCCGAGCGTGAGCAGATTCAAGACGACAAAATCGGATTAAAACGGAAAACGGGAAGGTGAAAACTGCTAGTCGTTAATAGTTTGCCCCTTTCCGTTTTAACTTTCCACTCACCTAATGACCGATTTGGTGTTAACCTTCCCGCTCATCCGCTCACCGTTAAACCATCACCGTTAAACCATCACTCCACATCATAATACATCACAGCAGACTTGTATTCCTGTTTTGCAAGCAGGTATGCCTGTAGCTCACGCAATCTTTTACGAACCTCAGCCATATTTGCCTCAAGTTCTATCTTCAGGCACACTTTTCTTATATACATCGTCTGCACCCTTGCCACTGCTGGCATATCGGGTCCGAGAACTCTATGGCCAAATACCATCCTCAGTATCTTTGCCAATTCCTCAGCCATATGCTCAAGAACATTCTCGTCCCTGTGCTTCATATACACATATACCAGTCTGCACAACGGAGGATAGTTAAACATCCTTCTCTCCTCCATCTGTTCCGTAAACATGGCCTTATAATCCGCCCTCACCACCTGTTGCACTGTAGACTGTGAAGCATCGTGAACCTGTAGCACCACCTTGCCCACCCTATTTTCTTCACTACTTACAGAACGTCCAGCCCTGCCAGCCACTTGAGTCATCATCTGGAAGGCCCTCTCATAACTCCTGAAATCTGGTTGGTTCAGCATAGTGCTTGCATTGAGAATGCCTACCACGGTTACCTTTCTAAAATCCAGTCCCTTGGTCACCATCTGCGTTCCTATCAGAATATCTGTTTCTCCCTTTTGAAAACCCTTTATCAGCGACTCATAGGCACTGCGGCTACGTGTGGTATCCAAATCCATACGCGCTACCCTGGCCTCTGGGAAAATATTTTTTAGTACATCCTCTATTCTCTCTGTACCATATCCTTTGCTGCTAAGATTATCACCATCGCACTGTGGGCAACGATGTGGCACTGGTGTAGAATACGAACAATAGTGGCAAACCAATTGATTATTCCTCTTATGATGAGTCAATGCCACGTCGCAATGCGGACACTGAGGAGTCCAACCGCACACCTGGCATTCCACCACAGGTGCAAAACCACGTCTGTTCTGAAACAGTATCACCTGTTCTTTACGTTCCAATGCCTCCCTTATCTCCCTGAGGAGCAAAGGAGAAAATGGTCCACTCATCAACTTCTTTCGTTTCTCCTCAGCAATATCAACAACCTCTATCTCCGGCATCGCCACATTACCATACCTTGTTGTCAGAGACACATAGGCATATTTTCCCTGTATGGCATTGTAATACGTTTCCAGCGATGGTGTTGCCGTTCCCAACAGAGTCTTGGCGCCAGCCAACTTTGCCATCACCAGGGCAACATTCCTAGCATGATACCTTGGAGCAGGCTCCGTCTGTTTGAAACTATTTTCATGCTCCTCGTCTATGATTACCAGTCCAAGATTCCTAAACGGCAGGAGCACACTACTTCTCACACCAACGATAATATCATAAGGCTGGTCAGAAACCTGCTTTCTATATACCTCCACACGTTCTGCATCGGTATAACGGCTATGATATACTCCCAACCTGTCACCAAAAACCTTCCGCAGACGATCTGTCAACTGGCTTGTCAGCACTATCTCTGGCAACATATACAACACCTGCTTGCCCTCCTTCAATGCCTCTGCTATCAGGTGTATGTATATCTCTGTCTTACCACTTGATGTCACACCATGCAACAGACACACCTCCTTTTGTTGCCACGCACCACTTATAGCATCCCTTGCCACTTGTTGTGCCTGCGACAACGGTTGTATTATCAATTCTGCAGGAATCTGTCCTGTGGGGATTCTATCAACAAGAACCTCATACTCCTCCAGCAATCCCCTATCGCACACAGCCTTCAATATGGTCGAAGAACACCCCGCCGCCTTCAGCAGTTCCTCCTTTGTTATTTCCTTCAGAATCTGAGGATTCTTCAAAGTCAAAGCTGCCCCCAGTCCCGTCAGCTCAATATATTTCAACATCAACAATTGCTGCTTCGGAGCAACCTTCATTGTTGATAGAACAGCATTCAGCTTGAAGGGATCGAAATATTCCTCTGTTATACGCACACAGTCTATAGTCCTCGGTCTGTAGCGTACCACACCATCCTTCTCCTTCAATCCGGAAGGAATGGCGGCCTTATACACCTCTCCCAAGGTACACATATAGTATTCTGCCACCCACTGCCACAATTTCAGCTGATTCGGCAGGAGCATAACCTCCTCCTCCAGCACAGCAAGGATGTCCTTGGTCTGATATGCAGGTTTTTCCTCATGCAAACGTGTCACCAGCGCAGCATACTGCTTCTTGGCGCCAAAGGGCACATTCACACGGCAACCCACCTGAACCTTTTGGCTCAAGTGGGTTGGTACGCTGTATGTAAAAACTCCCTCTAAAGGAAGCGGGACTATGCAATCTGCATACATATTATATATTTATATTATCAGAAGAAATAAGCCAAACGCACCTTGGCGGTCTTCTGCTTTGCTAAGAAATCTTCCAAACCAGGGAAGCTAAACTCCGAAGAATTAGATACAGGGAATGTATAAGACACACCTACTTGAAGATGATTAGCTATTTCCACACCACCACCAAGGTTCCATCCCCAAGTAGAACGAGAAGTAGCTGCACTCATGCAATAATTATACTGAGGACCTGTTGCCAAATAAATTGACAACACTTTCAATATTCCAAAAGTATAGCGAAGATTCACAGGAATTTCCAAATAGGACAAACGCTGTGTATGTGGTGTTCCGCCCTTCTGCACATTAGCACTATTCATACTATAGAGCAAAGCTGCATCAGCACCAAAACCCAACAAAGGCACATTTACCTTTACTTTGGGACCAATGAAGAAACCAGCACGATTGCTACTCTCCAAATCTGAAGATTTAAAACTCAGGCTGTTGAAATTCATACCGCCTTCAACACCCCAATTAAACAATTTCTCTGTCTGAGCCGACATTGATGCTGCAAAAAGTACAGCCACAAGCGATAGTAAAATTTTCTTCATACTCTTTTTAATTTAAGATTAATATTATATTTCTCCCCCCCACTCTTAATATTCAATGTTTAAATACTCTTATAGCTCTGCGTTCCTCCAATCTCCGCTAAACGCTCATCCGCTCACCGCTAAACGTTAAACGCTAAACGTTAAACGCTAAACGCTTACCTCCTCTGCCTTCTCACCGACACACGTGCAGCACCAGGACCCGAACTGGAGGAACTTGTAGGTTTGGCGGCTTTCACCTTGGTAGAAGCGGCTTTCTCTGTGCCACGACGTGAAGATACGGTTGTCTTTTTCTTCGTCTTAGTTCCTTCCTTAGCCAATCTTATGCTATCTTCACGAGCCGCCTTGATACTATCCTCATGGCTCATGTGTCCCCAGACTTTCTCTTCAAAATCAACGATTTCCTTCTCGATACGTTTCTGTTCCTTCGTCATTGCCGAATCAGTAGTGCAATAATTTGCCAGAGCCTTACCCTGAAGATTGTTGGTCTTGTATATCTTACCATCATATCTGTTCATCGTGAAGAAATCGTCGGCAGTCATATTGTTTACATTGTTAAGGTTGCTTGCCATCATAGGCAACTTGCTCAACCATGGCGCAATCTCGTCATAGTTCAACCAGAACAAAGGATATGGAGTCGCCTCACCACCAAAGTCATCAGCGCCACGCATCAACACAGGACAAATTGCAGTTACCTTAGTAGCAAAAGTTCCTGTTCTCTGATCCAGATACACACTCTCCTTGATATAATAACGAGTCACTTCTGCCGATGGCACATCATTGTTTTCCACATGGATTTTGCCATCCTTTTCCTCGTAAAAGATGCTATAACGGTCCAACACCTCACGCACCTCCATCTTATCATTCTTCTCGAAGCTCTCCACACCATTCAAGTTGTACTTATATGCATCCACCCTGCCCGTGAGCATCAAACGAAAAACATAGGTAAACAGATTCACCTGTCTTCCAATGGGTTCCACAGGGTAATATAGAGGAGCATTGGCATCCATTGTCAAATCCAGTGTGCGGTAAACATCACGTCGCCAAGCCACATCCTCGGGCATTGTCTGCTTCACAGGAAACAACAAGGCAGCTCTGTCTGTTCCCTGCTGTGTTGTACCGGCACGATTCTGTGCCCCCTGCTGTGCCACAGCATTACTTGTTGTTGAGCGACGCTTGGCAGGCTGTGCCATCACTACAGTAGCAAGCCCTATCATTGTCACTATAAGAAACAATCGTTTCATATTATATCTATTATAATTTTCTACACTATCAGTTCACTATCACCTCCAAGGCTCCATTCAATGTTCTCTCTATTCCATCCGGACCCTGTGCCTTGATATTTGTTATGAAGAAGCGTTTGCCTCTTGACAATCCACGCATCATATTCTTCTGTCGGTCGGTAAATTCTGCACTGCTGCTCACTTCTGGCACAGCATTACCCAAATTATCAAAGAAGACAGTCTCAAAACCTTTCACTCTGAAAGGAATGTTCAACAGACCATCGTCTATTGCAGCACCTATTCCCGAAGCATCAATCAAGTTCTTCTTGCTTATCTTACCACCCTTGAAATGAGCATCACCAGCAGGAATATAAGCTGTTGGGTCAGGCAATTTACGCACTCTGTAACTAAACTTGCCCATCACCTGTGTACGTCCTTCCTGTCGTGCAGAAACGGTAAACTCGGCAGTCCCCCCAACGTTTGTTGGCACGGCGATATATTTTCCAGGAGCTGTCTGCTTCAGTGTGCCACCAGTCATTGACAGACTTACCTGATTTGTAGAAACACCAGGCACACTCACACTGATGGGATTGTCATAACCTGCATAAAGCACATTCATGATATCGGCACTCAATGTGGCACTCGGAGCCACTACGGTGTATTCTTGTTGGAAGTCACGCTTTACCACCTTGCCCTCTCCGTCCAGCATCTCGATATGTCCCTTCAAGGTATAGTCACCAGTACGAGTGCATATCATCTCATACATACCATTGGCATCGTCTATCTTCGTGTCGCCTATGTAAATGACAGGATGACGTGTGGTATCCACAGCAGCCATTATTATCTGTGCAGAAAATTTACCACCCTGTACCACGGTACGACTGCTTGGAATAACATAGGCATTCAAACGGTTCACCCTGATATCCTTCACATCAATATTGGTAACCAAATCGTTAAGTACCTGTCCCTCAGCATATCTGATATCGTTCTGCAGTTTGGTCAGTAGCGTCACTGCTGCAGCCGTGGGCATCGACTCGAACATGTATTCCTGCCAGTTCTTACCCATTATTTTTGCCTCTATAGGCACATCGGTATTCAGATTGCTCTTTACCAATTCACGCTGCACCTCATCTGCTAGCATTCCCACAATACGACCTCTATAACTCTCAATAGCATCGTGCAGTTCCTGTCCCCTGCCTATAGCTGGAGCAAGCATTACCTGTGTCGCAGCCTCCAAATCCTCTTTTCGCTTGATATTGCGCACATCAGCATCCTTGCCATCAGTCTTCTTGACGATTTCCACCTTCAAGTCCTCCAGCAAGGTATACAACGAATCCGTCATGCCACGCACTTCCTGAGCTTTGACATACCATACCTTTACCTTGGTAGGATTGGCACTGTACTGCTGCTCAAAGCGCTTGTACAATTCATCATTCACACGCGCCGAGTTCTCTGTGCTCAATGTCAGTTTCTCGTCCACTATTTCAAAACCCTTCAGTACATCACTGCTGACATTCAAAGCCAACATGGCCATCAGCACGACGTACATTAGATTTATCATTTTCTGACGAGGCGATATCTTTTTCTTGACTATCTTTCCCATGATATCATTTCTCTGCGGTTAGACACAGGGTATTCACTTCTCGGCAGAGGCAGCTGGAGCTGCTGGAGCGGCACCTGTCATACCCATATTCACTGTCAAAGCCTGAATCATACGGGCATATACCTTGTTCAGTTCTTCTATCTGACCTGCCATCTTGCGTGTCTGCTCGTCGATATGCTCTATAGTGCTCACCTGTTTGCTTACGTTGCGTAATTGCAGTTCATAAACAGTAGCAATACCTGTTAGCGTGCGATTCAGGTTCTCCATCTCCTCGCTATCGGTACTCATTCGAGCCACCTGAGTCTTCACTCTCGCCAACACCTCGGTCAATTCTGTCAATTCTTCTGCATAATTCTTTACAGCCGCCTCTACTGCTGCAGGGTCTGTGGCTCTAATCTGTGCAGGGTCTGCAGAAGCATTGCCCTTAAGTTGTGCCAATGCCAACTGTGCCTCGGCAGCAGCCTGTCCTGCACTTGCCAGACTG
The DNA here is from genome assembly GCA_017548165.1 of Bacteroidaceae bacterium. Taxonomy (GTDB): domain Bacteria; phylum Bacteroidota; class Bacteroidia; order Bacteroidales; family Bacteroidaceae; genus Physcousia. Next base: position 34,759 of record JAFYMW010000004.1, read on the forward strand.
GCAGCAGCGGCACTCAATGCAGCACCCTGTGCCAAGGCTTCAGAATCAAGAGGTTGTGCTGGTTGTATGCCTTGCACCTGAGCACCACCAAGCACCACTGGCTGTACAGGCACAGCACCCTGATACTGAACAGGCTGTTGTGCTGGTTCCTCAACTTTATCAGTAACTCTCTCAAAACCAGAGAGGACAAACACAAGCACCTCGGTTCCCATACCCACAAAGAGCATGGTGTTAGCACCTGGCAGGTGAGTCAGTTTAAACAGAGTACCAAGGATAACAATTGCAGCACCCCAACTGTATGCATATTGCATAAAGGTCTGACCTGCCATAGTGTCCATCCATTTTTGGATTTTATATATGATAAACATGATATTGTATTTTGAATGGTTAAACTTATATTACTTATTTATTTCTTCACACGCGCATTGTCCACAACCATGCTTCTCACGCAACGGAAGCCAACATAACTGCGGGGCTGGTTCTGATATTCATAGCTACGCCATGCCGAACGTATCATACTCTCGGGATCTTTCCACGAGCCACCACGAACCGACTTTTTCTTCAATCTATAAGGGTCCTCCAATGCAGCATTGTACTTCAGTTCCGGATTCATATCGCTCATAGCCTCAACACCAGCTTCGGTGTAGACAGTACTGGTCCATTCTGCCACATTTCCTGCCATATCATACAGACCGCTGGAATTAGCGCTGAATATACCACACTGCGATGTTATCAAACTACCATCCTTGGTATAATTACCACGGTCGGGCTTGAAGTTGGCATAGAAACATCCCTTGTCGCTCTTAACCTCCTTGGTTTCCCAAGGGAATGCATTACCCTCTTTGCCACGCGCTGCATATTCCCACTCAACCTCTGTCGGCAGACGATAGCGCTGCAAGTGCTTGGCATAGGCACCCATACCCACATTCATCATATCCGTGCGCCATGCACAGAAAGCATTGGCCTGCTCCCAGCTCACTCCCACAACGGGATAGTCGTCGTAGGCCGAATGAGAGAAATACAACTTCATATACCTCTCATTATCAGCATTATCAAAATCATTTACCCAACATGTGGTATCGGGATAAACATTAACAATGTAAGTATTCAGGAAATCCCATGGACCACTCAATGGACGAGTTATCGTCTGGCGCACTATCTTGCCATCATCATCCACCCATGCTGTATCCTTGGATATCATCACCACCTCATTTTCATCCACCACATTATCGGTATTCAAGTCCCTCTGCTTGGGATCAAGGCGATACTTACGCTTTGCGGCCATAGCATAGTCATAGATTTCGTAACGATAGTTCAACTGACTTGCATCCAGCATTTTTGTACCATCTATGGGATGAACCACATACATACTCTCTATGGCACGCAACTCGTCCTCTGTGGCTCTACGCAAGGAAGGTATAGGTTTTGCCCAATTGAGATGAGGTGTCACAGGCTCTCCGTACTTATCCTCTTCTATCTTGTATGTCTCATCACCGCCATAAGCAGGATCTGCCAAACGCTCACGGATGATACTGTCTCGCACCCAGAAAACAAACTGTCTGTACTTGGCATTGCTCACCTCGTACTGATCCATCCAGAAGCCATCCACACTGATGTCTCTACGCGGAAAAGCTACACCCCACAAGGTATCATTCTCTTCCAGACCTATCTTCAAGCTGCCTCTATTCACAGCCACCATGCCAAAAGGCGCAGTTTCGCCAACCGATGTGCCCCTTACGCCCACCAGTTCACTTCCATTGGCCATGGCATTGCTTTTTGTTCCCATACAACCTGTCATTGTCAGCACCAGCACTGCCAGCACCGCAATCAAAGTCAAGGAATTCTTTGTTTTTATCATATAGTATGTTTCGTTTTATTCTATCTCAAATTCAAGCCATTACGCTCCCTCACTCACCATCAAACGTTTTCCGATTTCACCTTTCCGATTTCCGATTCCCGATTTCCGTTCATCAATATCGCTCAACGTTTTCATTCCCTCCTCACAGCCACCTTACCGATTGGTGTGTGTTCTTACCTTTTTTCACAAGGTTCAGTTCCATTTCATAACTTATACTCAGTTCATGAGAACCATTCTGCACTGCTATACCACCGGTGTACATTTCGTAGCTATATCCGAAATTTACTCCATGATATGTGAATCCCAGCAACAATGCTACACTAACCATAGGACTATAGTTCAAACCAGCATACATTTTGCCTTTTTCGCCATCGTAGCACATACGTGCCGATACATCAGCTCTCCAATTGCGCATATCTGTACGAAACATTGCTGCCGTTCTCAGCGAGAATTCCGGGATTCTGAACTTCAGCCTGTGCCCACCTGTGGCATATATCGTTGGCGAACTCTTAACCTGGAACTCCTTCTCCGCGCCCATGGAGATTGTTGGCGATAACAGATGTGTCACCGACACTCCGGCATACCACAAATCTCTTCTCTCGAACCTTATGCCACAGTCCAGGTCAAAGCCAAAACCATCAACAGACGATGTCGGCACATATTCATCCGAACTACCCTCGCCCAACTCCACATCAGCACCATTAAAGGAAGTAGACACCAAAGCTGGTCTTACACCGATGCTCAGAACGTTTTTCTTACCCAAAGGGTGATGATAGGCATACTGAATCCACATCTTTTTGTTGGCAAACAGACCTATCTTGTCGTTCATAAAACCGGCACCTAAACCATGTCTCTCAGCCTTTGGCATGAAGAACATGGGCAAGTCACCCTGCACCAGCATAGTCTGGGCAGCATCCTCAAAACCAAGCATCTCCATTCGGAAGGCACCCTTTATATCCAAGGTCGCCATCCGTCCCGCCGCTGCAGGATTATAGAAGCTCTGGAAATTCCAGAAGTTTGTAAAGGCCACGTCGTCCTGTGCCACAGCGCACATACGCGATGCAATCATCACAAGTATCAACAACAGCCTTTTCATCACCATATATAACGTCGTACTATATTATAATATTGTATAGACACATCATTTTTATGTACAAGTAATGTGTAAAAAACAATTTTACATATTTTCTACACATTACCTAAATGCCATTATTTTATGCCATTATCCACATTCTACAAACTGCCAACCAATGCATCTATCTTTTGCAATCTTGTCTTGAATGCATTCTTCATGCGTGCCACAGCATCCTCGTAAGACAATGTTTCGTCTCCATTGGTACGTGAACTTATTGGCCACAGTTGGATATTTATCTGATCTGACTTCTGCAATTTCTGTTTTTCTGCATCTATAAAATCGGGAATCTCTTCAAACTTCGGTTTCAAAACACTCCATCTCTCTTTTACTCTCTGCACAAAGACAGGATCCTGAAGCAGTCTACCATAATAAACAGACTCGGCAATGCGGAAAGGTTGCGAAGTTGGTACGAATGTTCCCCAGTCAAAGTCCCATACCGGACCAGCCTTCAGTTTTCCATTTCTATCCTTGTGCATATAGGTACTCTTGGGATGGTTGGGTTCTCCGTTGAACGCCAGTTCATGTACCAACCACCAGTCTATATAAGTATCTATATCCATATAGTCGGCATATTCTCTGGTCATAAACCTTATATCATCATACAGAGCGGCTTCCAATGTACCCACATAATGCCACATATAGTTATACTGTTCCTCACCCAAAACATCCTCATCGGGCTCCTTGAACATATATGGAAGGCCCTTAATGGGTGATTTGAACTTATTTACCTCATCATAATTGACATCAAGTTCAAGCAGATAACCACCTGTAACGGCATCACCAGAGATATCAGTTTCCTCCATCTCTGTAATATTTACTCTGTTCTCGTCAATCTTAATCTGTTCACACAAATAGTAATTACCCACATGCTTACCATTTAGCACCACCTCCACGAATTCACCACGTGGAGTCCATCCCATACATGTTGCCTGTGCCATTCTAAATGCCACCCTGTTTCTTAGCAAAGTTCTATCCATCCAGTTGGCCAAGAGCACCCACCTTTTATGCTTGGGCATGCCTAATATAGACGCTTTGCTATCCAGTTTCAACGCATATGGTTTCTTGGGATAACCCCATGTAGAATTACCTCTACCTCTAATATTATCCTCTGTACCTTCATAACACACTGTACCATCTACGTTCAATACCTTGATATAGGTACCTTTAAGCCAATCTGCCGTTTTGGGAGGAACAGAAGCGCCATTTGGAGTATTGATAATCACCGTGGGCAGTCCTGTCCCCGACACAGACACAGTATACTCGTTTCTTGAACCATCAGCAGCAACAACAGTATATTTCACTGGAGCAGTAAAATCATTTACCGTCATACCGCTAACCTGCTCCACACCATTGGCATAGACTTTCTCGCCATTGGTTGTAAATGTTGCCACCAACTTACTTGCGCCCATCACCATAGGAGTGCATATCTCGATATCATGTCCCTTTATTATAGCATCCACATCGTCCAGCAAATCTTCATTATTTTCCTTAAGGAACGAAAATTTGGAAATAACATTGCCAGCATACATCACCTTGAATGCCGAAGAAGAAATCTGCACCTTTTCGTTATTGGCATTATTCACCGTCAATACCAGAGCTACGTCCTCTATATAGTTTTCCGACAATCCCTTATCTGTTATTGTTGCCCTATACTGCCCTTCTTTAATCTGTCCCTGATTATCAAGAACTTGTTCAACCTCAGTAAGTTTATAATTAGTAGGATTTGTTACATACGATGCCCTTGTCTTGCCAACGCGATCAAGAACTATTTCACAACCTGGAGTACCTATTTGATAATTAAAATGAGCATTGGACGGATTTACCCTAAATTCTATTTTAGCGTTAGTTTTACTTCCCAACATCACATTTTCTATTGTCAACAACGCTATACTTGTAGGCACTGCATATACCTGGTTAAAAGTATAGGACGTTCCATCAGCCATAGTAATGGTAATAATATTAGTCAAACCATTCTGACTTATAGACTTTACGACCTTTGAGGCATCAGACTGATATGGTGTCCTTATCCTTTCTATAACATCATTGGGGGCTGATGCACGATAAAGCACAAAAACATAATATCCATCAGCATCAATTTCCACTCTGACAGAAATACCCTCATCACCTTTCTCACCAGGCTCTCCCTGTTCTCCTTGCTCACCAGATTCTCCCTTTTCACCGGGTTCACCTTTATCTCCCTTCTCGCCAGGCAGACCATTAGCTCTGATAAACTCACCAGAACCATCAGTCATTCGTGTGTAACTCTCACCTCCGTCGTACGACACACACCAATAACCATCCTGATCTACAAGCAACAACGGAGTGACACCATCACTACCGTCCTGACCGTCTTGACCACTAGTACCATCCTGACCATCCTTGCCATCAGCACCATCCTGACCATCCTCGCCATCGGCACCATTAAGCAATTCTATACTTTGTCCGTCGGTAAAGGTAATAATCCATCCTCCTAATACGTTTTCGGAAGGTTCTACCGATTTTACACTCTTATTCTGTTCCTGAGCCTTCTGCAAGGCAACCATAGCCTCCTTGACGTCGCCTACCTCCTGCTCCAAATAATCCAATCTTTCCTCAACCTCTGTCAGACTTGTACAGGAGCCACATATCAACATTGCCGCCACCAGCAACAACATTCCTATTCTCTTTGTTTTCATCATGGTATGATTGTTTTAAAAGATTATTTAATAGTATCTTAGCTATCAGGGATTTATGTCCACAGACCCTTCCTCAAAGACAGAAAAAGCGAGACAAACCATTTCTCAGTTTACCTCGCTACTTTAATATTTATCCACACAGACAAAGGCAACGAGAATACCAATGCCTATCCTGTTGTCAGTTTTCCGTTCGCTAAACGCTCATCGTTAATCGTTCCTAATACTCCTCCTCGTCCCAAAGGAAATCTTCCTTTTGTGGGTAGTCGGGCCATATATCCTCAATGGTTTCATATACATCGCCCTCGTCTTCTATTTCCTCAAGGTTTTCTATTACCTCAAGTGGAGCACCACTTCTCACAGCATAGTCAATCAATTCCTCCTTGGTAGCAGGCCAAGGTGCATCCTCCAACTTAGATGCCAATTCCAAAGTCCAGTACATATTTTTAATGTTTTAAGTCCCTCATCCCTTTGCAAAAGGACAATTCCGAAGAGACTATCGTTTCAAATTATTATTTTTTAGTCACTATTCTTCAATCACTCATCATCGTTAAACGTTAATCGCCAATCGTTAATCGTTTTCCGTTCACCAATATCGCTCACCGTTTTCCGTTTTCCGTTCGTTAACCGAGCACAAAGATAGTATTATTATGAATATTACCTACGTTTTTGCCAAAAAATCTCGTTTTTTCCTGCCAAAAAGTTTTCTCGCAGTGCCAAAACAAAAAGCAAATCGCTCAATCTGTTCAAATATTTCAACACCTCGCCTGGCACATTCGCTTCTGCAGCAAGGCTCAAAACCCTACGTTCCGCCCTTCTGCACACTGTGCGACACACCTGTGCCCTGGCTGCTGCCTCCACACCACCAGGAAGCACAAAACCTCTCCACGGAGGCAACACTTTCTGCCACTCATCCACTGCTCGTTCCAACACCTCTATATCCTGCTGCTCCACACTCTGCAAAGTGCCACGCACAGCATCATCCTCTGTTGCCAGCACCGCACCCACACAAAACAGCACATTCTGGCATTCTACCAGCACCTCTCTTTCATGCTCGTCCTGAACAACTACAAGCAGCAACCCTAGATTACTATTAAGTTCATCTACAGTCCCATACGCCTCCAATCGAGCACAATCCTTACGTACTCTGCTTCCTCCCACCAACGAAGTCAGCCCCTCGTCACCAGTCTTTGTATATATCTTTGCCATAGTCCTACCAATTGACGATATAATGTTGTTTATTCAAATCTTTTCTTGCGAATGCCACCCCTATGTCGTACATATCAAAAGTCACCGTAACACGCTCGTCTTCCTTTATACTTTGCCAATAATTCAAATTCTTTCTAAGATTACCTAATACCAGCATCGTACCATCGCCAATGCGAAGCAAAGCCCCTTCGTCACTTCTATCAACGACAATCATATCCACCATGCCATGCTTAGTCTCGTTTCCACATAATTTCGCATTCCAGCAACCATAGCGACAAGCCGTTTCTAAACCCTTATCCATACATTGCATATATATTGTCTCTGGATATCTATAATTGGACAGCCGAAACAACAGGCGCCTCATACTCTTCACCCTTCCCTTCTGCCACAACCTAAGCCCACGGTCTATTTTCTCATAGGCATAATACTTTTCCGTATTATAAATCACATTTGTAATAAAGTCAAATGCAAAAGGAGAATGAACACCGTAGCCTTTGCGGCATCTAATGCGCCTCAACCATATTATGGGATTCTGAAATAACATCATATCAACACAAAAATACAAAAAAACTCGTTATTAGGCATAAAAACGGCGTTTTTTATCTTTACAACTATTTTTAACATGCACACGCACGAGTAATTCAATGTATTTTCCATATATTTGCACAGAAAAACCACCTCATACATGCTTTATACAAGGGAGGGAAAGGCATAAAGCACACACCATCACAATTCAACAATATATTTACAGACTAACTTTTTAACTAACTAATTTATTAACCAAACAACAAATTATCTATGAAAAAGATTACTTCTTTTCTGATGATGACAGCGTTGTGCACAACAGCTATCTTTGCACAGGAGACAGTAGAAACTGAATTGCCTGTTAACAAGATGGTACAGCTTGGTACAGCGCAGGCAGAGATGATACCTGGCAAGTGGTACTTCCTGCAGAATCCCAGAGATGGTCAGAACAACGACCACTCTTACTTTGCACTTCCCGGCGAGAAGCCCGTTAGAGGTGGTCTCGTAGAGGAGAGAGAAAATGGTATCGGTTTGAGCACCACAGCAATTTTGGACGCAGCTAGTGCCGACGAGGGAGTTTCTTCCGAGAGCTACAAGAGCCGTATGGTTCGTTTCGTTGAGGTTGAGGGCCAAGAGGGTGCTTACAGCATCCAGTTCGGTACCGGTCGCTGGTTTGGCGATGGCGACCCTCTGAACACCAAGACCGTGAGCAACAACCAATATTTGGGTGGTGTTGCTGGTAAGTGGAATTTCTACTTGGTAAAGAATGCCGATGGCAATCCCAACGAGGCTGGCCGTTTTGCATGGAACAAGTACGACATGCAGAACCGCGTGGACAACAATGGTGTTGGCAATAGCGTTAACTTCTGGAACTCTGGAGAATTGACACTCAGCAGTTTGGACTGGAACCAGGTTGCAGATCAGGGCGATGCTGGCATCATCGGTAACAACATTTGGCAGATTTATGACATTTTGGTTGTTGGCGAGTTGGATTTGTTCAACGACGCTTGGGTTAAGCTTCTTGAGAAATACAACACCATCACTCAGCTCGAGAGCGGTCAGTTCATCGACAACTTGAGAAACAAGACCAATGTTGGCACCACTCCCGGTAACTACCGCGAGGAGGACGTTGACGCATTCTTGGCTATCTTCGATCAGGTTGACGAGCTGATGTACGAGGTTGAGATGAGCGGTACCGAAATTCTTTCTGAGAAGTTTGAAACCGTTGAGGAGTTCGAGGCATACACTCAGGCTTTCATCGACGCTTACAATGCAGTTATCAACAACAAGTTCCCCATTGCTGTAAACAACCTGACTCCTGGCTACTACACCATCAACAGCATGTTGAACTGGGTAGAGACCAAGAAGGACACCCTGTTCTACACTCAGGAAGAGGCTGACTCTGTAAACGCAGAGATGGGTTACACTGAGGGAGACGAGGCTTTTGCTGTTGCAGGTGGCATCAAAGAGATTATCTCTTCAGAGGTTCCTGCTCCCATCAAGTCTTTGAGTTCCATGGATTCAAGTGGCGAGGGTTGGTTGCGTTGGAGAAACCTCGAGCCCACCACCGAGTTCTTGTGGAAGATTGAGACCGTTGAGGGCAAGCCCAGCCAATATCGTCTTATCAACATGTACAGAGGTCACTCGTTCACTACTATCGGCACTTCTGCCAACTCTAAGTTGGTTGCCAGCGACACCGCTTCTGTATGCTTCGACTATGCAGGTACAGGCACAGCTCCTGTAACTGGCGAGAATGTTACCATCTACAACATCCGTTCTTCTACTCAGGCACAGGGTGGTTACTACTACATCCACGCTGGTGGTCACAGCGCAGGTAAGGGTACCTCAGGTTGGGCTGTAGGCTGGGAAGGTAGCGCAGATGCCTCTAAGTGGTATCTTGCTCCCGTAGACGAGGCTACTGCCGACCAGTGGATCAACGGTCCCGAGGCACAGCTCGCAGCTCAGTTCCAGAAGGCAGACAGCATCATTGGCGCATTCCCCGCACAGTTGGCTATTGCCAAGGATATGGTTGCTGAGATGAATACCGAAGTTAACGTAGCAAATGCCGACAACTTCTTCAGCCCCTACCACTGTCCTGCAGAGGGTAGCATCGCAGGTGCATTCGACGACAATGCAAGCACCTTCTGGCACTCTAACTGGCAGAGTGGCAACGACTATGCATACAGCACCACCATGGGTACCAACTACTTCGTTATCGAGGATAGCGAGGGCTTGATTAATGGCGGTTTGGCTGTAGTATTTACACGTCGTAATGTACAGAACGACCACTTGAAACAATTGGTTGTTTATGGTTCTAACGACGCTTACGATCTTGACGCAGACCTTGCAAGCATCAAGGGTGGTGGCGAACCTCTTGGCGAGTGGACCGAGTTGGGCGCTCTCGACTTCCCCTACAATGCTAACAACGAGACTGTTACTTCTAACGCTATCGAGTTCGAAGGTCAGTATCAGTACTACAAGTTCGTTTGTACCGCTACTTCTTCAAGCCGTGGTTACTTCCACATCGCAGAATTCAAGCTCTATCCTGCTACTATCAGCCAGCGCTACGAAACTACTCAGTACATCGCACGCAAGGCTCAGGCTGACGCTCTTCAGGCTGCTATCGACGCATGGACTGCTGCCGAGTTCCCCGCTGACAGCGTAGGTTTGCTCACCGACGAGGCTTACGTAACTGCTTACAACAACCTGCTCGCTGCTGCTGAGGCATGGGGTGCAGTATTTGTTGATCCCGCAGAATTGCGCGACGCTATTGCAGGTGCTCCCGCATCTAACCTCTTCGTTATTGGCAACAATCCTGGTCAGTGGAAGGAAGGCGTTGTTACTCCTGCTACCGCTGTTGAGGCTGCTCAGGCCTACGACGCATCTGGCGAGTACAATCCTGCTACTTCTCAGGCTCACATCGACGCTATCGACCACGCTATCGAGAACGTTTACAACAACGCTAACCCCATCGAGACAGGCAAGTGGTACCGCATTAAGTTCCCCACAGAGGAGATGTACGAGGAATACAATTGGGACAAGACTGGTGCTCAGTCTGTTATGAACACCACAGCAGACGTTCAGACTTCTCCCGAACTCTTCGGCAAGAAGTTGGCTACTGGTTTGAGTGTTACCACATATGCAGACTACGTTGATGCTGATGGCAATCCCCAGTTGGCTACACAGAACAATGTTGAGATGACAGAGGAAAGCTTCGAGGGCGACGGTTTGTTCTTCTTCGACTCTGAGGAGGAATTCGAGAATGGTGAGGATTTGTTCCGCTTCATCGAAACCAGCGACTCTACCTTCATGCTCCAGAACAAGGCTACTGGTCTGTTCTTGCGTTCTGGTTATCCTGTAACCTTGAGTGCTATCCCCAGCTACTTCCAGCACTACGCTATCGGTGCAGGTGCCAACTTGCTCAGAGCAAGCAGCGTAGTTGGTGCTAACGAACCCGGTTACCTCTATCTGCACGCTCAGCGCGCTGACAACCGTTTGACCACCTGGGCTTCTACCAACCTTGCTTCTAACTCTATGTTGATGATCGAGGAGGCTGAGGCTGTTGAGGAAGCTCCTGCTACCGCATACACCACCAAGTTGTGGCCTGGCAAGGTTTACACCTACACAATGCCTGTTGACGTTAAGGTTGGCGAAGGTGCTACAGCATATGCAGCAAGCTTGAACGAGGAAGGTACCGAAGTTACTCTGTACAACCTCAGCGCATACGAGACCATCGCACACGGTACTCCCTTCATCATGATTGCTGAGAGCGAGGGCGAGTACGAGAGCAGTTCTGACATGTACGATAGACTGAGAGCCGAGAAGAGAGAGGAACTTGGTGTAGAATCTTTGGATGCTCGCCAGACCTTGGAGTGCCAGAATGCTGTTAACGAGTGCTACGTATTCGTATCTATGGATCACGGCATGGAAGTTGACACTTTGGTTCACGACATGATGGGCTTGAAGGGTACAATGAGATCATACGCTGGTAAGGCTGGTCAGATGGTTGTTGCCAAGGAAAATGGTTTCATCCACACTCTCGCAGACAACCAGGCTGCAGTTGCTGCATTCAGCGCATACTTTGCTACCGACTTCGATCCCGAAGGTGACGTTGTTCTCAACAAGATCACAATCGCTATCTCTGAGGATGGTGTTGACACTGGTATCAACGAGGTATTGAACAAGGTTGCTCAGAACGGCAACATCTACAACGCTGCTGGTCAGCTCGTAGGTAAGGGTAACATCAACACCGTTAACAACTTGCCCGCTGGCATCTATGTTGTAAATGGCGTGAAGGTTACT
>JAFYMW010000101.1 GCA_017548165.1 Bacteroidaceae bacterium
CCGGTAAAATAACTATCTTTGCCCATGGTTACAATTATGTTTGTGCAAAGACAAAGGTAACCAAAAGGGCTGATACCTCGTGAGAAGTGTCAGCCCTTAATTTAAATATCGTAAAAAAGTTTTACCGGACAGCAATAATTCCATATATATACATTTATAACTTTCGAACATTATGAAAAAGAATATTACCATAAACCTTTTTGGCACTCTGTATAATATAGATGAGGATGCCTATCAGTTGTTGGACAACTATTTGCAGAGCATGAAGCGTTTCTTCTCGAGCAAGGATAGTGGCGAGGAGATAGCCGATGATATTGAACATCGCGTGGCAGAATTGCTTTGGGAGAAGAGAGAGCAGGGTGTTGAGGCAATAACTATAGAGATAATAAAAGAGATTATAGGCAAGATAGGTAATGCAGAAGAGATTGCCGGTGATGATTGTGTAGAAGACACCGAATGTAATGATAGACAGGATGCTAACCAGCAGACAGATGATTACGATATGTTGTACAGACCTTCTGTGTGGCAGAGGATAAAGGCACATTTCAAGAATCGTCGTCTGTATCGTGATGCTGACAATCAACTCTTGGGAGGTGTATGCTCTGGCCTGTCACATTATTTCGGTTTCGGAGATCCTGTACTTTGGCGTTTGATTCTGCTTGTGTTGTTCTTGGTTGAAGGTGTGGGATTGCTCGCTTATCTTGTCTTGTGGCTTATTGTTCCTCTGGCATCAACACCTGAGGATAAGTTGCGTATGAAGGGTATAACACTGACACCTGAAAATATCAACCAGCAGATATTCAACGATCATCAGTCTAATGGTACTTCTGGGGGTAATGGGCAGAGTATGGCTTCGGGTTGCTTGAAGTTGCTATTTGGAATGTTACTACTTGGTCCCTTGGTTTTGCTGCTGTTTTTCCTGTTTGTTTTTGGTGTCGCAGCTCTAGGATTTGTTGGTGGTATAGGTGGTATATTATTAGACAACTCTGATTTTGCTTTTATTAATTCGATATACAATCTATGGGGTATGCCTATAGGTATAGTGCTATTTTGCATAATTATGATAATAGGAATTCTTATTTTCTTTTTGGCAAGACTCATTTTCGGTAAGGGCAAGAAGATGAACAAGGTGCTGTTGTCAGTACTTCTGATAATAATATTGTGCTGTGTGGCTGGTTTGGCATACTTTATCCCTAATATCAGTATGGGAGTGGTGGAATTGGAGGAACGTATGCGTAAAAACATGCATAATATGCACAATACTGACTTGACTTTTGATGCCCAACCACATCTGGATATTCCATATTTGGAGCAGACAGGTTTTGTGATACAAACCAATAATACCACGCGATGCACATGGTCAGGCGACTATCCTACCGGTGATGTCGGACGAAGATATTTGGATGCGTGTAATTATGATCAGCTGGCTTTCACAGCACAACGCATTGATACAGTGGCTCCTGGTAGATACACCCTAACGGCACTGGTGAGGGCTGAGGATACTGGAGCGTGGCTTTTTGTGGAAACAATGGGTGCAGATGGTAGTAATTCAGAATCCTTTCAGATAATCCCAGCTTTAGGCAACAATGGTGGTAACCTATGGCAATGGGCTTGCGGTAAGTCCTCTCTTCCAGAGGTTAAGAAATATTACCCCACTTTCAGTACAGATTCTGTTCGCCAACAAATAGCACTAGCCAATGATGGCAAAGGTTTTGGTTGGACTCTTGCTGTGATAAAAGGTATAGCGGTAAAGAACGGCGAAACTATCCGTTATGGCATCACTACAGATGAAAATATTACTAATAGTCCTTCCTTGTGCGACTGGGTCTCAGCAACAGACTTTGTTTTGACTAAAGAGTAGTTTCCCAGGATATACAATCTTATAATAACAAGCCATCCCCCTTTCGTTCTCTTTAATAACAGAGAAGAAGGGGGATGAATGTGTTTAGCGTGGATGTTGGCGGATTTTAACTATCTGTAAATATGATGAATAGCAAAAGTGTTTGTTGTGTTTACCAAAAGTATTTGAGCAAGTAAATAAACAATTGAAATACGTAATCATAAAATTGTACACAATATTCAGTACAATTGTACACAACGTTGAGTACAATACTCCCCAATATTGTGTACGATGCTCCTCAATGTTGGGTTTATTTTATAAATCGTATTCTTTTTGCTTATGCTATTCTTCCTTATTAGCTTTGTATAGGCAGATGGATTCTTCAAATATCGGTTCTGCCATGAAGATTGTATCTAACGGACTATTTTATTGATTTATAGCCTCAGATTTTAATGTCCCCAAGTCCATTTGCGCCATAGGAACTCGAGTGGGCCTTGCTTGTGCGACTTTAGCCACCATTTGCAGAAAAGTATCTGCAACAGGAACATAAACATGGCAACAACAAGACTCAGCGTATATCCGCAATAGGGTGCAAGGTAGAGACCAATGGGGAAATAGATGATGGCTCCAATGAAAGACTGTGACACATAGTTGGTCAGACTCATGCGACCATAGAGCTGCAAGGCAGAAATAGCATTCCTGAATACCTGTTTCTGATACTGAATAACAAATAAGGACACGAGCATAAAGGTGAATGCCAGCTTGTGCCACATATCCAGGATGGTGCCTATGGTTTGTTGTACCAGAGCAACATTGTGTTCCTTGAAATAGATGCTATGTATGGTGAACAATGGCAGGAACAGTATGACGCTGATGTAGAAGATGCGTCTCCATATATGGATGTTGCTTTCAGAAGTGAGGAAGAGTTTCTTTCTGCCTATGTATAGTCCGATTAGGAAAAGTCCTGCCGTCTGCATGACACGACCGGCACCAACCGCCCACATGAAACTTGCCTTCTGTCCAAGTGTGATGTTGCACCATAGGAAATCCAACAGATTGCCGCTCTTGACCACCTCACCCACCTTGTCATACATTGCCCCCACACCATAGTCGGGAAGTTGGTGTGCCGAGTCAAGGAGGCTCATAATGTAGTGATACCACTCTATGGGTTGGAACAAGAAGAATATGGCAGTAAGCAGTACTGCCTTATCGCTCCATTTGCGCACAAGAAACAGCACCACTCCCATCACGGCATAGAGCAACAGGACATCGCCGGCAGGAAAGAATGCTGCATTTAGCGTAGCAAAAAGCAGAAGTCCCACCAATCTCCAAAGGTATCTGTAGCCAAAGTCCTTGCCCTGAATGCGCTGGTTCTCGTACTGGATATAGAATGAGAAACCGAACAAGAGGGAGAAAATGGCATAGGCCTTACCAGCAAAGAGCAAGAAGATGTACTTGCTGCAGAGTTCATCAAGCGTATTGAGCCACAGAGGCACATCAGTAGGATATACAGGAAAGATGAAGTGCTCTATATTATGCACAAGCAGGATAGCCAATACGGCAAATCCACGCAAGGCATCAACCATTTCTATGCGGTGTTTCATGATGGTAATGTTGAAGGTTGCCCCCGCCACTTTCTCCCCCTGAGACAAGGTGGATTCCCCGTAGGGGGAGGTGAGGGGACGGATAAAACTTGTTAATCGCTAAACGCTAATCGTTCAACGCTCACCTTTCCGTTTGTATGAACTCTGCCAACTTGCTTACGGCACGGGCGCGATGAGAAACGGCATTCTTGCCTTCAGGCCCCATTTCGGCAAAGGTAAGACCTGTTTCCTCTACCTCGAAGACGGGATCGTAGCCGAAACCGTTCTCGCCACGGAGAGAAGTGACAACCTTACCCTCTACGATACCTTCAAAAAGGTGTTCTTCATAATTTGTCTTATCGGCACTATGACGCACCAAAGCTATTACGGTGCGGAAGCGACAAGTGCGCTCTTCCTTTCCCTCCATCTTGGCAAGAAGGCAACGAATGTTGGCGGTTGCATTGTGACTGTCTCCAAAACCATTTATCGTGCCAAAGCGTGCTGTATATACTCCAGGTGCACCATCCAGTGCATCAACATGCAAACCTGTATCGTCGGCAAAGCAGTCCACACCATACTTCTCTGCTACATAGCGTGCCTTTTGCAAAGCGTTACCTTCCAATGTGTCTGCATCTTCGGGAATCTCCTCGGTGCAGCCTATCTCTGCCAATGACTGAATCTCTATCTTGTCGCCAAGTATCTGGCGTATCTCACGGAGTTTATGCTCGTTGTTTGTTGCGAATACCATGTTAATAAACGGAAAACTGAAAGGGGAAAACTGAAATCTGCGAGTAAGCTAGAGCAGATTCAAGACCGCATAAGTGGGATTAAGATAAATGTGAAAGTGGAAAACGGAAAACTAAGAAGATCTTTCCAAAGAGGTTTTGCATCTATCAGTTTTCCGTTTTCCGTTTTCACTTCTTAATAGGGTCAAATCCTTCACCGAAGACACCTTCCACGTTGGACATGGATACAAATGCCTTGGGATCTACTCTATGGATGAGGTCAAAGATGTCTTTGCGCTCAAACTTCTTGGCCATCACAAGGAGAACAGGACGCTTCTGCTTGCTATACCAGCCATGACCTTCGAGCACGGTGCAACCGCGTTGCAGGTCGTGATTGATCCGTGTGGCAATTTCTTCGTACTTCTCTGAAACAATGATGAACTGTACGCTCTGACGTGCACCATTGATGACGTAGTCTACCATGTTGATGGCAATGAAGAGCATGCAATAACTCATTACCAGGGTCTCCATGTCTCGGATAACAAACCAGTTGGCGCCTACGATAAAGATATCCACCATAAGGAGGGCACGTCCAAGGCTGATGGGCTTGTACTTGTTGATGATGGAGGCAACGATATCCGAACCACCGGTGCTGCCACCAGACTGAAATACAAGACCAAGACCGATACCTTCGGTAAAACCACCCAGCACACAGGCCATGAACTTCTGTTCGCCCACCAGCTTGTACATGTTGCCCATCTCATCGACAGGCACCAGGCGCTGACCCAGGTCGATGAAGAGCGACACCATGGCAGTGGCAAGTAACGTCTTTACGGTGTACTTCAGACCCAGAATCTTCAATGCCGACAAGAGCAAAGCCACGTTTATTATAAAATAGGTGTAAGATGGCGGGAACTTGGTTACGTAGAATATCAATGCACCAACACCCGACACACCTCCGCTGGTCATCTCGTAGGGCAGGATAAAGAATGAGTAACCGATGGCAAATATCAGCA
>JAFYMW010000102.1 GCA_017548165.1 Bacteroidaceae bacterium
GCACAACCTTGCCAAGGTTGGGGTCGCGAGTTCGAGCCTCGTTTTCCGCTCCATGTTTGCCCAAGTGGCGGAATTGGTAGACGCGCACGTTTCAGGTGCGTGTGTCGAGAGGCGTGCAGGTTCGACTCCTGTCTTGGGCACCACAAACTTTGTGATTAAGAAATGGAGAGGTGGCGGAATGGTAGACGCGCTGCTTTGAGGTGGCAGTGCCGCGAGGCGTGGGAGTTCGAGTCTCCTCCTCTTCACTTTCAATGCGGAAATAGCTCAGTTGGTAGAGCACAACCTTGCCAAGGTTGGGGTCGCGAGTTCGAGCCTCGTTTTCCGCTCTTTATTGTTTCAAAATGATTATCCCTATTGAACACATGTTCAGTAGGGATTTCTATTTTATGTCGCTTAGTGCACCACCCCAGCTCTGGACACGACAAAACGACAATAACAAAATAATTTTCATACGATTAAGCACATTTTTATATTAAAATATTTTGCAGTGTCAAAAATACACCTTAACTTTGTGCCCAAATATTAATAACCATCATTTTAAGTTTAAGGAAAAGATGAAAAAAATTTTACTTACTTTATTTACTCTTGTGTTTGCACTGAATGTTGCAGCACAATCACGCGCAACATCTGGAAATTGTGGCAACATCTCTTGGTCAATAGAGGGAACCACAATGACCATTTCTGCTATTTCTGGTAATGGCAAAATGGACAATCACAATTCTACAGATGAAGTACCATGGTTAAAATATACATATAATCCGGAAACACAAACTATCACATACCCTGCCGTTGCCGTAAAAAAAATAATCGTCAAGAACGGAGTCACACACATTGGTAGTTATTGTTTTGCAAATATGTACTCATTGACAGAGGTAGAGTTGCCCTCATCGCTATCATCAATTGGCGGAAATGCTTTCAATAACAGCTCTAATTTACAATTCCTCACAGGAGAATGCGATTTAGATAAAATAAAAAAAATCTCATCGTCTGTTTTTTCTGGTACTCAAATTATTAATAAATCAGATGGTGCTTTGTACATTGGTAACAAATTGGTATTAGTTTATACCGAATCGTATAATGCCACAAGCATTGAAGTAAGAAGTGGTACCACTGAAATTTGTGCAGACGCATTTAATGAAAACGAAAATTTACAATCCATCACCATTCCTGCGTCTGTAACTAAAATTGGCAACAACGCATTTTCTGGTTGCACCAACCTCTCTATTTTTAATCTCAATGGCAATAATGTAACATTTGGTTCAAATGTATTCATTGGTTGCACCAATCTTCCAAGTGACGGCACATATCGCAAGGCTGGCGACAAGATTATCGTTGAAGTAGTTGACACATACAACGAAAATTACAAGATTCCTTCAGGCATTATTTATATTGCGGAGAATGCGTTTACAAAATGTGAAAACATACAAACGATTGAAAGCTACGAATCAACACCTGCACTAGGAACCAATGCTCTTTCAAATAGCCTCTCGCCCTATCTCTATGTTACAGATGGTCAGGAATCAAAATTCTATGGCAAGGGCATAGCAGACAATCGCATCAACCACACTGTAATTAACCTCCATTCTTCTGGCTACAGCACTATTGCGCTCAAGCATAGCGCTAATATCCCAGACGGCATAGAGGCATATACAGTAACAACAGATGGCAATCAAATCTATTACAAGCGTGTATACAAATTGGCCAAGGAACAGGGTTATTTCATCGTTGGTTCTGGTAACACAACCTTTAAACCTGCAAAGACAGAAATATTAGAGAACAACTCTAACGATTTGGTGGGAGTGCTGGAAGACCAAACTATTAACGGCAGTAATTACTACATTCTCTCTACAAAGAGCAGTACTGGAGTTACAGGTTTCTACTGCTTAGGCAATAATAACTACAAATTCCCTGCTGGTAAGGCATATCTTTATGCTAATGGGGTAAAAAATGCCCAATATTTCCTTATAAATCTCGATGAGACAGAAACTGGTATTGAAAATACAGAAGAAGAGAGCAACAAAAACGCAAGAAGTGACATCTACAATTTGGCTGGTCAAAAGCTGAGCAAAACACAAAAGGGCCTAAATGTCGTGAATGGCAAATTAACAATTATGTAATAATTTAGATAACAAATATATGAAAAAATATATCACACCACAAGTTGAATGCTTTGACTTTGAAGCATTTAATATCATAGCATCATCTTTGAACTCTGACGAAAATTTCAACAAACCAGTAGACGGAGGTTGGGAACCTGGAATGGAGGCACAAGGAAGAGACAACAACAACAACAATTCCAACATGTGGAATAGCGGCTGGTAAAAAACTCTAAACATACATAAAAAAGGAGATAGGCACAATGCTTATCTCCTTTTTTTATTCCAACAAATTGTATAAACAAACTTTCAACACCACACAAGGAAAGAGAATTGCAGATGTTAACTGTTAACTGTTAATTGTTAACTGAACATCTAATCCATCCTATCGCGATAGTCCTCGTACTTGTATTCACGTAGAACTTCGTGTCTTCCATCTTCGCGGAGGATAGTTAGCGAAGGATGGTGTATGCCATTGAACATGCAGGTCTTAACGGTGGTATAGTGTATCATATCCTCGAAAACAATCTCCTCGCCTATCTGCAAGGGATGATCGAAGCGCCATGAACTAAGGAAATCGCCACTGAGACAGGAATTGGCACCAAGGCGATAGACAAAGCCTCCATTGTCCTGTGCCGAACTGACGTGCCCCTCGGGGTCTTCTATCGTCTCTGCTCCACGCACAGCTGGCCAGTAGGGCATCTCCAGGCAATCGGGCATGTGGCAGGTGAACGATACATCAAGGATGGCTGTGCGAATGCCATGGTTTTCCACAATATCAACAACTGATGCTACCAAAGGACCTGTCTGCCATGCAAAGGCCGAACCTGGTTCGAGGATGATATTTAAATGGGGATAGCGTTGGCGCAAACCACGAATGGTTTCTATCAGCAAATTGACATTATATCCCTTGCGTGTCATTAGGTGCCCACCACCAAGGTTCAACCACTTAATCTGTGAGAACCATGCACCGAAACGCTCTTCGATATACTTGAGATTATCAACAAGATCCTCTGCACTGCTCTCGCAATGGCAATGACAATGGAACCCCTCGATACCATGAGGTAACTGAGAGGGAAGTTGGCTGGCAATGACTCCGAAACGAGAACCTGGTGCTGTGGGATTATAAAGCTCTGTTTCGATGTGCGAATGCTCGGGATTTATACGCAAACCACAACTTATTCTACGCTCTGCACCATACTGCATGTTCCATTGTTCCACAAGAGGGAAGAAACGATGATATTGCGACAAGCTATTGAAAGTAATGTGCGAAGAGCAACGCAGTATTTCTTCAAAGGTATCTTCAGTATATGCAGGACTATAGGTATGGGCAGGGCTACCAAATTCCTCATAGGCAAGACGTGCCTCATAGGGACTACTGGCGGTGGTGTGGTTGATGTACTCACGAAAGATGGGGAAAGTCTTCCACAAAGCAAAAGCCTTGAAAGCAAGTATTATCTCTGCCCCACTCTCTTCTGCAACCTGCTTAATAAGTGCCAGATTGCGACGAAGCAACCTTTCCTCTATCATATAATATGGTGTATTCATGATATTATGTATTTAATCTGTTTGTTTTGTCATTTGTGGGATTGTACATCTTCGCCACCCGCCTCATTTAGCAACACTAATCGCAACACTTTCGCTAAAAGTTCATCCATTATTCATAAACCCACTTGATATTATCAAGCCACAAAGTGGTACCTACGCTTCCAATGTATGCACCACCATGGCTGCTATCAAATTTGATAACGGCATGAGTGGGTGTTTCTGAAGGATCTGCCCACCCAACTTCGTTTATAATTACATGCTTTCCTTTGCTATTACGAGCATAGATACGGTCATTTCCTTGTCTAAGAGCCATCTGCTGGGTATAGAACGGTTGGGAAGTGATATCGCCATAATGAATCTCAAAACACTCTCCCTCTACCCATCCATTGGTAGCCTTAGAGAACTTGTGTATCATTGTAGCCACACGCTTGGCAATAATTTTACCATCAGGTGTTTCTGTTCTATGTTGCAGATACAGGAACATCTCTGGCATATCTTTACCAGGCACGGTACTAACCTTAGAGAAACCTGTTTGACGAATACGATTAGGTTCTCCTGTTAGATGCACACGATAGTCCAACTTGAGATACTTGGGACGTCCTGTAAAGGGGATGCCAAGATCCATCTTGGACATGGGATTGTCTGTGCCTGTGATGGGTTCCATCATTTCGCCAGTGAATATGGAACCAGATGCCAATACACTGATATTGATAAGACCAAGAACCTCTACAGACTCGACATGAGTGGAGAGCTTAACGCAATATCCATCATTGTGCTTGTCTCTGTAGGCACTGATGTTTGTCTTGTTTATACCACTGACACGTGCATAGATGTTGCTCGTTGCCCAAGGCGAGCCACCTTGATTCCTGTATGGTTTGTTGAGCTTGCCATTTGCATCATTCCAATGAGCATTGGGGGCTATTTCGTACAAAGTCTTTACTTGACCACCAATAACACCGCTCTCCTTGATATCTCGCTTCATCCATTGCTCAAAATCCGCAAATTTTATCAATTCCTCTCGCTGAGCAATAGCAAGCAGAGGCAAAAACATTAACAGACAAGAAAAAAAGTTCCTTTTCATAATCATCTAATTGACAAAGAAATGACTTACTCAAAAAGCTTCTCCTATGTTAAACACTATACTATTACCCGTCTTTGTGAATCCCCAGTCGACACGCACATTGACACGTGGTTTGAACTCCCAACGAATACCAAAGCCATATGAGGGAAGCGTGTGCTTCGCATATATGTGGTTAAAGTCGTGAAATATGTTGATAGCACCAGCCCACGCTACTACTCCCAAACGCCATATAAGGCGCTGACGCAGTTCCAACTGGGTTTCCATAACATTATTGTCGCGGTACTGACCAAAGAAATATCCTCGTCCCATACCTTGGTTGCCAGTACTTGCAAGGCGTATCCATGGTATGACATCATTACCATAGTTGAATCTGCCATGAACCTGAAAAGCAAGGGTACATTTTTTCCACAAAGGGGCATATGTCTGATACTTTACATCTGTTGTCAGGAAAGCGTACTTGTTAACTCCAGGAGCAAAACCCAACTGCTGAAGACTGAAATAGTGCCCTTTATAAGCATTGGTAGCAAAATCTCTGGAATCGTAGGTCAGTGTCACACCCAAGCCCAAAGCCAGTTGCGAGAAAGGCTGGTGTCCGCTTCCATCAGGCAGGGCAAGGAAGTGCTCCATCAGGCCGTTGGGATACATTCCCTCTTCTCCCTGAGGGATATTGTCATTTGTCTTGTAGAGATAGGAGTATAGAAAATCCAGTTTGGGACCAAGGTACAGGTTTTCTGCAAGTCTCCATGTAAAGTCACCCTCCAGTTTGAGGAGCAACTGCTTGGAGTCGACCATGCGGTTGGCATAGTAGTTGTCCAGAGATGTCTGTGTTCCTATACCCCAGAACGCAGATGGATAATGTGTGAAACTGAACTCATAGTTGAAGCGGTGCTTGTCGCCCTTCATGAAATTGTGTCCCTCCACTCCTATGGCAACAATACCTTTGACACTGGCTTGGAAGAATCCGTTAACGATACTTTTCTGCAATGTAGGGTCGTTCTTGTCGAAAGAATACAGAGCACTATAACCACCACCTATGGCAAAACCTGTATTGATGTTGTATGCCGGGCCAAAGACAAAACCACCATCGTAGGACACGTCGCTACGAAGCTTGTTGGAGTTGGCCAGATAGTTGTACACCCAATATAAGGGTTGCAAGGTTTTGTTGTCGGTCAGTTTGTATTTGCGAACATCACCTGTTATGGAATCAACAACAATACTATCGCGTACCATAGGATGAGATGTTGTCGCTGCATGCGACAAAACAACATGAAGAATGGCATATATACAGAACAACAGACGTTTCATATTCATACTACTAATTGTTTTTTTATCTTTTGCGGACACAAAGTTACAAAAAAAGCACCCATTATTTGTATAAATATTTTTTAAATAGTACTTTTGTGAATAATTTGAACATTTTTAACGCTATGGGACACACCAAAAATGATATGGCAGAGCGTATCAAAAACGACATGAGACTCCTTGGATTGCTGGCACAGAATTTCCCCAATGTGGAAACGGCATGCACGGAGATAATAAACCTTGAGGCCATACTGAACCTGCCCAAGGGAACAGAGCACTTCATGGCTGACATTCATGGTGAACACGAGGCTTTTGAACACATTCTCAGAAATGCCTCTGGCAATATAAAGCGTAAGGTAAGGGAAATATATCAGGACGAACTCAGCAAAGAGCAGATACGAGAATTGTGCACCTTGATATACTACCCCGAGGAAAAACTAGAACTACTGGAGGCACAGGAAGAAGGATTGCCTTCGGAATTCTATAGCGACACACTGAAACGCCTCATCCGTGTGTGCCAAAGCGTTTGCAGCAAATACACCCGTAGCAAAGTGAGAAAAGCTCTGCCAAAGCAGTTTGCTTATATCATTGAGGAACTGATGCACGAAAGTGCCGAGGACAACAACAAACAGGCGTATTTTCAATGTATCATAGATAGTATTGTACAAACCGGACAGGCTGGCAACTTCATCACAGCTATATGTCAGGTGATACAACGTCTGGCAATAGACCAGATGCACATTCTTGGCGATGTGTGGGATCGTGGCCCTGGGGCACATATCATCATGGATGCCTTGATGCAGTATCACAACTTTGATTTCACATGGGGCAACCACGATGCTCTGTGGATGGGGGCCGCAGCAGGAAACGATTGTTGCATCTGTACAGTATTGAGGTTCTGTCTGAGATTTGGAAACATGGACACTCTCGAGGATGGATATGGTATCAATCTGCTACCCCTTGCCACATTGGCACTGGAAGCCTACAAGGATGACCCCTGCACCATATTCCTGCCAAGCAACAGATATGGCAAGCTGAGCGAGCGTCAACGCGAACTTATCGGCAAGATGCACAAAGCCATTACCATCATACAGTTCAAGGTGGAGCAGCAAACCATCAACGCCCACCCAGAATGGAACATATACCGTGGAGGCACATTGGAACATGTCAATCCAGAACGTGGCACTTTCACTGTCAATGGTCTGGAATACCCCTTGAAAGACACTCTATTCCCCACAGTGGATTGGAACGACCCATACAAACTCACGGCAGAGGAACAGGATATGTTGCACAAACTGAACCATTCTTTCCGTGTTTCAGACAAACTGCAGAAACATGTTAAATGCATATTGTCGCATGGTGGTATGTACAATATATGCAATGGCAATCTATTGTTCCATGCATCCGTGCCCCTTAACGACGATGGCACATTGAAGGAAGTGGAACTAATGGGTAAGAAAAGTTCTGGACGCGAACTCATGGACAGAATCGGTATTGTTGTCAGAGCAGCTTTCAACCACGACACCCCACATCAGGAGAAGATGGCAGCAAGGGATTATTTGATGTACCTTTGGTGCGGTCCCGATTCGCCATTGTTTGACAAGAAGAGAATGATAACATTCGAGCGTTATTTTATTGCCGACAAATCATTGATTCACGAAGAAAAGGGTGCATATTTCCGTTTGAGAAACGACCCCAAGGTGTGCGACTATATTCTGGACAGTTTTGATGTGCAAGGCGAGCACAGACACATCATCAATGGACATGTCCCAGTTCATGTGGCTGAGGGAGAAAGTCCCATCAAAGCAGAGGGCAAACTAATGGTAATTGATGGAGGATTCTCACAGCACTATCATTCAACCACCGGTATTGCTGGTTATACATTGGTTTACCATAGCCGTGGCTTTGAATTGATACAACACGAACCTTTCACCAGTCGCAAGGACGCTATACAAAATGGCACCGACACACACTCAAGCAAACAATTGGTAGAGATGACTGGCCACAGATTGAGAGTACGGGATACCGACCTTGGAAAGAAACTACAGACACGAATTGCAGACTTGCGCGAATTGGTATATGCATATAGACATGGATACCTAAAAGAGCGTAAGTGATATTGACGGACAGACAAACAGATACATTATTAATATATAAGACTATTTAAGTGAAGAACGTTTCCGGAGCAGAATACGCTGCAAGCAAATATATAGAGATTCCTGTTAGGGAAGAGTGCATATTGATGGACTTCTTGCTAAAGCAGATGGGTATAACAAGAAACAGGGCAAAGGACTTGCTTGCAGGTAAGGCTGTGAGCGTGGATCGCAAACAGACAACCAAGTACGACACGTTGCTGCATGTTGGTGAAGTGGTGAGAGTGTCACGACACCGACAGAACATAATGCTGCAAAACAAGTATGTGAAGATTGTTTACGAAGACAAGGACATCATTGTCATAGAAAAAAGCGAAGGAATATTATCAATGGCTTCTTCGCCAAAACAATACTGTATCAAAAATGTTCTTGACGAATATTTTGAAAAACGACACTTCAAATGCACTGCACATGTGGTTCACAGATTGGACAGGGAAACAAGCGGACTGATGATCTATGCCAAAAATATTGAAACAGCAAAAATCCTAGAAGACAATTGGCATAGTCTGGTCTACGACCGCAGATATGTTGCCCTACTATGTGGACAGATGGAACAGGAAGGTGGCACTGCACAATCGTGGTTAAAAGAGAGTAAATCTTTTGTCACATACTCTTCTCCTACCGATAATGGTGGAAAACTGGCGATAACACACTACCATCGTCTAAAGAGTAATGAAAATTTCTCATTGGTGGAAATGAAACTGGAAACTGGCAGAAAAAACCAAATCCGTGTACAAATGGCAGATCTAGGATTTCCTGTTGCTGGAGACAAGAAATATGGTAATGGCAAGGATCCCATACATAGATTGGCATTACATGCCTATCGTTTGAATTTCGTTCATCCCATTACACATGAGGATATGCAATTCGAAACTCCCATACCAAAAGACTTTATGAAATTCTTTCAACAAGAATAAAAACTTGCGGTGAGCTGAAGGGCCCACCGCAAGTTTTTTTATTCTTCAACAAAGATGAAGACATCTTCATTGGGACGCTTCATCAGATATTTTTCACGTGCAAGTCGCACAACATTGTTATATTCTTCCAAGCTACGCAAGTTCTTGGTATCCTCGTCATACTGATTTTTCAGTATTTCTATTTCCTCTTCGAGTTTCTCAATATTGTTAATGCGATCCCTACGATTCCAGAAACTATTTTCATCAATAAAGCCCACTACCAATATAAAAAATAAGATAGTGATAATGTACTTGGTGTACTTATATTCTCTTACCTTTGTGAAAACCTTTTGTATTCTACCCATAATAAAACTCTATTTGTTGCAAAGATATAAAAAAAGGACACACGAATGGAGGAATGTAGAATATTTTTTCTAATTTTGCGTAAAATAAACTATACATATAGACAATGCAAGAATACATAGTTTCGGCACGCAAATATCGACCGATGACATTTGACACCGTTGTGGGACAGTCTTCACTGACTACGACATTGAAAAATGCCATTGCCACGGACAAATTGGCACATGCTTACTTGTTTTGCGGTCCACGAGGTGTGGGTAAAACAACTTGTGCAAGAATCTTCGCAAAGACAATAAACTGCCTGTCCCCTAAGGAAAATGGCGAAAGTTGCGGTGAGTGCGAGAGTTGTAGAGCGTTCGACCAAGGACGTTCAATGAACATACACGAACTTGACGCTGCCTCAAACAATGGTGTGGACGATATCCGAGAACTCAACACACAAGTGCAGATTCCACCTCAAATTGGCAAATACAAGGTCTTTATCATTGACGAGGTGCATATGCTTACCACTGCGGCTTTCAATGCATTTCTTAAAACATTGGAAGAACCGCCATCGTATGTTATCTTCATCCTTGCCACAACAGAAAAGCACAAAATTCTGCCTACTATTCTGTCGCGATGTCAGGTATACGACTTTTCGCGTATGAGTGTAGAGAACACAATAGCCCACCTTAGAAATGTTGCACAACAAGAAGGATATACCACCGAGGATGAAGCACTACAGCTAATAGCAGAAAAGGCTGATGGTGGCATGCGCGATGCCTTGAGTATTTTTGACCAGATGGTATCGTTTACAAGTGGCAACCTTACATACGAGAAAGTTTGTGCCAGTCTTAATGTTTTATCAACAGAATATTATTTCAAACTGGTTGACTATTTCCTAAGCCAGGATGTTCCATCATGCATGCTTCTGTTCAACGAGGTGCTGAACAAAGGATTTGAAGGAGGTAATTTCATTGCCGGACTGGCAAGTCATATGCGTCAACTCCTCGTTGCAAAAGATACCGCCACCCTACCCTTACTGGAAGTTTCGGAAAGAACAAGGGAGCGCTATTGTGAACAGGCAAAAAAATGTGACACCAAATTTATTTATCGCGCTATAAAGCTTTGCAACGAATGTGATCAGTCTTACCGTCAAAGTCACAACAAAAGACTACAGGTAGAAATTTGTCTCATCCAATGCGCACAAATAACTGCTGGGGACGACATATCTGGCTCGGGGCGTTGCCCTGAGAAGATTCTTAAACCAATATTCAGTTTGGCGATGCAATCACAACTTGCTTCGCCACGAAATGTTGTTCAGGTTCAAAAACCTATACAACAAACCACCAACACAGAAACGAAGGAGATTACAAGGGCAAGCATACCTACAGCCAATCCCGTTGCTTCTGCTGTGGTTCCCAAAATGAAACTTAGGAATTTAGGTCCCAGTATAAAACTATCTACGACACAGCAAGCAAGCCATACCACTATACAGGAAACTCGAAGTTTGTCCAACGAGGACAAACCCTTTACCCAAGAAAAGCTTACCTTTGAGTGGCACACATATGTGGAACGATTACCAATAGAGCGCAGAGCAATGGCTATGCGCATGAAGAATATGATGCCTAAACTCATTAACGACACAACATTCGAAATTGTAGCCAACAACGAGCAAATCGCACAATACCTGCAAAACATGAAGGAGGGCATTTTGAAATCTCTAAGGCAGAATCTTATGAATTCTCAGATTCAAATGCTCATTCGCATAGCAGAGATACAAGAGGTACAACATATCAGCAGCAAACCTGCATTATATCAAAAAATGGTAGAAAAGAATAAGAACCTACAGAAACTAACAGAATTGCTGAAACTGGAGATTTGCTAAAATGAGCGCTCAGTCCAAACTGTTGAGCGTAGAGGAGAAAGAGAAAAACAAAAACGAAGAACTATACAAATATGAAAGAACTTAGCCCAGAACTGGAAGTGCGTGTACGCAAATCTGTTGATTATTTTATGGAAGGGTTTGGATGTTGCCAAAGCGTAATAGCAGCATTTGCAGATCTTTACGATATGGACGAAAAAACAGCTCTTCGCATTGGTGCTGGTTTTGGCGGTGGTGTAGGAAGACTGAGAATGATATGCGGTGCAGTTTCTGGTATTGTAACATTGGCAGGGTTACATTGTGGAGCAACAGAAGGCGATGATAGCAATGGAAAAGCCCAGTGTTATAAAGTAGTACAGGAACTACTGGACAACTTCAAACAAAAGAATGGCAGCGTAGTATGCGCTGACCTGTTGGCACAAAGCAATTGTACTCCGACAACAGACACACACGTTCCCGACGAACGCAATAGCCATTACTATAGCACACGTCCATGTGCACGCAAAGTAGAAGATGCCGCACGCATTTTTGCTGAATTTTTAATGGATAATGAGCAACGATGAACGTTTAAAGGCCAACAGATAAGAGACGGCAAAACGCTATTAACAATAAGGAGAATAAAAATGGTGAATGGATTGTGTCCATTCACCATTTTTATAATATTGTATATTCGAATATTTTACTTCTTTGAAGGCATCAGTTCCTCAAGTTTGTTTAACAGGCCCTCACCATGAAGGTTCTTGGCAACGATATTACCCTTCTTGTCAAATACAACGATATAAGGAATATACTGCACACCATAAAGGCTGGCTGCATTGCTACCATTTGCACCCATATCAGTCATCTGAGGCCAGGTAATACCTACGCGCTTCACAGCTGCCTCCCATGCAGCCTTGTCTTTATCCAAACTGATACCCACAACCTCAAGACCACGACTCTTATATTTTTCATAAGCAGCCTTGACATTGGGCATCTCACGCATACAGGGACCACACCAACTAGCCCAGAAATCTACAAGAACATATTTATGTTTACCAACATAGTCAGAAAGACTAACCTCCTCTCCCTGAAGAGTAACAAGCTTGGCATCCTTGAAGTCTTCTGCCAAGGCTTTCTTACCACCTTTCTTCTGAGATACAGGCACAGGAGAGTCGGTTGGCATTGTTGTAATTGCTGATGCTGATGTTGCGAATAGTGCTACAGAAAGAGCACACAACAGAATTTTCTTCATAGTCGTTAGGTTTTATATTTACAATAGTATTACTTCTTGGACTCTTTTGCTGCCTTGATGATAGCAAAGACCTCCTCTTCCAGCATTGGAGTTTCCTGGAAAGTATCTTTATCTCTCTTGATATAACGGATACGGTAGACACTATCTGACGAACCCATCAAACGTGTAAAATTAAACTTCCTATCATCGTCAAAAGACTCTTCTTCATCAATAAGGAATATCCAACAATCCTCATCTTCATAGGCTATTGTAAGTTTGATAGAGAAGGATGCTGTACCAACAGTTGCATATTTGATTGCAGGATGAAGCGGATCTGTGTTGGCAATGCGTAAGAGACATGCTTGTGGTAACTTTCCAAAATTGAGCAACAGATAACTATTTGCCGGCACATACCATACCAATCCTCTGTTCAAATCATTAATAACAATTTCCTGATCACCTGTATTCTCAACCATAACCTCACTGACATAACACATATCCAGTTGGTCTGTCATATTTGAGAGGTTTCTTACACTCAAAGCATTGGGCATCATGCCTGGAATCATCTTCATAGGCATCATTGCATCGGTATTTGATTGGCCCTGAGGTACAATAGCTCTAATACCACGACGTTGTGCCACGACAGCATGCCAAGGAGCCAAACGTGCTATGCTCTTGGCAGTAACAGTATTTTTCCAATCTTCATGACGAACTCGTATCGCTACAGTGCCATCAGGAGAAAACGACTCTTGCAAAAGGGTATTGTTCTCTGTATACACTGTATCCGGACCTTGAATCCAATATACAAAGGAACGGTATGAGGGGACCTTGCCTGAACGAGCCGATACCGTCAAGGCAAGGAACAAAAAGGGCAGAACTAATAGTTTTTTCATATTGACGTTACGATTATTACTTTTCAAAGGTAAGCTTTTCGTGCGAGATACACAAGATTTCGGATTGAATTGTTTGCAATTAACAATATTTATAGCTCATTGAAAGGCATATTAGAACATAATGCCATACTTTTACAGAGAATTTTAAATACAACAAATACTCCATCCTACATGAAACATAGATATACAATCACTGTCCTATTCCTTCTCTTATCGATATTTTCCAATGCACAGACACGTCGCATATATGGCACAGTGAAGCACAACAACCAACCTGTAGCAAATGCCAACGTAGTGGAATTGGATGCCAATCACAGGTATCTCAGCCACACGAAGACCGACGAATGGGGCAAGTTCACTCTTACTGTGACCGGAGAGAAAACCTCCATTAGAGTCACACACGATGATATGACAAGATTTACCAGCAAAATTGGCAATCAGGAAAACTGGAATATAACCTTAAACAAAAAACCAAAGTCTGAAAAAGACAAGCCCATAAAAAAGACTTATGAAAGTACCAGGCTTCTGGCTGGTATTGCCCAAGGTCGTTTCATACCACAATTGGTTTGCGTGGAACAACTTTCCGATACCACATTCTGCCTTGTGATTCCTGTTAGAGTATACAGTTCCGTAGAAGATTATCCTCAAGGCAG
Organism: Bacteroidaceae bacterium; assembly: GCA_017548165.1. GTDB lineage: Bacteria > Bacteroidota > Bacteroidia > Bacteroidales > Bacteroidaceae > Physcousia. Next base: position 14,060 of record JAFYMW010000102.1, read on the forward strand.
AAAGGCTGTAGTTCAAGACTACAACAGCAGAATAATAGCAACTGGCAACTGCATAGATGACGCCATCGCGCAAGAGGGTATACCACAAAGATGGGATCCTATAGTGCGCACCACGGCAATAGAAGGACCAACCTTTACCCACGAAGTACGTGACTTCTTCTGCTATCCTCGATTCCTGTTCACCAAGACAGAACTGGAGTACATGATAGACCATAGTTCTGAGTTATCATGTTTTGCCGTTGACACGGCACGCGGTGACAATTACTGGATGTATTATCCATGCAAGACCTTTGCCAAGGAGATGCAGAAAATACTAAACAGAATGCTGAAATGACCGATGAGGGGGGATAGGCCTTGTTACTTCCAATCGTTTAAATTATAAGTAGATTCTATCTTGGATTCTATCTTATCAGGAAGAGATGCAAAGAAGTCCATATTGGTGATGCGTTCCACCTCGTCCACGGAGTTTACATATTTGTCGCGCTTGTTGTTGCCGGCTTCGTTCTTGTAGATGAAGCCTATGGCACGGGGATTGCCGCTCTGCATACCGGTAAGCACCACCTTGAAGAAGGCATCGGGAACACGTATCTTGAACGTCTTGCCTATGTAGCCATACTTGGGCGTGCGGTAGTTGATGGGGCCGCAAACTATATAGACGGGTTCTACCTCTGCCCAGCGGCGGCATGCCTCCTCCAGTTCCTTCCAGTCGCCACGGTTCAGGTTGTGGTTCTGCGGACAGATGTTGGTCATGTAGAAACTCTCGTTCATGGCACGCCAATGGTACTTGTTGTCGCCGGCAGGGCACATGTGTCCCCTATCCCATCCGCTTCCGGTATATTCCTTTGTTGTAACCGCCATATCCTCGGGGAGTTTGGGATTGGGCACGAACTTGCTGTTGCGGCTCTCCCTCTCTACCAGTTTCTCCGCGTTCAGTTCCCATGCCACCCAGTTGGGGATGCACAGGTCGGGGTTGTAGGACACGGTGTAACTGTATTGCTCCAAGAGTATTTCCGCACGTTCCTTGGTGGAGACTGGTATTTCATAGCGGACGTTTTCTGTATGTGACGATACTGGCGTTTCTTCCCTTTGCCGAACTGCATCGGAGGGCATAGAAGGAATCTCCAATGCAGGAGCCAACAATGCAATACACAATATTACAATTACACCGAAAAGTAATTTGGTGTAATTGTGCTTCCTTGAACTCGAACGCTTTTTCTTTCTCTTCATTTCCTTTATCTTAATGGCAACAACAATGTTTCTTCTTTCTCAAACCTAATTTAGGCAATATTAAAGCATTGACTAACATTAATATCAAGATGATAGTACATGCCCAGTTGAAAAATGAAGCTCCGTGCTCGCAACAGGTGTGGGCAACATGCAACTGACGCAGGAAATCCACCTGACCAGAGAATTGAAGCCAATCCACAAGACAACCAAAGACAACTGTTCCGAGAACGATAGAACCAAGATATATCAATAAGGTACGTGTACCCAAGAAGCGGCGCAATATCAGTATGGAAGCAAAGTTGCATGCCGGTCCTGCCACAAGCAATACCAAGGCAGCACCAGGTGTGAGGCCCTTCATCATCAGTGCCACGGCAATGGGTATACTACCCGTTGCACACAGATACATAGGCATAGATATCAAGAGTACAAGGAGCATGCTGGCAAGGGTATTGTCCTTGAAGAAAGCGAAGTATTCCGTAGGAATGACAGAGGTAATAACACCAGCTATTACCAAACCTACTACCAACCACTTGCCAATGTCCTCAATCATATCAACATAGGCATAAGTCAGTGCATCCTTCAGTCTTGAGAAGAAACATCCGTGGCTATGACATGTATGTTCATCGGAATGCGAGTGGCATTGGCATGTATGCTCTTCAGCGTGCGAATGACAACAACATGAAGAAGTCTCTGCCAGATCTTGTTCATGACAACATTTATCTGCTTTATTTACCAAAAGGCCACCTGCCACAGCTGTAAACAATGCTGCTATAGGACGAATGATAGCAAATGGCAACCCCATCAAAGAGAATGTTGCCATGATAGAATCTACACCCGTCTGCGGAGTAGCTATCAAGAAAGAGGCAACCGCTCCCTTGGATGCGCCATCCTTGCGCATAGACATTGCCGTTGGTATCACACCACAGGAGCAAAGTGGCAAGGGGATGCCAATGAGTGCCGCATTGATAACACTACGAAAGGACTTGCGTGAAAGGTACTTGTGGAAATACTTTCCAGGTATAAAGGTGTGCATGATACCTGCTATAAGGAAACCCAAGAGCAGATAGGGCGACATGCTTGTTATGAGTTGGATAATTTCGTGCATCTATTGAAGTAATAGTATTCTATATTTACTTTGTCAACGACATTTGGGACAAAGTCCCTTTACCACCAATTCTACATCCTCGGCCAAATAACCTTCGGGCAGAGCAATGCTTGGGATAGGCATGTCCTTGAGGCAAACCGTCTTTTGGCATCTGGTGCATGTAAAGTGGACATGTCTGTGCAGATGGTCGGTGTCCGCACATGTGCAGATGCAGTATTTCTGCATGCCTGTTCCGTCGTCGATGGTATGTAGCAATCCTTTCTCGGCAAAGAGTGTAAGAGAGCGGAATACCGAAGAATTGTCGGCCGTGGGAATTTCATGCAGCACATCTTGAAGGGAGAATGCACCGCCATGCATCTTTTCGTGTATCACCCGAAGCACGAGCAACCGTACCGAAGTGATGCGTATTCCCACATCGGAGAGAAGGTCCTCATACGTTTTGGAAGCGGACATAAGTAGTATGTTATATGTTTAACAATGGTCTTGGACATAGTTGCCTTTGACAAGGCACTCCAGTACCGATTCAGTACTTATACTTCGGTACTGTAGTACCAAGCATCTAGTACTGCAGTACCAATAGTACAAAAACTGCAGTACCGATAGTATTGGTACTGGCACCGCAACTATATGGCTGCTCCGAGGACTATACCTCGAAGTAGTTTTCCAGTTCTGTGGCGGCCTGCCTGTCGGTATTATCTATATCTCGGATTATAACGCCATGCTCCAGCAATGCTATGCGAGGACAGATGTCCACGGTGTGCTGAAGGTTGTGGCTCGATACAAGAATGGTGGCACCTGTCTTCTTGTTGTAATCCACCAAAAGGCGCTTGATGGCACTCTGGCTAGAGGGATCAAGGAAGTTGAACGGCTCATCAAGGATGAGCACCTTTGGTTGAAGCAACATTGCACCAACTATGCCCACCTTCTGCTTGTTGCCTGCCGAAAGGTTGCGGATAAGTTTCTTCTGTCCCTTCACCTCACCTGCCATAAACTGGTCAAAGTCGTTAAGGAAGGTGTCCACTTCCTCTTGGGTACGACCCGATATGCGTCCGATGAACTGAAAGTATTCATCGGGGGTGAGATAATCTATCAGGAAGGATTCGTCCACGAAGGCACCTGTCCAGTCTTTCCAATCCTCGGTGTGCGCGACATCAACACTACCTTTGGCAATAGCTTGGCTCTGTTCTTCCTCCGAAGGGTGCATAAGCACACGACCACCGTCGGCCTTGATGAGATCAAGCATCAGACGGAAAAGAGTACTCTTACCTGCGCCGTTATTTCCCACAAGGCCAAGCATCTCGCCGTCCTTTATCTCATAGTGGTCAATATCCACTGCAACTTTCTCACCGAAACATTTCTTAAGGTTATCTATCTGTATTCTCATTGTCAATGTAAATAATATTCGATTTCAAGTCAATGTATTGTTGAGATTTAGACACTGTATCGTCTCACCTTAGACGATGTATTGTCTGGCTTTAGACGATGTATTGTTTAACCACAAACACAGTATTGTCTTCATTTAAGCATTTCTGCTTGATCTAAAGCCTTCCATATTGACATATCGGCGTTGCATGAAGCGATTATAGACATTGCGCAACCACAACTTGTGCATTGCCATACCTGCAACACCTATCGCAATCATCAGCACATAGCCCCACACATCTCCAAGTGCAAGCACGCAAAGTTTCTCCAAACCGATAGGTAGGAAAAGTATTACCACGCTGATGATTTGTTGCATGGTATTGGCCTGCTTGCCAGTTATCTTCTGATTAAGAGGCAGGGTATTGTTGTTGTACACAGCCATCTGGAAGATAATAGGATATAGCACACCTGCCGTGAGGAACATGTAGCCGAGATGCATCCACAACGACACCTTTCCCGTGACAATCAATGGCATCACTATGAGCAAAGGCAGGAGGAGCAACAGGGTGTTGAAATAGTATTTTGCACGCAAGAGTTCGTAAATGCTCTCACGCCTGGACATGAGTCCGTCTATATAGTTGCCCTCGTAGCACATGATGCAGACGAGAGTTGTCATGCCAAGAATTATATAGTCGTACAGACAGATGAACGATTGCATGAAAACACCACTATATATATCGCTGAAGTATTGTACAAGCGAGAAGACAAGAATCAAGCCAATGCCGACAAAGAACTGCATGCGCACCTGACTATTACGCTTTCGTAACTTTATCTCCATCTTCATGTATTCGCCCAGTGCTCCCCAACGGTTCAGAAAGTTCATCTCGCTGGTGGTGCGCAGTTCGGTCTCCTCCTTCTTTGCCACATCGTTGTAGACCATGCGCATCTGCAACTTGTAATTGCACCAATATATGAAGGCGATGAGAACCTGCGTACATATTATATATAAGGTATTCCCCTTGGCATATTCATACATGAGTATGGTGCATGGCATGTCCAATGGATTCTTGTCGGGCAGGAGCATCAGGGCTACAATACCTCCATGCACCGCCAAAGGCAACAGCACCCAAAGGATGCGCTTGATGCACAAGGCACGGCACAACAAATACATATAACCATTGAGGACGAACAAAAGCCACCATCCCAACAACCACATGATGAAACCGCCCCACCCCATCAAGGGCAGCACGGCAATGGCACCGAAGATTACAAGCATGAAGCCCCAGAAAAGATTGCCAAGGCTAAGACCTGCACGCACAAGATGCATGTTCATAAGGAAACTTCGGCGTACGGGCAAGAGGCTATACACACGCGCCTGCTGGGCAGGAGTCTCCTGCACTATAAAACGAACCCAGAAATCCACAAGCAGCACCCACGGCAGAAAACCATCCAGAACATGAAAGGAAGCTACACCAGGATACATGCCACTAAATCCCATGGGTAACATAGCACCCATGAACAGAAGTATGGCAGCATAATAGAGAAACATGAACCACATCAATATCTTCATGAAGCGGTTCTTCTCAAACATAGGATGCCGCTTGTCCTTCAACTCCTGTTGATGGACAAGCAGCCTATAAAGTGATTTCCAAGATAGATGTTTCATTAATAGATGCTTATTTCATAAGGAATACGAGCCTGAACCGCATCCTTATCCTTGATTCCCTGCATGAGAGAGAAAGCCTTGTAACCTTCGCCAAGAATGTCGCGCAACTGACTGTTCAGATAGCCAGACTTCTTGTCACCAATCAACTGCTCGAAAGGATTGGCAGGTGCAGGATAAGCAACGGCACGATACTTCTCGACCTCAGCCAATTTTGCAGCATGAGCTACAGCATCGTCAAGATTGCCAAGTTCGTCAACAAGACCAATCTCCAAACCCTGCTCGCCTGTCCACACACGACCTTCAGCAATCAGTTTAACACTGTCCTGAGACATACCACGACCATCAGCAACACGCTTGGTGAAAACATCATAGCCACGCTCTATCATCTTCTGCAACTGTGCGCTCTCTGCAGCATTGAATGGACGTCCCATGCTACCTATGTCGGCCATCTCATTGGTCTTAACCACATCAAACTTCAAACCAATCTTCTTGGTCATCAGTTCGCTTGCATCTGGGATCATACCGAAGATACCAATTGAACCTGTCAGTGTGGTAGGCTCTGCAAAGATACGGTTAGCGGCACAACTGATATAATAACCACCGCTGGCAGCCATACCACCCATGCTGATAACCACGGGCTTCTTCTCCTTCAGCAGGCATACCTCGCGCCAGATCTGCTCGCTGGCAAAGGCACTACCACCAGGACTATTCACACGGATTACAACAGCCTTAACGTCGTCATCCTCACGAAGATTCTTAAGGTCCTTAATCATCTTTTCGCCAACAATTTGAGTGCTCTGTGCAAGGCCAGTACTTTGAGTCTGCACAATCTCACCGTAGGCATAGTAAACAGCAACCTGCTCGTCTATCTTATCACCCAGTTCCTCACTCTTGGCAACATCTGCAACTGAAGCGAAAACAAGTTCATCATCCTTATCCTCGAGACCACACTTCTCGCGCAGGATGGCTCTTACCTCGTCAATATAACAAAGTTTGTCCACGATGCCACAATCCAGACTTGTGGTAGCACCAGAAAACATTGTCAAAGAATCTGCCAAAGAATTCAGGCGTGCAAGCTCCATACCACGACTTTCTGCCACATCCTTCAGCATATTTGTCCAGATGCTAAACAGATAAGAGGTAATCTGTTCGCGATTGGCAGGAGACATCTCCGAGCAGATAAAAGGCTCCACGGCACTCTTGTATGTACCAACCTTGAACACCTGCATCTTAATGCCTAACTTCTCCATCACATCCTTATAGAACATAATCTGAGAGGCCATACCGCTGAAATCCACACTACCCTCGGGATTGAGCAGAACAGAGTCTGCCACAGATGATAGGTAGTAATCGGTCTTGCCATAAGTATCACCGTAAGCTATTACCCACTTACCGCTCTTCTTGAACTCTACCAGAGCCTGACGCAGTTCCTGAGCCATACCTGGTGTAGCAGCCAATGCCCAAGCCTCAATATAGACACCCTCGATGTTCTTGTTCTTTGCGGCTTTCTCCAAAGCCAACAAGGCATCCTCAAGAGAAACATTTGATGTACCCTCACCCATCAGCATAGCCAATGGATCAGACTCTTCGCGCTCGGTCAATTCTCCCGACAAATTGATACGTAGGATACTCTTCTCCTTGATTGGAGCTCCCATACCCTCGGTGGCAATCATACCAGCCATAGATACTATGGCAATAATTGAAAACAATGCCATAGTGAGAAACAATCCCACAACTGTGGCAAGTGTGTACTTGATAAAACTCTTCATATTGATGTATTTATAAATTTTCTTAACATAACAAATTATAAAACGGTTTCAAAGTTACACATTTTCTAGCAAATAACGATGATTTCTGGCAAAATACACACATTTTAACCATTTCTCTATCACATTAACACCCCAAAAACAATAATTCCGCCTCATATCAATTATACATCAATATGAGGCGGAAGTGTTATTTGTCTAAAAACTGACAATAAGCTATAACATATCGTCTATCTGCCAGCGTACATGCTTTCGTAGTACTTCTCATATTCACCAGAAGTGATATTGGTGAGCCATTCTTCATTATCAAGATACCAACGAACAGTGCGTTCAATACCTTCTTCGAACTGAAGACTGGGTTCCCATCCCAATTCCTTCTGCAACTTGGTGCTATCTATAGCATAACGAGCATCATGTCCAAGACGATCGGTAACATATGTTATCAAATCTAGGTCAGCACCCTCGGGACGACCTAGCAGACGGTCGACTGTTCGGATGATAGTGTGGATGATGTCGATATTCTTCCATTCATTGAAACCACCAATGTTATAAGTCTCGGCAATAGTTCCCTTATGGAAAATCAAGTCGATGGCACGTGCATGATCTTCAACAAACAACCAATCACGGACATTTTCTCCCTTACCATATACTGGAAGAGGACGACGATTACGGATGTTATTTATAAACAAAGGAATAAGTTTCTCAGGGAACTGATAGGGGCCATAATTATTGGAACAATTTGTAACCACTGTTGGCATGCCATATGTATCGTGATATGCACGAACAAAATGGTCACTGCTGGCCTTGCTGGCACTGTAAGGAGAATGAGGATTGTACTTTGTTGACTCCAAGAAAAACTCTGTGCCATATGCAAGATGATGCTCTGATGACGAAGCGGTTGTAGAGAATGGAGGTTCTACACCTTCTGGGCAATTCATCTCAAGAGCCCCATAGACCTCATCGGTGGAAATATGATAGAAGCGCTTGCCCTCGTACTTCTCGGGCAGGGACTCCCAGTATAGCTTTGCCGCCTGCAACAAACTCAATGTGCCCATCACGTTGGTACGTGCAAAGGTGAAGGGGTCTTTTATACTACGGTCAACATGACTTTCGGCCGCAAGGTGAATGATTCCATCAACCTTTTCCTCCTGCATCAGCGCATAGAATGCCTCAAAGTCACAAATGTCCATTCTTACGAACTTATAGTTAGGCGCACTCTCCACATCCTTAAGGTTGGCAAGATTACCTGCATAAGTCAGTTTGTCCAGATTGATTATATTATAATCGGGATACTTGTTGACAAAAAGGCGCACGACATGGCTACCTATGAATCCGGCACCGCCTGTGATTACTATACTTCTTTTCATTGTGAATTCTATGCTTGAATATTAAACGGACTATCAAACTCCTTGAGAAGAGGATGATGCTTATCTTTTTCAGAAAGAATGGCATCAATTGAAGGAATACGCCAATCTATGCCAAGAGTTTCATCCAAAATGCTGATACCACCATCTGCCTCAGGATGATAGAACTCGTCACATTTGTACTGGAAAACTGCTGTTTCACTAAGCACAGCAAAACCATGAGCAAAGCCTTTGGGAATGAAAAACTGACGATGATTTTCTTCTGTCAGTTCTACAGCTACATGTTTGCCATAGGTGGGTGAACCAACACGGACATCAACAGCAACATCCAACACAGCGCCTTTAACGCAACGTACAAGTTTGCTTTGTGTGTAAGGAGGACGCTGAAAATGCAATCCACGCATCACACCATAGGAACTCATACTCTCATTATCTTGGACAAAATGTATGGGGCCTATTTTCTCTTCAAACTCACGCTGAGAAAAAGACTCAAAGAAATAGCCTCTGGTATCCTTGAATATTTTGGGTTCAATAATCAAGAGCCCTTCGATGTCTGTCTTAATTATTTCCATTTATATAAGCCAATATTTGCTCGGCATGTATCTTGGTCTTTATTTCCTTGGGAGTAAAAATCTTCTCTATAACACCTTCCTCATTGACTAAATACGTGGTACGAAGAATACCGATGGTACGACGGCCACATGCCACCTTTTCTCCCCAACAGCCCAATTGCTGCAACAAAGTTGTCTCTGTATCTGCTATCAAAGGGAATTCAAGACCCTGAGTCTCGGCAAATTTCTTCTGCAGACCTTCTCTATCCTTGCTGACACCAATAATAGCGTAACCTGCTGCCTCGAGTGCTTCCTTATGCGCCTGAAGCGAACATGCCTCGGCAGTGCAACCACTGGTATTTGCTTTGGGGTAGGAATATAATACAATCTTACGACCTCTGTAGTCGCTGGCTTTTATTTCATTTCCATCTTGATCCTTACCCAAGATTTCGGGAATTTTATCACCTATATCCATAACTAATGTTTAAAAATCATCCCCGAATACCGTCGGAAGGCGGAATTCGGGGACGGTATTATCAAATTTGTGCTAATATTACTTCAACACACCCATTTCCTTACCAATCTTGGTAAATGCAGCGATACACTTGTCAAGATGCTCACGCTCATGGCCTGCAGAAACCTGTACACGGATACGCGCCTGTCCCTTGGGAACTACGGGATAGTAGAAACCAGTAACGTAAATACCCTCGTCCTGCAAACGGGCAGCGAAGTCCTGACTCAACTTAGCATCGTAAAGCATTACTGCACAGATAGCACTCTGTGTGGGCTTAATATCAAAGCCTGCAGCAATCATCTTGTCACGGAAATAGTTGACATTCTCTACTAACTTATCGTGAATTGCATTGCTTTCTTTAAGCATGCGGAACATTTCGATGCCAGCGCCACAGAGAGAGGGAGCCAAAGAGTTAGAGAACAGATATGGACGGCTACGCTGACGCAAGAGGTCGATAATCTCCTTCTTACCTGTGGTAAAGCCACCCATAGCACCACCGAAGCTCTTACCGAGGGTACCTGTATAGATATCTACACGGTCGTAAGTATTATAGAACTCGCTAACACCATGACCAGTTGCACCCACAACACCAGCAGAGTGACTCTCGTCAACCATTACCAAAGCATCGTACTTCTCTGCCAAGTCGCAAATCTTATCCATAGGAGCCACATTGCCATCCATAGAGAAAACGCCATCAGTTACGATGATGCGGAAACGCTGAGCCTGTGCTTCCTGCAAGCACTTCTCCAGTTCTTCCATATTTGCGTTGGCATAGCGATAACGCTTTGCCTTACACAAACGCACACCATCAATAATAGAAGCATGGTTCAAGGCATCGGAAATAATTGCATCCTCTTCTGTCAACAAGGGTTCAAACACGCCACCATTAGCATCAAAGCATGCTGCATAAAGTATAGTATCCTCAGTCTTGAAGTATTCACTAATCTCAGCTTCAAGTTCCTTGTGGATATCTGCAGTACCACAAATGAAACGAACACTTGACATACCAAAACCCCGACTATCCAAAGCCTTCTTGGCAGCTTCGATGAGACGGGGATGATTTGAAAGACCCAAATAGTTGTTTGCACAGAAGTTCAACACTTCCTTACCAGCAACCTGAATCTCTGCCTGCTGGGGGCTCTCAATAAGACGCTCATTCTTGTAAAGTCCTGCTTCCTTAATCTCTGCCAGAGTCTGACAAAGATGCTCTTTCATTTTTCCGTACATAGTATTTGATATTTGATGTTTGTAAATCTTCTTGCTTAACGTGCCAAAGTTACGCTTTTTTAAGCACATGACAAAGGCTATGCGTGGCATTTTTAGCAAAAAAATGCTAATAATAAGAGATAATCATTTAGAAACGTGAAATAGATTTTGCCATTACAACAATTCACCATACATTTGAACAAGAAAAAGGTCATTCTGACCACAGTGACATACAAATGAGAGCAACAACAGAACATCATTACAAAAAAAATGGCACAACTATGAAAAAAATATTCATTAAACTCATGGCCGTGGTGATTGCAACACTCTGCACACTTACAACACTAGCAGAAGATCATAATATACTGCCACCTGCGGCAAAGAACTACATCACCAGACATTTCAAAGGTTATACTATCAATCACTACGAGAAAGAAAGGGATATACTTGAGGTTGACAACACCGTATATATTAGTAATGCCAATGCTTCGTACAAGCTTAAATTTGACAATGACTATAACATTACTGAAATAGAGTCAAAGGATGATAACTATGCTCTACCCAAATCTGTACTTCCTGTAAAGATTACAGCACTCGTTGAGAAAAAGTTCCCCGACGCAAAAATTATTGGATGGGAGAAAACGAAAGGAACACAAATCATTGAACTAAACAACGACATTGAAATTGTGTTCAATGCCAAAGGTGATTTCTTGCGCATAGACGACTAACACAAAAGTAGAACTTTAGAATATAGCAAAAACAGACACCGCCTAATTCTTTTATTAGGCGGTGTCTGTTTTTGGTTTAAGTATGCCTTCTAGTCTTTACATCTAGTCACGACGAAAGATATCACGGGTATAAACCTTTTCCTGTACATCGTCAAGAACGGCGTCATATCTATTGGCAATGATTGCCTGACTTATATTTTTGAACTTTGCAAGATCGTTAATAACCAAAGAGCCAAAGAATGTACATCCATCATCAAGGGTTGGTTCATATATAACCACTTGTGCTCCCTTGGCCTTGATACGTTTCATGATACCCTGAATGGCACTCTGACGGAAATTATCGGAATTTGACTTCATTGTAAGTCGATATATACCTATCACAGGTATAGCTGTTGACTCAGCATTAACAGAGCCTTGATACTGATTGTTTGAGGAATAGCCATACCAACCAGCCTTACGAAGAACAGCATCTGCTATATAATCCTTACGTGTACGATTACTTTCTACAATAGCCGTCATCATCTGCTGAGGTACATCCTGATAATTAGCAAGCAATTGTTTGGTATCCTTTGGCAAGCAATAACCTCCATACCCAAAACTAGGGTTATTGTAGTGACACCCAATACGTGGGTCAAGTCCTATTCCCTGAATTATGGCTGAAGAGTCCAATCCTTTCATCTCGGCATAGGTATCAAGTTCATTGAAATAGCTTACACGCAGAGCTAAATATGTATTAGCAAAAAGTTTTACAGCTTCTGCCTCCTTGGTACCCATGAACAAGCAAGGTATATCCTCGCTAATAGCCCCCTCTTTGAGAAGATCAGCAAAAACATAAGCAGCATCCTCCAAATCTCGTGGTGCAAGAGCAGAAATAGCGTCGTTGCATGATGCATCCTCATCCTCTGCAAATATCGTTTTGGGATAACCCACAATAATTCGCGAAGGGTATAGATTGTCATAAAGAGCCTTGCTTTCGCGCAAAAATTCTGGAGAGAATAATAATCTCATTTTTCTATCAGTCCAACCCTGGCGTGCAAATTGTTCTGCATATTTAACATACAGACTGCGACAATACCCCACAGGAATAGTGGATTTGATAACCATTGTTGCATTTGGATTGACCTGAAGAACCAGATCTATCACATCTTCTATATGATGAGTGTCAAAGAAATTCTTTACAGGATCATAGTTTGTAGGTGCAGCAATGACTACATAATCCGCATCAGCATATGCCTTGGCACCATCTAAAGTTGCCGTAAGATTCAAATTCTTTTCTGCAAAGAATTTTTCTATATATTCGTCCTGTATTGGGGATATGCGTTGGTTTATCTTATCGACCTTTTCTGCAATAACATCAACGGCTGTAACCTGATGGTGTTGGGCAAGCAGCGTGGCAATACTTAATCCCACATAACCCGTTCCAGCAACAGCAATCCTGAGGTCTTTAAAATCTCTCATTCAAATATCGTATTTTTTACAATTACAAATTTGATTTGCCAGTATCCTTCAACTCCTCTATCACTTTCAACAGATACTGACCATACTGATTTTTTATCATTGGCTGTGCCAACTCACGCATGCGTTCCTCGGTAATCCAGCCCTGACGATAAGCAATACCTTCAAGACATGCAATCTTCAGACCCTGACGCTTTTCAAGTACTTCTATATAGGTGGATGCTTCGCTCAGAGAGTCATGCGTACCGGTGTCCAGCCATGCAAAACCACGACCAAGTGTCTGCACCTTAAGTTCGCCCTTCTCCAGAAAATGCTGATTCACGGTA
>JAFYMW010000022.1 GCA_017548165.1 Bacteroidaceae bacterium
CCTTTGCGCTCGCTGTTTGAACAATTGTAGAAATTTTCCGGTCGTTCGGATTGCTCGCGTTTCTATGATGGGAATCGCAAGACTTCCTACTTAATATCTTTTTTAGTTCGACTCCTTGACTAAGGGAATTGACAAGTTTATTTTCTTCCAACCTTTATAAAAAGGTTTGCTTGTACTACAAATTCTGTCTACGAAAATCTTTCAAAGAACGATTCTTTTTTTGCGTAACTGACCGACCTCCAATATTCGAGGAGGTTCGTCCCGTTTTGCGAGTGCAAAGGTAGAACTTTTCTAGAAACTGGCAAAGGAAACACAATAAAAAAACACAAAAAACAACAAGAAAATAGTTACGAGCTTAAAAGGAAAGGCAAGAAAAAGAAAATATACCTATTTAATATATACGCAACGCGCGCACGTAAGAGCAACTTTAGAACTATATTACCCACATAATATACGATAACGAAAGACGAACAAAAAAAATCTCCTCTCTCTAGGTTTTGAACTAAAGAGAGGAGATATATTGGATTGAATCAGTTTTTACGACTTGTTAGTTTTACTTATTTATAAAAACCTTCTTGCCGTTTTGAATATAGATACCTGATTCTGTGGGATTGATAACTTTGCGACCTTGCATGTCATAGATGGCAGCGTCTGTGGGAGACTTTACTGCTGTGGTGATCTCATCTATCGCTGTTTCGTTAGTAGACTTGATGGGGAAGAAGGGGGAATCTTCTGTAAATTTATATGCTCCACTGCTTGCCCAGTCGAGAGAGAAGCGAACAAAACGCATAGTGAAACCACCGAATACACCATTTTCTTCGAAATAACAACCCAGTGTGCCATCAGGAAGCACAACAGTTGCACTATATGCAGAGCCTCGAGGACAGATGGTCTTGGGTTTGCCGAAAGTTGCACCCTCATCGGTAGAAAGAGCAATGCTCACGTTCTCACGACTGCTGCTATTGGGCAGTGTCTGCAAAGCTATGTTCCAGGGATTGCCTTCCAAGGTAGAGCACCATACCATATACTCGCCATCGCAGGCATTGCCAGAGATACCTGTGGTGAATCGTGTTCTGGCAGGCTTGTGCCATGTCTCGCCATCGTTGGAAGTGTAGTTGTAATAATTGAAACCGCTGGCACGCACGCTGATGGCAAGGTCTCCATTGTTGCGTTCGAGGGTCTTGGGCTCGTCAGCACCATCAGTACCACTATTGCCGCTGACATACCAACTCTCGCCACCGTCCTTACTCATAAAGAAATAGAAGTGTTGACTATCGTCGGCCTTACGGTTAACAAAACTTGATACGAGAGTACCATCACGTTTCTGCAAGGCTGCACCAGAACCAGAGAAACCACTCTTCCAGGTCTTGGTCTTGGGATTAGAACATTTTGCACCAAAAAGATCGTCGGTATGGTCTACAGGAGCCTCCCATGTGAGACCGCCATCGTGACTGACGATAGTTTTCCATCGTGGAGGCTGTGCCGCTGTGCCTGCAAAGAAACCGTGACCATATGTTCCGGCACTGGTCATGATACCAACAATGTCGCCATTATCACGATTGGTAACAATAGATGCATCGCCATGACCATAATCGCCACCTGTGGTTTCTGTACCTGCAACGGTTACAGGATCGCTCCAGGTCTTACCGTTATCCTCTGAATACTGTGCTACGAGATAGCAATGTGAAGGAAGGTCGGAGTTATGGGCCTTACGGTCGTCGGTAAGGGTAACCAAGCGTTTACCATCCTTGCTGACGGTAATAGAAGGTATACGGTAGTAGAGAGACCCCTTATCCATGGGCATAAGCACAGCACTCTCGGTAAGGAATACGGTTGCGAGATTGGCTGGATGACCATTGGGCTCGGCAACAGTGCTGTCATTAATAACATAATCTAAGATTCTAACATCAACGCGATCGCCTTCCTTGGCTTCCTCAGAAATATCGTAAGCAACCCACAGATAGTGATCACCTGGGGTGAGTTCCTTTTCTCCAGAAATAAAGAATTCCTTGTTCTCGTCGATTGTTGTGGGAGTACCAAAAAGCACACCATTCTCCTCGCGCCATGGCATTGCACGATCTTCTGTGTCAATGAAAAGTTCGCGTGAATTGGTTGCAAAGTAGGCCTTGGCACTTGATACTGCATTAACATTGTTACCAGCATAACGTGCACGTACTCCTTGGAACTTAACACTACCAGCAAGACCGCTAACACGAATATGAGCACGAACGATACCTTGATTCTTATTGCCAATACCTGTTGTTACCTTACCCTGAACAACGGTGGTTGATACAACCTTGGCCTCAGCATTACTAACATCAGCCTCGTCGAAGCGCCAAAGAGAAGCTCCCTCCGCCTCTGCAGTCCAACGTACAATCTTCTCACCACTTTGCTGGGCATGCAATTCTACTCCACTATCCTTAATAATGAAGGCTCCAAAGGCAGAACTGATGGTATAGATGTAATTGGGAGTAGAAACAACACCAAAGGCCGTAGAACCTCCTGTTCCTGAAGGAGCTGTACCAAAATACTCACCTTTGTAATTCTTTATGGCAACCTTACCATTTTTCTCCCAGAAGCTCCAAATTCGATCGGCACTGAAACTCTTCTCGCCAAATCGAAGATTGGAGGTTTCGGGGTCGTAATAAATGACTTTATCCTTACAGTACGTCTTGGTCGAAGCACTTTCTATATAATACCAATGTTCATCGCCTTCAGTACTGATCTGAGGACCTTCTACCTTATCTTCCTTGACCTTTACAGTAAAGTTGGTGAGATCCACACCTTTTCCGTTAGAACCAGCCAGTACAAATGAAACCGAATAAAGCTTTTCGCCACTGGCGCTGATGGTCTGCGGTGTGGACTTAGTGGTGTATGCCTGTCCATTGTCCATCGTCAAAGTTAATCCTGTGGTGTGTCCACTATTGGTAAAGGTAAAGTTATAGTCGCTGATAACATATCCTGCTGGTGCTGTGAGAGTGTAGGTGGAACTTGCAGCCGAACCTGTCATCATCTGCACGTTATTGCCTGACCATGTCATGTTATTAACACCACATCCAAACTGTAGTTGTGGAGTGGCATTGCTTTTCCAAACGCTATTCCAACTTTGATTAGCGGTACTACCACGATACAAGTTGCCATTGGTCTTGTCAATAGTGTATTCTATCGTAGTGGTTTCCGCCCATGCCATCAAAGCACTGACACATGCAAAAAGTGTGAGTAAAGTTTTTCTCATAAAAATTAAGTTATGTTTTAGGTTTACGTGGGGCAAAGATAGCAATTTATCTTTATTCCACAAAACAGAGCTGGCATTGCATAGTTAAGAAATCTAAAATGCACAACACATTCTATCTTTGAGCATTCCAACAACCTGTTTTATACTATTTTTTGAGTATCGTCTAACAAGAAAAGGTGCACCAACATAATCAGTGCACCTTTACAATATAAACATATATCTTAACTCTTACTCTTCAGGAAGTTCGTCCTTTATAATCTTATCTGCAATGGTTTGGTAGGTAGAATCCAAACGCAAACTGTCTTGCTCGGCTTCTATCTCTTTTTGGATATACTTCTCTGCCTCGATTGTTTCGGCTTCGCCATTGCCCCACACCAATTCATAGAAACCACGATCTATGGGACGATGCGCATTGTCGTAAAGGAAGGCAAAGATATAGGCATTACCACCCTGCTCGTTGCCCTTGTACTTTGAGTACTCCTCTCTGGGATACAGCAGAGCATAGGCCACCTCGCCCTGATGAGCCTTCTCGTTGATGTGCACGAAGAAGAACTTGTCATCCTTCTCGGCATAGGCATTGGTTATCATCATCGAGGAATCCTTCTGGCTGACACGGAAGTGCAGGTCGGTACCCTTCTCTCCAAACCAGTCCTTCACAACAAATGTACTGTCATCCATCATGGTCATCTCTATCTGCTGATGTCCGGGCATATTGCACAGAGAACCCTGAGTCTGCACGCTCCACACAGGTGCCGCCGCAAACAACGAACTTACATATATGATTGCCACATAAACCCAATGTGCTATGATACCGGAGCATATGCCACCGATAAAGGAACTCAGGAATGCCTTGGCCACCAGGGGACGATAACCCAGGGAGTCCAGTGTGGCGGCATCGGTACTCAGGTATCCGCTCCAGCACATGCCCATGGCGGTGCACACGGCTATGGCGTTGCCATCGATAATACCCTTGGCGGTGAATTCGGGAATCAAACCCAGGGCTGCACCCACGGCACCCAATGCGGTGATGGGGAAAGCAACAAGTTCAGGGGCAGTGAAGCCGAACAGCCATTCGAATACAAAACTGAGTTTGCCGGCAAGCCAGGGAAGAAGCTGTGTGCCCTGGAAGGCACCGCCCGTGTAAACAATAATTTCGTTGCCCATCTCGTCTACGCCCTCGGCGGTTCCACCAAAGGTGAGCATCATCACCAGGGTACTGATAATCAACACACCGGGAATGATTGCCAAACCAATGCTGACACCATCCTTACCACCATCCAACAAGGCGTTCAGAACGCGTACAAACAGGCTGGTGTCCTGCTTCTTTTCATCGCCCTCCTGGGTGAAACTCACGTCGGGCAGGGCCTCGCCACCAGTATAATTGGTAACAGCCGTTGCATCCTCGTGCTTGTAGTTGGGATACATCTTCAGGGTAAAATACTGCATCAGTCGTGTTGCTATCACACAACCGCACATGGTGCCAAAGAAACCAACAAAGGGAGCCAGGAAATAACCCTGACCTACCATGAAAACTATAACGAGCAAACCCATGCCGAAGGCTGTACCAAAATTGACCAACGACACATGCTGATATTTCTTGAAGTATCTAGCAAAACCCTTGTCCTGACTGAGCGCAATGATAGCGGGATTATCACTAAGGAAAGTAAGTACCGCAGCTAAAGATGCCACACCAGGCATATTAAAGACAGGGCGCATGATGGGGCGCAACAAGCGCTGAAGCAGATCTACAACACCAAACTCCACAAATATCTTTCCAAGCGCTCCGGTAATGACACACATGCCCATCAAATAGAATACTGTGTTCAGCAACAGGTCGTGTGCCGTGTGCATGATAGTGTTGAGCATGTTGGTAAGTCCCATCACATAACTCATGTAGCCAAATAGTGCTACGATAATAATAAGGCAGGGAATGCCATTGGGAATCTTCTTAAACATATCTTTTCTTTTAGTTTTAGTTCAGAGGAAAGAGTAAAGATGTTAGATTTGCTAATCGTTCACCAGCTACCACTTGTTGATAGCGTACTTAAGTCCTTTCAGTACATCGAGATTTAGTTTCACACCAACATTCAGGCGTAATTGATCGTTTGCCATGGCTCCATTGGGATTGGTGTTCGTACCCCAGCCATAACCTACGGCACCAAATACTCTCATCACCTCGGGGTGCTTGGCAAAAGGTTCGTATTCAACACCTCCGCTCACGCCATGCATCTCGGTACCATCCATAACATAATAGTCAGCATCAGTACCTGAGTTGTTGACGTCATAGGTGTACTTGGCAAACAGGCGGACAGTCTTGTGTGGTTTGGCACTGAGCTCGGAAATAATACTGAAGTCATCGAAAAGGAATGCCTGGTTGCTACTAGCACGGTTAACATAGTCCAGTTCCAACCACATCTTGCCAGGGATGAATTTGAACTTATTGCCCAAGGCTATATAACTAATCCATCTGTTTCTGGTTATCTGGAATGCATTGGCTGACCATATCGTCTCCCATATACCATGACTACCATTCCACATCAGCGAAAGACCATATGTATTGTTGCTTCCTATCTGTGTGCGGAAGGGGCTGTTGCACAACTGGAAAGTCAGTCTGTCGTCCTTGCTGAAGTTGTATGCCACGCTGGCACCAAACTGATAGCAGCCTATGTGGTTCCAGTACTCGCTATTACTATTATATATATCTATAGGCGGACGATCATACTCATATCCACCAATAGCCACCACCTGCTTACCTGCAGAGATGAGCCAGTTCTCGTTGGGGGCATAGTTCAGCACCATCCAGTCAGTAGAGTTCCAGAAATTGCGCTCACTATTGAGATTCAAACGCTGACGCCACGAGAAAGATAGTCCTTTGTAGATTTTGGCATCAAATCTAAGATTAAAGAACTCGCCACGAAAACCTGTTCTGTTCTCGTCGACAACACCAGCAGTATTGAACATCTGCCACCCGAAACGTCCTTCAAGAGATAGTCTCTGAATCTCTGGACCTTCGTATTTTACCATCCTTCGTGCATCTGGTGCAGAGAGGGTTTCAGCCTCCTGTGCCTGGCTCCATATAGAGCACACACAGGCTGCCAATATACATAAAAACTTCTTATTCATAATATCCGATGTCAAAGGTACAAAGATTAGGGCATTCCCACAAAAGAAAGGCAACACTTTTTGGATATTAAGTTAAAATAGTATAACTTTGCGTAGTTTATAATGTAATTTGAGTTATAATAAATAATCACTCACAGATGAATATACTTGTCACGGGTGCGAATGGACAGTTGGGGTCAGAAATGAGGATTCTGGCACGAAATAGCACCGACTCATACATCTTTACCGATGTCAATCAGGTTGAAGGGCAAGAGACCACATTTTTGGACATAACAGACCGTCAGGCGATAAAGGATATCGTCAGGAACCACAACATACAGTGTGTGGTCAATTGTGCAGCATGGACCAATGTGGATGCGTGTGAAACGGATGCTTCGCTGGCAGAACTTGCAAAAAAACTGAATGCCGATGCTCCAGAGAATCTGGCTTTGGCAATGAAAGAAGCGAATGGTCTATTGGTACACATATCCACCGACTATGTCTTTGGCGCAGAATCTTACAATACGCCTTGCAACGAAGAGCAACAAGGTACTCCCACTGGTGTATATGGTATGACAAAAAAAGAAGGTGAGATACGCATAGCGGCATGCGGATGCAAACATGTGATAATACGCACAGCATGGCTATATTCGGAGTATGGCAAGAATTTCTGCAAAACTATGTTGAAACTTACTGCAGAACGCCCTACCCTACAGGTTGTATACGACCAATGTGGCACACCAACATATGCTTTGGATTTGGCAAAGGCCATTTGTACCATCCTCGAGGATTACAAGGCAACACTCACTGCTAACCCCTCACCGCTAACCATTCACTCCTACAGCAAAAGCGGAATCTACCATTATTCCAATCAAGGTGTTTGCTCATGGTTCGATTTTACCCAGATGATACAGGATATTGCCAATCAACTGTCTGACAACACTAACAAGAAACGTAACTGTAAAATTACTCCATGTCTGAGCAGCCAATACCCTTCACCAGTGAAACGACCAGCCTACTCTGTCCTTGACAAGACAAAGATACAAACTATTTTTGGGGTAGAAATTCCTTATTGGACTGATTCGCTAAGACAATGCATATCCAATCTCCTGAAGAAATAGATAAACCAAAGATGAGGCAGACAAGAAAGCTAAACACTGATAATAATCAAAAAAAACTCATCTCAGTAAACGTATAATACCAAATCCATAACTACCCGTTAAGCGTTCAACATCAAACACTAATAAACTATGGACTTAATACCTTCATTCCAAGTTGACCACCGCAATCTGATGCCTGGCATCTATATCTCTCGTCGCGACACCATGGGAGAGCATACCATTACCACCTACGACATCCGTATGACAGCGCCCAATCAGGAGCCTGCGCTACAGGTTTCTGCAATCCACACCATCGAACACATTGTGGCAACATTCCTCCGCAACGATCCCGAATGGAAAGATCGTATCGTATACTGGGGACCCATGGGGTGTCTCACAGGCAACTACCTTATCATGAAAGGCGAATGGGAATGCAAAATAGTACGCGACCTGATGCTTCGTGCTTTCCAGTATGTAGTGGATTATGCCGATGAAGTTCCTGGAACTACTCCAGCCACCTGTGGCAACTATCTTCTGCACGACCTACCTATGGCAAAATGGGAGGCAGCACGTTACATCAAACGACTCACAACCGATTTCCACTGTGAATATCCAGGCATAGAACGCCCTGAGGATGCTGGCGGACTGGTTTTTCATGATGCATAAACATAACAAAAGAGACCCTGTTATTTCTAACAAGGTCTCTTCTTCTTTAAAAACGGCGGCTACCTACTCTCCCACGGGTGTGCAGTACCATCGGCGCGGACGGGCTTAACTTCTCTGTTCGGAATGGGAAGAGGTGGAACCCCGA
>JAFYMW010000103.1 GCA_017548165.1 Bacteroidaceae bacterium
AGGTGGCGATCCCCATCCCGAAATCATGGTTCCTCTGACTGGTATCCTCTACGAGTTCGAGGCACAGGAGAAGGTAATCCGCGAGACTGCTGCTGCTCTCTTCGCTGAGGAGGGTGTTGAGGTTGAGTTCAAGGTAGGTACTATGATCGAGATTCCTCGTGCTGCCCTGACCGCTAACCGCATCGCTTCTCGTGCCGAGTACTTCTCATTCGGTACCAATGACTTGACACAGATGACCTTCGGTTACTCTCGTGACGATATCGCTAGCTTCTTGCCCGTATATCTGGAGAAGAAGATCTTGAAGGTAGACCCCTTCCAGGTACTCGACCAGAACGGTGTAGGCCAGTTGGTAGAGATGGCTGTAGAGCGTGGCCGTTCAGTTCGTCCCGAGCTGAAGTGCGGTATCTGTGGTGAGCATGGTGGTGAGCCCTCATCAGTTAAGTTCTGCCACAAGGTAGGTCTGAACTATGTATCTTGCTCTCCCTTCCGTGTGCCCATCGCACGCTTGGCTGCGGCTCAGGCTGCTGTTGAGGAATAAATCTTCTTCGAAAGAAGTTTCGATTTATAACATACATAGGACTTGCTCGATTGGGCAAGTCCTTTTTCATTATATATAAATATAGTTGCACAACTTAGATACTCTCTTTTCAATACATATATTATATTGACTATATTCATATGTTTTCACATTCATGAAACAACATCAATCTCTATTTTGAATAACTAATATCTGATTCTAGGAAGGAAGAATGAAAAATATTGACAATAGATACTTGTATATAAGAAAGTAAATAACTACATTTGCAAAAACAAACATGTACAGTTGATATCATAAAATATACTTATGGCAATTATCCAATGTCCTTATTGTGGCAAAAGAATATCATCGTATGCTATGACATGCCCTCATTGTAACGAAATTCTTAAAGAGCAGTCAAAGTCAGACAACAACACACCTACCCCATCTCATCAAGTTCGAGAAGACATCGAAACAGAGAGCAATCCTTCCCCCCCAAAAAAGCAAGAAGACAAAAAGCGAGGTAGTGGGTGTTTGTATATTTTTTTAGGACTACTCATTGGAGTCGTTTGCTTTGCTTCGGCTATCGTAGGTATAAAATTTTACAACGAGCAAAAGGAAGCAGAGCGAGAAAAGATAAGGCAGGAACTGGCACAAAGAATTATAGAAGACGAAAAAGCCAATAAGGCAAGACTACTGCAAATGCAAATGGACAGTGCCATGTGGAAAAAGACCTTCAAGGCCAAAACTCTTGAAGCTACCGAGGAATATATAAATATGTATCCAGAAGGTATCTTCATCAACGAGGCATATATGCTTCAAGAGGAACTAAAACGTAGGAATGTCAGTTCGCAAGAAGCAAAAATCATCAGCAACATTGTCAATGCCAAAATCGAAGAGTATCAGCAGTCAAAGGTAAAAAACATGGAGAAAGATGTACTTGGACTTCATTTCTCAATGGACAAAGAACTTAACATTAAAAAGAAATACATCAATAGAGATAGTTTCCATTATGTCGTCACCACAATACTAAACGAAACTATCACCCGTACCGACCCCAAGAAACCTCATAGCAATAGTACACCTATAGAAGTGATACTAAATGCCGACAAAAAGATTCTGAAGTCCAATATATAACACCAAAACCGACGGATACCATGAGCACACATGGTGTGATCTTTACATCACCCAAGGTGGTGCTTTATACACTCATTATCAACAAAATGGATTCAAGCTCCATGAAAATATTCCTAAACAGAACGTTGTTCAAAGAAATATTTCCACAATGGAGCTGCCATTAAGGCTTGATATATCTCACCACGCTGAAGCATGTCATAAACCTCCTCTTTCGAAAATATATGGCATGTCAATTCCTCTGTATCATCAAGATGCTGCTCTCCCACCCTTTCTACACCAATGGCAAGAAATGTATGCGCCATGTTGGTGTGATTTGAAGGGTTAGCACATATGGACATATATTCCACCCATTCACCTCCGGCATAACCCGTTTCTTCCAACAATTCACGTTTGGCTGCCTCCAAAGGAGTTTCACCTTCTTCCATAACACCAGCACATAGTTCATACTCTGTTATACCAAGAGCATGCCTATACTGCCTAACCATAACCATATGTCCATCTTTGGTTAAAGCTATGACATTGACCCAATCAGGAAATTCCAATACCCAGTATTCTGGATTAATTCTACCATCAGGCAACTCAACCTTGTCCTTACGTGCTGTCATCCAAGGTCGCTTGGATATATATGTACTCTCAAGTATCTTCCACTTATCCTCTCTTTCCATAATAGATTATTTATGCTGATGAACTACAATTTACATTGCCATTGGAAATAATCGGCAAAAACTTCACCCAAAACAGGTTGTTTACGGAAAAGACCATACACAGTACTTCCACTACCACTCATAGCTGCATACGAAGCTCCAAGCATATATAGTTGAGAACAAATGCTGTCTATTGTCGGGTGTGAGGGGAAAACGCTTTTTTCAAAATCATTTACCATCTGTCCACGCCACATCTTGACTGGATTTGAAATGATGTCTTTAAGTGATATGGCAGAGGGATGTGGAGTAACAGCAGCATAGGCTTCTTTGGTAGAAATAAAATCGTTGGGTTTCACCAACACCAACCAATAACCATCCAGCACAGAAGGAATAGAGAGATTTATAGTCGGGGGCAAATGAATACCAATAGGTGGCAAGGCACAATATTGTTTCTCCACCAATGTCACTGGCAATGGTGAGAAGATATCGCCCTTTCCTTCTGCATAAACAGGTTTATTGGAAATAAATACTGGACAATCAGCACCTAATTTTCCAACACGTGTGGACATCTGTTGTTCAGTAAGACCAAGATTAAACAACTCGTTCAAGCCCTTCATCATAAATGCTGCATCCGAACTACCGCCACCCAATCCTGCTCCTGAAGGTATGTTCTTCGTCAACTTAATAGCAACAGGAGGTATATCTATATCCTCGGCACGCAACATATTCAAAACCCTAACAACAAGATTATCCTGTGCTGAGCAATCCAATTCTCGACCATCCATCACAAACGAATCTTCGTGTGCTGGTTCTATCTCAAGACAATCAGAAAGAGGTATCGGCAAGAAAATGGTCTCTATATTATGATAACCATCTGCACGCTTTCCTACAATATTTAACCCAAGGTTAATCTTACAATTAGGATATAGTTTCATATTAGATTTAGTGTTATGGATATGTCTTTGGGAATTAGATGTCTATTTCATCAGTTTGCCGAAAAGGTCCTCGTTAATTTTCTTTATCTTTTTCGGAGTTTCCTTTAAGGGAGCGGTCACTCCTGTGTGAATATCATTAAACATCTTTAGCAATGGTGGTTGCCAGGGTTGTTTATTGACATTCACAACCATACGAATTCCTTTAGGAACTAATGTAACATATACTTCCGACTCTCCTTCATGCGGATCACCATCAATATGTATGGCTCCTGGTGCTTTTCTACGTATCACCAAATCCTTACATTTAAATGTCTTTATACGAGAATTATTCGTTATAGTCTTATTAACAAGTTGGTATGCTATCTTGGCACTTTCAAGCACACTGAAAGGTTCCATGATAGTTACATCCAACAAGCCATCCGACATAGATGCATGCGGAGCTATGAAAAAATCATTACCATACTGCGAGGCATTGGCACATGTTATTAGAAATGCATTATATGTATGCACCTCCGATTCTTTGTCCAATATCTCTAACTCATATGTTTCAGGTTGATACTTAACACCTTCACGCAAAGCATTTTCTATATATGAGAAAAGTCCTCTTTTACCCGACTTATTAAATTTATCTGAAAGGAAAGCATCGAAACCAACACCTGCAGTACAGAAAAACGGTTGTCCGTTAATCAATCCATAATCCAATGTATGAATATTACATTCCGAAATAACCTGCAATGCATTGTCGATATTCATCGGAAGATATAAGTGTCGTGCAAGTCCATTGCCACTTCCACAAGGTACTATACCCAATGCAACATCTGTATGAACTAAGGCACGAGCTGTATCATTGACCGTGCCATCACCTCCTACAGCAACAACGATGTCAGCACTCTCTGCTACTGCTTCTTTAGCAATCAAAGCAGCGTGTCCTGCATACTCTGTATATTTTATAGTAACATAAAATTTAGAGTCAGGAAAATACTGACCAATCCTTGCCACAATCTTATCTTTATCTTGCGTACCTGAGATTGGATTAATTATAAACCAAATTGTTGTCACCGATATGCTTTATTTTTAATTACCACACAAAGGTAGGCAAATATTATAAAGTATAATGTCAATAAACCCTATTTGGCACACAAAACTGCACATAAACTATTTTTTTATGCATAAACAGATATTTATTATAATAAATTCCGTATCTTTGCAAACGGTAATTTTGTAAACTACTAAAGAAATTAATTTTGAACGTTAAATATGGGATTGTTACAAGACAAACTGGCCAAGTACACCTTGCCAGATGAGATTAAAGCAAAAGGTATTTACCCCTATTTCCGTGAAATTGAAGGTAAACAAGGTACCGAGGTTACCATGGGTGGTCATAATGTACTAATGTTTGGCAGTAATGCCTACACTGGTCTTACTGGCGATGACCGCGTCATTGAAGCAGGTGTTGCAGCAATGAAGCAATATGGTAGCGGATGTGCTGGTAGCCGTTTCCTTAATGGTACATTGGATATCCATGTTGAATTAGAGAAGGAACTTGCCGAATTCGTAGGCATGGACGAAGCATTGGTTTTTGCAACAGGTTTCACTGTTAATAGCGGTGTTATTCCACAGCTCTTGGGCAAGGACGACTATATTATCTGCGATGACCGCGATCATGCATCCATTGTTGATGGACGCCGCCTTAGTTTTGCTAACCAGTTGCGCTACAAGCACAACGATATGGCCGACCTTGAGCGTGTTCTCAAACGCTGCAATCCTGATAGCATTAAGCTCATTGTTGTAGATGGCGTATTCTCTATGGAAGGTGACCTTTGTAAACTTCCTGAAATAGTTGAACTAAAGCACAAGTACAATGCTGCTATCATGGTAGATGAGGCACATGGTATCGGTGTATTCGGACGAAATGGTCGTGGTGTTTGTGATCACTTTGGTCTTACTCACGAGGTTGACCTCATCATGGGTACATTCTCTAAAAGTTTGGCTAGCATTGGTGGATTCATTGCTGCAGACAAGACAATTATCAACTATCTGCGCCACACAGCACGCACATATATCTTCAGCGCAAGCTGCACACCCGCAGCCACAGCATCAGCACGCGAAGCACTCCGCATTCTTAAAAATGAACCCGAACGCTTGGAAGCTCTTTGGGACGTAACACGTTATGCTCTGAAGCGTTTCAAGGAGGAAGGTTTCGAGATTGGCGACACAGAAAGTCCTATCATCCCCCTCTATGTACGCGATTTGGAAAAGACCTTCATCGTCACAGCACGTGCCTTTGAAGAGGGTGTGTTTATCAATCCCGTTATCCCCCCAGCATGTGCTCCAACTGATACATTGGTTCGTGTTGCCCTCATGGCAAACCACACTCATGAACAAGTAGATCGTGCTGTTGCAAAGCTCAAGAAAGTATTCGTTGAACTTGATATTATCAAATAATTGCTTTAGTAAAGCAGCAATTAACCTATAATAATATAATTGAGGATGCATCTATTTTTGATGACATCCTCAATTTATTTTTAAGTTATCGCTATTCAAGAAAAATATTAATAGAACATTTTACCACAATCCATCGATTGCCTTACTCTCTTTTATCTTGGTGGCAAGGTATTAGTGGTAGCTAGTACTACAGAACATAGTCACAAAGCGCCAAGAGGAGAATCGGTTACCAACTATATTACTTAACAAAGCATAGTGCCTCACCACATACGTTGGTATCTACCGAATGTCCGTCCCACACAAGATTACCGTTCACCCAAGTGGAGCGAACCTTCCAGTGCATGGCATCGCCCTCGCGTGGCGACCATCCGCACTTGCTCAGCACATCCTTGCTTGTAATGGTGTGCGCCACCTCTTCTCTGCTTACGAGAACAAGGTCTGCCTTCATCCCCTCCTGAATATATCCGCGTTCCTTAATGCCAAATATATCTGCAGGATTGTGACACATCAGCTGCACCAGACGCTCTATACCAAGCACACCCTCGTCCACCATCTCCAGCATACTCACCAAAGAGAACTGCACCATAGGCATACCGCTCACCGCCGTGCGTGCACCACCCTGCTTCTCGCTCAGCAGGTGGGGGGCATGGTCGGTGCCTATGCATGTTATGCGCCCGTCGGTCAGTGCCTGACGCAGAGCCTTGCGGTCGCTAGCCGACTTGATGGAGGGATTGCACTTTATGCGCCCCCTCAGACGTGCATAGTCCTCGTCGGTATATAGCAGATGAGCCACGCAGGCCTCGCCCGTGACATTTCCACCGAGCAAGTCCAGTTCCCTCTCCGTGGAGATATGAGCTATGTGCAGGCGTGCCCCGCTTGCCTTTGCCAGTTCCGCCGCCAGAGCCGAACTCTGCCAGCAAGCCTCGGCATCCCTTATCTCGGCATGGTGCGTCACGTCGGGGTCGTCGCCATAGAGCTCCTGTGCCCTTTTCATATTGGCATTGATGCGTGCCGTATCCTCGCAATGCGACATTATCAGTTTTGGCGACTTGGCAAATAGCCCCTCCAGCATCTCCCTTCTGTCCACCAGCATATTGCCCGTGCTGCTGCCCATGAAGAGCTTCACACCAGGATACTCCTCCGAAGGCATGGCCATAATCTCGTCCAGATTATCGTTCGTCGCACCCAGGAAGAAGGCATAGTTCACATGCATGCGCCCCTTTGCTATCTCCATTCGCTCGCACCAGTTCGCCACGGTGGTTGTCTGTGGCACCACGTTGGGCATGTCCAGCACCGAGGTCACTCCACCTGCCGCCGCCGCCATGCTCTCGGTGTGCATATCGGCCTTTGCCGTCATACCAGGCTCGCGGAAATGCACGTGGTCGTCTATCACGCCAGGCAGAAGGTACATGCCCGTGGCATCCACCACCATGTAGCCCTCTCCCTCGGGCTCTATCACACCGCCCATAACTATACGCTCTATCCTATCTCCATTTACCAACAAGGAGCCGACATGCGACTCCCCGTTGTTGACTACCGTAGCATTGTTGATAATCG
The DNA here is from genome assembly GCA_017548165.1 of Bacteroidaceae bacterium. Taxonomy (GTDB): domain Bacteria; phylum Bacteroidota; class Bacteroidia; order Bacteroidales; family Bacteroidaceae; genus Physcousia. Next base: position 7,236 of record JAFYMW010000103.1, read on the forward strand.
TCTTCTTCATCATGCTTTTCTTCTCTTGAACTTGGTCATACGAAGTTTCATCACTCCAAACAAGGCCTCGCTGAATATGCCGCCCGACATCTTGCTTGTGCCCAGTTCGCGGTTCACAAACACCACGGGCACCTCCTTTATCTTGAAGCCCAGGCGCAGAGCCGTGTACTTCATCTCTATCTGGAAGGCATAGCCCTTGAATCGTACATCGTCCAGCGACATTGTCTCCAGCACCTTGCGTGTCCAGCACACGAAACCTGCTGTGGTGTCCCTCAGCTTAATGCCCAGCACAGTGCGCACATAAGCCGAAGCATAGTACGACATCAGCACGCGGCCTATAGGCCAGTTCACCACGTTCACACCGGTGATATATCGGCTACCCACGGAAACGTCG
>JAFYMW010000104.1 GCA_017548165.1 Bacteroidaceae bacterium
ACATGAACTTTGCCGCTGTGGATCGTGGTGGTGAGTATAAGGTGCTGCCCGTGGATCCTGCATGGGCCAACCTGCCAGCAGATGAGGCTCCCAAGTATGATGAACCCGAGTACATCACAAGTCTGGTACGTCCCATCAATGCACAGAATGGCGACCTGCTGCCCGTAAGTGCATACAAGGGCATTGAGGACGGTGCATGGGAACAGGGCACCTCTGCTTTCGAGAAGCGTGGTGTGGCTGGTTTCGTGCCCGTATGGAACAGCGAGAACTGTATCCAGTGTAACAAGTGTGCATTCGTTTGTCCTCACGCTGCTATCCGTCCTATCGTTATGACCGACGAGGAGTTGGCAGGTTACGAGGGTGAGAGCATCGAGATGAAGGCTCCTGCTACGATGAAGGGTATGCACTTCGTTATCGCTGTTGACGATAAGGATTGTCTGGGTTGCGGCAATTGTGCCGATGTATGTCCAGGTAATCCCAAGAAGGGTGTGGCCTTGACCATGAAGGCATATGACGACTCTTCAGAGGAGGCACAGAAGAATGCAACTGACTGGAAGTACTTCATGCAGAAGGTGACAAGCAAGCAGCATCTGGTGGACATCAAGCAGAGTCCCAAGAACAGCCAGTTTGCACAACCCTTGTTTGAGTTCAGCGGTGCTTGTGCTGGTTGTGGCGAGACTCCATACGTGAAGCTCATCAGCCAGTTGTTCGGCGACCGTCAGATGGTGGCTAACGCTACAGGTTGCTCTTCTATCTACTCTGGCTCTATACCTTCTACTCCTTACACAAAGAACGCTGAAGGCAATGGTCCTGCATGGGCAAACTCATTGTTCGAGGACTTCTGTGAGTTCGGCCTGGGTATGGTATTGGCAAGCAAGAAGATGAAGGCTCGCATCAACGAATTGCTCAACGAGGCTATTGCAGGTGACAAGGCTCCTGCTGAGTTCAAGGCCGCAGCACAGCAATGGATTGACGCTCAGAACGATGCTGATGGCTCTAAGGCAGCCGCCGCCGCTCTGAAGCCAATTATTGCCGCTGGTGCAGAGGCTGGTTGCGAGTTGTGCGCTCAGTTGAAGGAGTTGGAGCATTATCTCGTTAAGCGTAGCCAGTGGATTATCGGTGGTGACGGTGCTTCATACGATATCGGTTATGGTGGTCTGGACCATGTTATCGGTTCTGGCGAGGATGTGAACATCTTCGTACTCGATACCGAGGTATATTCAAATACGGGTGGACAGGCTTCCAAGGCTACTCCTATCGGTGCCATTGCTCAGTTTGCCGCTAACGGTAAGCGTGTGGGTAAGAAGGATTTGGGCTTGATGCAGGCAACATACGGCAACGTATACGTGGCTCAGGTGGCTATGGGTGCCGACCAGGCTCAGTGCCTGAAGGCCATCCGCGAGGCTGAGGCCTGGAACGGTCCTTCATTGGTAATCGCTTATGCTCCATGTATCAACCATGGTCTGAAGGCCAAGGGCGGTATGGGCAAGAGCCAGGCCGAGGAGGCTAAGGCTGTAGAATGCGGTTACTGGCACTTGTGGCGCTACAACCCTGCTTTGGGTGAAGAAGGCAAGAACCCCTTCCAGTTGGATAGCAAGGAACCCGCTTGGGATAAGTTCCAGGACTTCCTTGAGGGTGAGGTTCGTTTCCTCTCACTGAAGAAGGCTGCTCCTCAGGAGGCTCAGGAACTGTTCGATGCTTGTAAGGAGGCTGCACAGCGCCGCTACAAGTCTTACATCCGCAAGACTCAGGAAGACTGGTCTTTGTAATCCAGGTTAAAACGATTATATCGTAATGTGTGAGACAGACACCTCTTTGCTAAGTGTGGCGAAGAGGTGTCTGAAAAAATAAACATGTGAAGGGGAGCACATGGCCCCTTGCAATGAATCAACAAGGAAATAATAGCAATATGAAGGAAATTTTCAATAGCGAATCTATGCAGGCTCTCGTGGAGAAGGGTATGGATTTGGGTATAGAGGCAGGAAAGAGCATTATTGTGGCAGTGGTAATCTACTTTGTCGGCAAGGCTTTGATTACTCTGGTAAATCGCATGCTGTCGGGTGTGATGGAACGCAGAAAGGTGGATCCTGCTATCCAGAGCTTTGCCAAGAGCCTGGTAAACATACTGATGATGATTCTGCTGGTAATCAGTGTAGTGAGTGCCTTGGGCGTGAATACTACCAGTTTTGCTGCTTTGCTGGCTTCGGGTGGTGTGGCTGTTGGTATGGCATTGTCTGGCAATCTGCAGAATCTGGCTGGAGGTATAGTGATACTGCTGTTCCGCCCCTTCAAGGTGGGAGACTATATTGAGGCACAGGGAACTGGAGGTACAGTAAGCGAGATACAGATATTCCACACCATCCTGACTACTCCCGACAACAAGAAGATATTCCTGCCCAATGGCGCATTGTCCAGTGGCAATATAACCAACTACAGCAAGGAATCCTTGCGTCGTGTGGACTTCACTGTGTCTGTGGAATATGGTGCGGATATAGACAAGGTGCGCAAGGTGCTGAAGGATATCTTGGACAAGGACGAAAGAGTGCTTCAGGAACCTGCACCAGTGATTGTGCTGGGTGCTCTGGCAGAGAGCAGTGTGAATATGACTGTACGTGTGTGGGTGAAGAGCGAAGACTACTGGAATGTGTTCTTCCAGACAAACGAGACTATCTACAACGAATTCAACCGACAAGGTATAAACTTCCCTTACCCTCAGTTGACTATTCACCAGGGATAACGGTTAGCGGATGAGCGGTTAGCGGTTAGCGAACTATTATTGTTTAACGGTTAGCGGATGAGCGGTTAGCGGAAACTGAAAACTATTATTGTTTAACGGTTAGCGGATGAGCGGTTAGCGGAAAATGAAATCGGACATCGGAAAACGGAGAGCGAAATAGTCCTGAGACCTAATATGAAAATACTATATGTCATAGAGCATATATCCGCAGTGGGTGGTTTGGAGCGCATTCTGATAGAGAAGATGAATGCGTTTGCCAGTGAACCTGCCTATGAGGTAATGCTTATGACTGTATGGCGAGAACAAAACGGACCTGCCTTTCCCTTGGATGCAAGGGTGGGGCAGGTCTGTCTTGGTTTGGAAAAACCAACATCAAGCATAGGGTTAGTGGCTGCCATACCACGTGTACTCTCTATATATAATAAAAAGGTACGCGCGATAGCACCAGATGTGGTAATACACTTTCGTGCTATGGGGGCCATGTTGACAGCATTTTCATCATGGCATGGGTATACGGTGTTTGAGGCACATACGGCAAGACCTTTTAGTAATCATCGTTGGCTTTATACTTTCATGGAGCGCAGGGCTGATGTTGTGGTGTGTCTGACCGAGAAAGATGCCTGTAACTATACCAGGGCAAAGAGGGTGGAGGTGATTCCGAATTTTGTTGAGTTGTCAGATTTACAGAAGAGTCAATCCGGTAATGATAATCGGAAGGAGAAAAAGGCGGTATTCGTTGGGCGTCTGTGTCAGGAAAAAGATCCGTTGAGGCTGCTTCGTCTATGGAAAGCTATTGTTGCCAAACACCCAGATTGGCAGTTGGAGATTTTTGGTAAGGGAGAACTTGAGGATATTGTCCGTGCTGAGATAGTGAGTCTTGCTATTGCCGACAGTGTGGTATTGCATGGGTATGCAAGCAATATGGCTGAGATTTATGGTAGTGCAGACATGTTGTTGCTGTGTTCGCAGACAGAGGGTATGCCAATGGTGCTGATAGAGGCTATGTGTTATGCATTGCCTGTGGTGAGTACGGATTGTAGGTATGGTCCTTCTGATATTATAGATAACGGAGAAACGGGTTTCCTCGTGTCACAAAATGATGATGAGGCATTTGTTGATGCTGTCTCTGCTCTTATGTCCGACAAAGGATTGAGAGAACGTATGGGAGAGAAAGCAAAGATGGAGTCGGTACGATTTTCCAAGGGAGTTATTGTTGAGCGATGGAGAAAACTATTTCTTGAAGGATGAGAATATTACTGGTAGGTGAATATAGCAACGTACACTGGACGCTGGCAGAAGGACTTCGGGAAGTGGGACATGAGGTAACTGTGGTAAGTGGTGGGGATAGCTGGAAGGGTTATCCCAGGGATATAGATCTGGCTCATACACAGACACTCAAGGGACATATTTCTTTTGCATGGCGTTTGTTGTGTGCTTTGCCCAGAATGCGTGGTTATGACATCGTACAATTGATAAATCCCGTCTTTTTTGAGATGAGGCCAGAGCCTCATCGTTTTATCTTTGACTATCTGAGGAGAAACAACAAGCATGTTGTGATGGGTGCCTTTGGTATGGATTATTATTGGGTAAAGGTTAACCGTGACTTGTGTCCTATGCGTTATAGTGATTTTAATATAGGAGCAAAGGTACGTACAGATAAGGCGGCGGTGACGGATGCTAAGATATGGATAGGGACTGCTGCAGAGCGATTGTGCAGATATCTTGCAGAAAGATCGGATGCAATAGTTGCCGGTTTGTATGAATATTGGATAACTTACCAATTGGCAGAAGGGGGAGGATTGAAGTCGAAGACGGTATTTATTCCATTTCCTGTGCCGATGCCCAAGTCGGAGATGTACAGTAGGGCGGAGAATGTAGGTACCCTGAAGATATTTATAGGTATAAGCAAGGGACGTTCGGTGTATAAGGGAACGGATGTAATGTTGAGAGCGGCAAGACGTCTTGAAGAGAAATATCCTGAAAGGGTGGAGTTGCTTGTGGCGGAGGGTGTCCCGTTTGCACAGTATCAGTCAATGATGGACGGAAGTGATGTGATTCTGGACCAGTTGTATAGTTATACTCCGGCAATGAATGCCCTTTTGGCAATGAGCAAGGGAATAATATGTGTTGGTGGAGGCGAGGAGGAACACTATGACCTGCTTGGTGAACCAACGTTGCGTCCGATAGTGAACGTGCTACCCGATGAGGAGAGTGTCTATAGAGAATTGGAACAATTATTGTTGCAACCAGAAAGGATCGGGATGCTTAAGCGTCAGAGTGTGGAGTATGTGAGGAAGTACCATGATCCTGTCATCGTGGCGAGGGAGTACGAACGACTTTACGGCGAACTGATGCGGAAGGCTCTGTAGTTGCCTGTGCAGAGGGAGAGCGCAAGGTTTTTCAGGTCTTGGGGAAGATTAGCGAGGGTTGTACTGTCGCTGAACATATCCTGAAAATATGTTTTTGATATGTGGCACTGGATAGTAAACATGGCTTGCATAGCAGTCTCATTGTGGAGTGTGTGGAAATGCTGAGCAATGTTTATTGTGTCTTTGAGGTAGTCGCAGAACAGTTGGTCTGTGGCATTATATCCTTGGGAGAAATAGTCTTTCAGTATTCTTTGGCTTACCCACAGGGAGTCTATGGTTCGGGTGGAACCTTGGAAACTGTGCATGATGGACGTGGGATTTTCGCGGTAGAAATAGTGTACGCCAGGTACTTGAAATGTTTTCCTGCTTAGGGGATACAGGAAAAATATATTGAGAGTGTCCTCGAACAGATATCCTGGTGGGAAATGTATGTGCTGAAAAAGGTGTGAGGAGTAGACTTTGCCACAGGCACATCCGTGGGTAGTGCCTGTATTGAAATTGCCCTCTGCAATGTCGGCTTCGTTTTCGATGGCAGCAGTCATAAGTGTATGTATTGCATTGGGAAGTAGCATGTCGTCGCTATCAACAAACATGATGTATTTGCCTCGGATATTGTTCAGAGCTCGGTTTCTGGCACAAGATAGTCCTTGATTGTCTTGGTGTATGATTTCAATGTTGTCATATAGCGCTGTGCCCTGAAGCGAAGCATGGATATTGTTTAGAATATCCTGACTGTTGTCGGTGCTTCCGTCGTTGATGATGCTGACAAAGAAACTGAAATGAGTTTCTTGACGGAATACAGAGTTGAGACAGTCTTGAAGGTAGGCCGAGGTGTTGTAGACAGGAATGATGATGTGGAGGTCGTAGTCGGCATGGATGGTGTTTGTGCAGATGCAACTATCTCCTTTGTCGTGATGCAGTGAGTCGAGATACTGCAGAGCTTCAGTATAGGATATGTTGGAAACCTTGGGATAACGCTGTCCTATGGTATGATACAGCAAGGGACGTGATGCTAGGCAGAATTGCCTGATGGCATTTCTGATAAGTTTTTTGGCTTTTATGATGTAGGCGCTGTTCATTATTCCAAGGTGTATTCTTCTCTTTTTATGAGATTGCGTAGTGTAAAGTATATCTCTTCTTGCAATATGAACAAGCACCAAAGGGGCATCTTCATGTAACCCGGTTTATATTTTACTGATGGGTGAACAAGGTGCATGTCTACCTGGGCTCTCATGCTACGTATGAGCTCGAGGGCTTCACGTTGGTCGTGTGGTGTGAGTCGTTGGCGATTTTGATGCAGGTAGTGACAGGAACTGATTATGCTTTGCCAAAAGGCAGTTTCGTTGAGTTGGAGGATGCTTGTGTTGTAGCCTGACTGTTGGAGTTGTTGTCTCATACTGATGAAACGGATGTTGCCTCGTATGTTGTTCAGACTAACTTTGTGCGATAAGGAGGTCTGGAGAAGTCGGTGGTAGTATATACCTTCACAACTGGCCACTTGGGGCGAGGCAAGGAACTGTAGCTGGGCTGTGTTGTCTTCGCCGTAGACACGTTCGCAGTTGTCGAAAGGATATTGCAGCTGGAGCTCGCGTGTGACGATCATTCTACCAGTAATACCACGCCAACCTATGCTTCGGCAGTATGCTTCTTCTCCGGAAATGAGACCAAAGGAGTTCTTCTCCTTGTGTTCGATAGTCGTTCCGTTGGGGCAGAGACGTACTTCTCGCAAGCAAACGCATTGCAGACCTTCGTGTTGCTGAAATGTGTCAATTGCATGCTGCAAGGCATCGGGGGCAAGGTAGTCGTCGTGATCCAAGGTGATGATGTACTCGCCTCGAGAGACAGCAATGCCGGAATTGCGCGCTATTTGTGCTCCGCTATTGTCCTTGTGACGTATTATGGTGACTCGCTTGTCGCTATCGGCATATTCCTGAATGATGTCTGCAGTACCATCGTTGCTGACATCGTCGACGAGAATGAGTTCGAGGGTATTGTAACTTTGGTTCAATACCGACTCGATGCATTGCCGTATGTGCTCTTTCATGTTGTAGACGGCAACGATGATGCTGACAAGTGGTTTATTCTTCATTCTTGATGCCTCTGCTGAGCGTATGGTAACTATATATTGCCGTTGCGAGTGTGAGCGCTATGCCAATGCCATAACGTAGAGTGGTGTTGTGGGACTGGCACAATAGCATAATGACAAAAATAATACCGGATGCACAGATGATGCTGGTCCAGTTTCTGGAGGAAATGGTGGTGTGATAATAGTAGTGGTTGATAATGCCAAGTATGATAGTGTTGATGATGCCAACAAGCGATAGAGCAAGGCCAATACCGTATAGTCCCCAATGGTGGTATAGGTAATACGAGGCAATAATGGTGAGCATGTTGTAAATGCATTCAAGACACAGGAACATCCATGAATGTCCATGGGCGAGCGAAACGTATTCCAATGGCAAACTGATGGAACGATGCAATTGGAACAGGCCTGCCATGGTGCATAGGATGGACATGGGAAGGAATTCTGGTGTGTATAGAATGTGTGTGGTAAGTGGCAGAGCCAGGATGAAGAGCATGACTATGGGTGTGGTGATGGTAAGACTGACATGAATCTGCTTGTTGACGGTCAGATTTCGTTGGAACTCATCGTGGCATACACTGGTGAGGCGGGGAAAATAGTCTGTGGCATTGGAACTGAGAATGACTCCCAGATAGTACATGATGAGCGAATAACCTGCTTTGTAAAGGCCAACCTCTTCGGTGGATGTAATGATGCTGTATAGGATGGTGGTGGTGATGGCTCCCATGATGGCGGTAACGGCATAGGGAATGCCAAACTTGAGCAGTGGGATACCTCTTTTCCATATCTCCTTGGAGAATGGGGCGATTTGATAGGGATAAACCTTAGTACAGAAATAGAGGTGAAGGACCGCTTCTATAGCAAAGCAGATGGTGATGCCTGGGATGATGCCTTGGAGACCAAGGGTCAGATATATTATTGTGGTGGTAAGAACAGTGGTAATGGCTCCGATAAGTTCAACGGTGGCAACACGTTTGAGTTTGTGTGTGCCCTTGAGTATAGCACATTCGCCAATGGCGATGGGAATAAGAAATGCTGCTGGGGTGAGCATAAGTATTTCTCTATGTGGCTGGTAGTCCTTGAAAAAAATATTTCCAGCATAGAGGAAGATAGCAATGCATGCAATGAGGTTGAGAAAGGACATGGCGAGAGACCAGGTGCGGATGACCTTGGCCATGAGGGTTACTTCTGCTTTTTGGGCGTCGGTGTCTATTTCGCTGAGTTGTTGGATGCTGGCGGTCTCGAGTCCGATATTGGTGCATGAACGTATGACTTCCAGAATATTCTGATATATGGCAATGAGTCCGGCTCCCAGGGGGCCAAGAAGGATGGCAGTGACTTTGCCACGGGTAAGATTTGCCAGTATTTTGAGAATCTCAACACTGCCAAACAGACTGATGTATTTGAGTATATGTCGGATTGATGTATATCCTTTATTTTTCATTTTAGGTATAGATCGAAGGTCGCGAATTTATATATAGCGGGTTGCTTGATGATTTATAGGACCTGCTCTCAAAAATTCGTGTTGACGCACGAGTAGGCTACGAGTCTGTCGTATCGGCCTCCTGTTTCGCGATAATAGATAAAGGTTTGGTATTCGTTTTCCGTTTGCCAGAAGTCCCCCATGGTATTGAGCGTGTTTCCGTCGGAGGTGATGTACGAGTATTCGTAGTAACCTTGTTTGAGGAGCAGGGATGCTTCGTAGCATTTGTATTCTTCGTTGTATTGCATGAGGCAATTGTTGTCGAGTTCGCCATTGCTCCATTTGCCGTTGACATAAACGTCTTGGTCTAAGGGTGGGGATGACAAGGCAAAGTGAACGATAACATATTCTGCCTGTGTGTTATTGTTGTCCTGATCTTCTGTTCGCGGTATGAATGCTCCGTTGTGGTCTTCGTTGCTGATGTAGCTAGATGGGACTTGGTTGGCCCATAAGGTGGCATGGTAGTATGGCTCGTACCAACGCATGTGGTCAACGTTCATGCCAGAGTGGTTGACGTTGAGGATTTCGAACTTGTGATACTCATTTCCTGCAGGAAATATCAGTTCTTCACGGTGTTGCCATTCGAGACCATCACTCTTGATAATGTTTGGCCTGACTCCAGAAATGGTACGGGATGCCCTGTTGTTTTGTATTACTACGGCTTGGATTTGATTGTTGGGGTTGGTCACATTCGTTGCGCCATAGTTGAGGGACAGGGTAACCTGTTGATGCTTGTCGTTGAAATCTATGTCTGTGTTTGCTGATACCTGTGTGGAGAGGTGCATACCAGATTCTACAACATGGAAACGAACTTCAATGACGGGACCATTGTCCATGAGACCATCTTCGAAGACCAATAGCTTGTAATTGCCACTGAGAAGGACACTGGCATCTTGGTTGGGGAAATCAAGGGAGTAGTGTGTGTAGATTTGGGTGGTGTTGAAACTTGTTTCGTAATCCTCAATGGGTAGGTCATTGGTACCTTGGAGGAAGTCGCTTTCAAAAAGTTCTTGATTCTCCTGCCAGTCCCATGTGCAATGCTGGATGCGATAGATGTAGCGGTGATAGTCGTGTGACATCTCGTCCCAGGAGATGTTGAGTTGGGACGATTTGCCTAATGTCAGTACGGGTGGGAGAAGGGAACTGCCGTTGAGGCAAACCTGTAGGGTGCGTATGTCATCGTTGTATACCATATGCTGACCATATGAGAATGTGGTCAGCATGATGGTATATATGATAATTACAAATCTTTTCATCAATTGGGATTATTCGCCCTTAACAGTGGGGAGGTGCCAGTGGAATTTGACAGCAAAGCATCTTACAGCAATAACCACGATGCTGGAGAAGAGGGCACTGATGTTGGGACCGAAGTCAAGGATATGCAGTATAGAGTATACTATGCCTCCTGCAACGCATGCGAGTGCGTATATTTCCTTGCGGAAGATAAGTGGAACTTCGTTGATGAGAACGTCACGTATCACACCGCCAGCAGCACCAGTAACGGAACCCATGGTGATGGCGGTCCACATGGGGAATCCCATTTGTAGGGTCTTTTCTATACCGACAACATTGAAAAGGGCCAAACCCACGGTGTCGAAGATGAACCAGGTGTTTTTCTGCTTTACCAGATATTTTGCAAAGATATGTACAAAAAGTACGGCAATGGCACACCAGATGAAGTATATTTCGTTGGTCATCCAGAAGGGGTTGACTCCAAGCATGATGTCGCGCAATGTACCGCCTCCGATGGCTGTGGCCATACCCACAATCCAAGCTCCAAAGACATCGAACTGCTTGGCACTGGCCAAACGGATGCCTGAGAGAGCAAAGGCAAAGGTTCCAACGAATTCAATGAGCAGAAAAGAGGTGGGGATGCGTAGTGTTTGGGCCAAAAGATTGATCCATTCGGATATTTCTTGCCAAATAAGTTCCATAGAAGAAAGTGTTATATTATTCTATCAATCCGAGGTTTTTCCATTCGTTGAGGATGCGCATGGCATCGCCAGTTGCAATGTCTTCTTGCACGTTGTACTCTTTTAATAGCGCAGCAACAAGGTCTTCCAGGGTAAATTCCTTGTCTTCTGCGGTTTTCCACATGATGGCTGCAGATTCGTTGAGGTTGATGACTTTTGAGAAATCGATGTTTTTGTCGCCATGGGCAACAAGTATGTACTCACCGCAGACTTCGCGGAGTTTAAATCCTTCTTTGATTTTCATATTATGTGTGTTATATTAATGCTTTGTAGATAATAAGTAGAAATCTTCTGATGGGGAGAAGTCTTCTCCATAACCTAATGTTACGGATGAGATTGAGGTCGTTGGCAAGGATGGTTCTGTTGGGACGGATGTAGTGTGTAACGATACCGCAGATGTCTTTGCGTAGGCATTGTTCTGTACCACGTATGTTGCCATCGCCCATGAGTGTAATTTCGTCCAGTTGATTGTCTTGTTGTATGTATTTTATATCTATTATGCGATGCAGAACAAAGTGCCCTGATGAAATTTCTGCCAATACAGCGTCTCCGATTTTAGCTCCTTGTGGATTGTCGAGAATAACCTTGTCGCGAAGGTGTTCCAGAAATGGTCGCATGCTCCAGCCTTTGACAGTAATAGTGACTGTGTGCCCATCCTTAATAGCGTCTCTGGCAGAACCAAGCAAAATGTGATTGGGAATCTCCATCTTGGGGGATTGCTTGTGCATGCCATTGCGCCTATTGTTGATTTTACGGAGGGGAAATAGCAGGAGACGGAGTAATTTATGTATGACTTTCTTTGCTGATTGTATCATGGCATAGTATGGCTGCTTCGCTATTTGGAAGGCATCCTAATTCCCAGATGCGGCAGGTTTGTATGATTTTTGTGATGCCATCACAAATGCCGTTGTAGGTTCGGGTGTCCCATTTCATGCTACTACATGCAGGCAAAAGTGTGGTAAAGGCTTCAAGGGTGGAGAGCCTACGTATTGTGTTCTCGGGGCGTTGCTGTATACGCACGATACCTCCAATAGGAGCTTGGATATTGCGGTAGCATGGGGTCTTGCCACTCCAGGGGGAACCATATACCAATGCTTTTCCGTCAACTATACGAATAATTGGATTGTCATCGTTCATCAAATCGCAACCAGGAATGGTGGTGTACCAAAGGTGTGTGTGTGTGCTTTTGCCTGTGCCACTGGGGGCGGTCATCAAATAGCCTTTACCTTCGCATCTAATCACGCTTGAGTGGATAAGTATGGTGTCCATGGTGGCAGTGGCAAAGGCATATGCCATCATCATGCAGTTGTTCAAACCATAGTGTTGCTGTGTTGTGGTGCCTTGGTAAAGTTCTACATTACAAGTGGTGAAGTCTGGGGTGGTTTGCATTCGACTGCACAAGTGACCATGCAAGTCGCTAATGTCAAAAATATAACCTCCAGAATTTGTGCGAAACACTCCGTGGTTGCAACCACCTACATCAAATTGACCTATCTCCTTGTTGATTTTCTCCCAATTGTGGTTCTCAACGATGTGAACTACGATGAGGGGACTCTCGTCGCCATCATAGGCAAAGGGGGAGAAATTGGGCAAAAGTGCTTCGATGGTAGCACAACTGGGGGAGTTTATTGCAATATGGTGTCCACCTATCTTATAATGTTTCATGCTCTGTCCATTCTTGGGGAATAAATTTAAATTCTCCGTTTTCAAGACTTTGAAGTCTGGTAGATTGATCCTTACTATATTTGTTGCGTATTTGAAGGAACTTCTTCTCGAGTTTGGATTTATTTTCACTAAAGAAAACGACGCATGTGGTATAGGGCATTTTTTTGACTACTTCGACCCAAATTTGCAGTTGTTGAGAATAGATGCTGCGGTCGTAGAGAAATCCTGTTTGGGTTTCGATATATGCAGGGTCAAGTGTTTGTATATCTGTGATATAAGTAGTGGAGTCTGTAAAACTGGTGCTGATACCGAAGATGTATACCTTGGTTTGTTTAGGCTTGGCCTCCATGCCTAGAGAACCAGCTATGAGGAACATTGTCGTTAAGAAGGACAGAATGAGACTTTTGTGTTTCATATTTGATTATTAGTTATTCTGTGCAAAGATACGATTATGCGAGCGAACTACAAAATAAACTTTAGTTTAATTTTGATTAACGAGCATGGAACAACAAAAAGCCCCATAGAGTGTGAGTGTCTCTATGGGGAATGGATGGGATGGTTGTATGTTAGTCTTCGTTAAGTTCTATGACAAAACTTTGTTTGCGTCCGCTTGGGGCAATGGCTTTAATCCATAGTGTGCGGTCGGGACTTTGGTTGGCTGACTTCAGAGCTTGTTCCCAATTGTCGGTGGTGTTCATGATGACATCATTTACGGCAATTATAATGGTTCCTTTGGAGAGTCCAGCCTTCTGCATCTTGCCACTGCGGATGGATTTTACGACAAGTCCATAGGGTATGCCAAGGCGTGACTTTTCTTCCGAAGGGAGGGGTTCTAAGGATACATCCATTTCGTCGAGGTCAACTTCCTGCATGAGTTTTGTGGACCCTTGATTGTTTTTTAATGTTATAGTTTTAGTGTGCTTGTTTTTATCGCGAAGCCATGTGATGGAAATTTTGTCGCCAGGACGGTGTTGGGCAAGGAGTTCTTGCATTTCGGACATTTTGTGAACAGCCTTGTCGTTAATCTGTATTATGACGTCGCCTTGTTGCAGACCTGCTTCTGATGCTGCGGAATTTTCACTAATGCTATTAACCCATATGCCTGTGAGTGTGCCAAGGTCGGGGGTGTTTCCTTTGGCTTTTTCTGAGTCGAGGTAGTTGCTGACATCGCCACCGGTAACTCCGAGAACAGCGCGTTGTACAGTGCCATATGCCTTGAGGTCGTCGACAACTTTTGTCATAATGGTTGTGGGAATGGCAAATCCATATCCGCTGTAACTACCTGTTTGAGAGTATAGCATGGCATTGATGCCAACAAGTTCTCCCTTGGCATTTACCAAGGCTCCGCCAGAGTTTCCTTGATTAATGGCTGCGTCTGTTTGAATAAAACTCTCTATACCGTTGGCTCCTAGACTTCTGGCTTTGGCAGATACAATGCCAGCGGTGACGGTGCTGGTAAGATTGAAGGGATTGCCGACTGCCAGAACCCATTGACCAATTTTCAAATCGTCGCTATTACCAATGGGGAGGGTGGGGAGATCTTTACCTTCTATCTTAATAAGGGCGAGGTCGGTGTTGGCGTCTAAACCAACGATGCGACCGGAGAATTCTCGGTTGTCGTTGAGCTTAACAAGGATTTCGTCGGCACCGGCTACAACGTGGTTGTTGGTTACGATATAACCATCAGTAGAGATGATGACTCCGGAACCAGAACCGCGGCGATCGGGTTCCTTGTATTCACGTTGTTGACCTGTGCCTCCACGTGGTGCACCAAAGAAATCTCCGAAGAACTCAGCAAAAGGATCGCGATAAGTGACTTTGTGCGTCTTGCCCATTTGGGTTACCTTGATATATACCACGGCATTGACACTTTGTTCTGCAGCATAGGTGAGGTCGACGTAACCTATTTGCGGTGTGACGGTGGTGGTTGTAGTTGGAGCAGCAAAAGATGATGCCTCTGAATTAGCTGATGTTCCTGCATTGCCAGTACATGCAATGAGTGATGAGGCAAGGATGAATAAAAAAGTTTTTTTCATAATTATGTGTATTTTATTTAAATCGTAGTTTATGTTATGTGTCTTGTGCTTGGTGTTTGCAAAAGTAGCAATAAAAGCTATAGAGTGTTCTTTTCATTGTCTTATTTTAACCTTTTAGTTATACTGATTTTGCCATTTTAAGGAATATTCGTAAATTTGCACACAAAGAAACAGTGGTCTGGCTTGTCGCTGGTTTCGTCATGTTTATGCATGTTGAGACGAGAGGAAAGTCCGGGCAACATAGGACAGTCCGCTACCTAACGGGTAGGAGTCAGTGATGGCTGGTCAGTGTAGAAGAAAAGTACCGCCTGCTTGTAAAAGCGGTAAGGGTGAGAAGGTGGGGTAAGAGCCCACCAGGCGTGTGGTGACATACGTGCTGTGCACTCCGGACGTTGAAAGTTCGCGTATACCGGCGATGTTCTTGTTCTTTGAAAGGAGGGCAAGGGTGGGAGGGCGGTCCGTCCGAGTCGGAGGGTAGAACGATAGAGACCAGTGGTAACGCTGGTAGTGGATAAATGACAGGCGGCAGAGGTGGTATGTTTTATGCTCTTCTGTTACAGAACCCGGCTTATAGGACCACTGTTTTTATTATTAAATATTTAATATCCGCAATTCTGTTATGACTTTTGAACAGAGAATGGAATCTTGGTGGAATATGGATGAGAGGCAGTGCAAATGCTTTCAGCGTTGGTCATTGCTTTTATTTAAAAGGGTATATATCACCGTAGATCATTTTATTAGCAATAATCTTTCTTCGTATGCATCGGCTTTGACCTACAATACAACTCTTGCTGTTGTTCCGGTTTTGGCGATTATTTTTGCTATAGCGCGTGGTTTCGGTTTTGATAATTTGATAGAGAAACGTATCCGTGTGGCGCTGGATTCTTTCAGTCCTGAGATGACTCAGACTGTATTGGATTTTGTTGAGAGATATTTGCAGCATACCAAGAGTGGTGTCTTTTTGGGTGTGGGTCTGTTGCTACTGTTCTATACATTGGTTAATTTGACCATGAATATAGAAACTGCGTTTAATAATGTATGGCAGGTAAATAACACCCGTAATATATATAGACGTATAACCGATTATATATCTGTCTTCTTGCTTTTGCCCATTTTGATGATAATAACAAATGGTGTCAATGTGATGATGTTGACGTTGGAATCGTGGTTTGAAATGTATTTTTCGTTGGGCAGCACGTTTCATGTTATTGTTGTTATGATACCTTTTTTTATCAGCAGTATGGTTTTTGTGCTATTGTACAAACTGATGCCTAATACACATGTCAAATGGAGTGCTTGTGTGGGGCCAGGAATCATTGCTGGTTTGTTGTTTCAGGGGCTGGAATATTTCTATATACATTATCAGATAAAACTTTCTGCATATAATGCTATTTATGGTTCGTTTGCAGCTATCCCTTTGCTCTTGATTTTCTTGCAGTTTACATGGTATATCTGCTTGATAGGTTGTCAGTTGAGCTATGCGAACCAAATGGTACAGGAATATGCTTTTGAACGTTCAACAAGGGGGATGAGCAGACGGTTTAGAGATACGCTTTCCTTGTTGTTGGTAAGTCATATAGCTAAGGGATTTGCCAAAGGAGACAGACCGTTGAACTTACATTCTTTGGCTCGCATTACACGTTTACCAGATGCATTGGTGAAGGTACTTTTAGATGAACTTGTTGCTGTTGGTGTATTGGCTGTTACACACAACAACTCGGGAACTGAGGTCTTATATATTCCTGCTATTGACATACACCGTTTGACTATACGTATGGTGGTTGAACGTTTGGATGCCAAAGGAACGGAGAATTATTCTCCATCATGGTTGTTGCACAACCCAGAATGGAAGCGCTTGCGTCAGTATAGGTATTATAATATGGAGGAAGCATTGATATTGGATGTGCTAAATGTGTGAGATGTGGGGGAATGTGAGTTTCCCAGCTATGTATATAAGACACACAGCGAATAGTTCAAAACTATCCGCTGTGTGTTGTTTAATAGCTGGAAATAATAACTTGCTTGAGTGTTTTTAGTTTATTATTTGAACATTACCCAATATGGAGGTAAGGGGAGTTAGAAGTTGTAGTTATACTCTCCGTCAAAATCAATTTCAAATGATACGCTACCAGAAAATTCAGAAATTGGGAAGAAGTTACCTGTGTAGCTTGTTGAGTAGTTAATTTTCATGGGAACCTCGGTGAAGGTTCTTTCTGTTATAGTTTCACCTTGCGTACCGATGGCTGCTATGTTGATACTAACCGATGTGCTATCTGCAGGAAGGAAGCAGTAGGTGGTTATTTTCTTTAAGTTTGCAGGATCAATATCTACGGGTATGGATCTACTGAAGTCCTCTTGTTGGGCACAATATCTGGTTTCGCTATTTAGCGTATTTCCTGCTCCAGATATGTTGATGATGAACTCGCTGAGTTCTTGTGGTATGTTGGTATCTTTGAAATTAAGGATGAATCGTGCGATACATCTTTTAAGAGTTAAAGTGCGGGTATTTGAATATGCTTCGTTTACTATAATATTTTGACGGCATAGAAAGGTGTTTGGTACCCATCCTTCGCTGAAAGTAATGCTATCTAGACGATGAACATTGCATTGCTGACTGCCGTTCCAACCCAATGCGAGTATTGTGTATTTGCCATATTCCAAGGTTCGCGAGAAGGTTCCATATGGAATGTCGGGGTCGTTTTTAGATTGGTAGGTTAGTGTATCAAGTAGTTTGCCATCCATAGTGTATACTCCGAGCAGGAGGTGGTCTGTGGCATTTTGAATATTGTTGCTTGTAGCACGTGTTGACTCTCCATCGTCGTAATGGTCTGTGTCCATGTTTGTCATGGAGAAGCCTGTACATTTGAAGTACATTGTTTTGCTACCTTTGGTACTACTATTGTTTGTTTCTGTATCTTCAAAAGAGATAGATTGGCACGAAGCTAACAACAAAACGCTTAGCGCAAATATAATAGATGTTTTATTCATGGTTTTTATATTTTAGTTTCTGTGCAAATTTATTAAAAAAAATGAATTGTCGCCTTATTAATTGTCAAAAAAATAAAACTTCCACAGAAAATCTTTGATAGAAATTCTGTGGAAGAGTGTTTTTGTGTTATTTTTCTGCTTATTTAGTCTCGTTCTTTATAGCAAAGACGAGTGCAACGATACTTGATGCAAGACCAAGAATGCTAGCACCAGCACTGAGGAAGGTGTAGAATGCACTACTCTTGACACCAAGACTCTTGTTAGGCTCAACATAAATCATATCGTTCTGCTGAACGTAGAAGGCTGGACTATTAAAGATGTCTGCATCAGTAAGGTCGAGGACATACATCTGACGTTGACCATTGACTTCGCGGAAGAGTTTGATGTTTTTCCTTAGTGATGTTACATCCAAATCACCGCATTGTGCAAGAATGTCAATAACCGTGTTTCTTTCGCTGGTAAGGCTTACGTTTTTAGGATTTCTTACAGCACCAACAACTGTGACACGTGCATTTTGAAGACGAACTGTGACTTCTGGTTCTTGAAGCAGGTTTAGTTCTTTAACTTTTTTCTCTATAGAGCGGGCCGCTTCTTCGCATGTCATGTGGTTAACATCAACACGACCTATTGCAGGAAGGATAAGGTAGCCCTCGTTTGTTACTGTGTAACCATATGCATTGGACAATGTGCCGCTTTGGGTATATGTGCTTGTTGTACCATATGTGCCCATAGTAACGTCTTGAGCAAAAATAGATAGCAATTCTGCATCACCACTATGAGTGATTTTAATAAGAACTTGATCTGCGGGCTTTAGTCTCATTTCGTATTGCTGATGTATCCCTTGTGCTTTTGCATAAATGGAATCAGCTCCTTGGAAGTAAACAAGTTTCTTCTGGCTAACGCAACTTGTAGACATCATGCCCATTGTTAGTAGTAGCATGATAGAAAGGATGATGGATTTTGTTTTCATACTTTTATATATTTTTTATATATCAATGCGCAGATTTATAGGACTGGAACTATTATATTAATTATGTGTATGATTATAGTTGCCACCATTTGCGTTTTGTGGTAACTTTGGGAGAGTTTGTCGTGAAATCATCTGAGATGATTTGTTCATAAGTCTTTTTCTCGTTGATAATTCTGTATATAGTCCCCCAATCAGGAAGTCCTCCAACGTTCCTATCATCAATCCATAAGTCGGCCTTTAACTTGCGTGAGAAATGCTGATTTTTGTTAGGGTTTTCCTCAGGAAAGTCTTTGTTGGCTGCATAGAATTCCAAACCGCGTTCGCGGCACCAATTTATTGCATCATCTAGGAGTTTACCCTCACGTACGCTCCAAAGAATTAGCTGATGTCCTTCGTTGGCAAGCATTTTTAGTGTTTGTATGGCAAAAGGAATCTCTTTTCCAATCTTTGGGTATTCGTGTGTGACGATTGTACCGTCAAAATCTACAGCTATTATCATTTTTTTCGAAGTATGGGGGTGTTATTTGGCATATGCCACAGAGCGAGTTTCACGAATAACAGTTATCTTTACTTGACCAGGATAGGTCATCTCATTCTGAATGCGTGTGGCAATCTCGCCAGATAGTTTTTCCGTCTGCTTGTCATCAATCTTGTCAGCACCAACAATAACGCGTAGTTCACGTCCTGCTTGTATGGCATAGGTTTTTGTGACGCCAGGATAAGACATAGCGATATCCTCGAGGTCTTTGAGGCGTTTGATGTATGCTTCGACTATTTCACGACGTGCACCAGGACGTGCACCACTGATGGCATCGCATACTTGTACAATTGGGGCAATGAGAGAAGTCATCTCAGTTTCCTCATGGTGAGCACCGATTGCATTACATATCTCTGGTTTTTCCTTGTATTTCTCGGCAAGCTTAGCTCCGTAGAGTGCGTGTGGCATTTCTGGCTCCTCATCGGGCACCTTGCCGATATCGTGCAACAGACCTGCACGTTTGGCTTTCTTGGGGTTCAAACCGAGTTCGCTTGCCATAACTGCACAAAGGTTAGCTGTTTCTCTAGCATGCTGAAGAAGGTTCTGGCCGTAGGAACTACGATATTTCATTTTGCCGATGATTCGTATAAGTTCGGGATGTAGGCCATGTATACCAAGGTCGATGGCTGTACGTTTGCCTGTTTCGAGTACCTCTTCTTCTACTTGTTTCTTTACTTTAGCAACAACTTCTTCAATACGGGCTGGGTGTATTCTGCCATCTGAAACAAGTTGGTGTAGTGCAAGACGGCATATTTCGCGACGAACAGGGTCGAAGGCGCTGATAACAATAGCTTCTGGTGTATCGTCTACTACGATTTCCACACCTGTGGCATTTTCCAAAGCGCGGATATTTCTACCTTCTCGACCAATGACACGACCTTTTATCTCATCATTGTCGATATGGAAAACGGTAACACTATTTTCAACGGCTGTTTCTGTGGCAACACGTTGGATGCTTTGAATGATGATACGCTTGGCTTCCTTATTGGCATTGATTTTGGCTTCGTCAATGATTTCGTTGATGTATGCTTGGGCGTTTGACTTGGCCTCGTCCTTGAGTGAATCAATAAGTTGTTGTTTGGCTTCTTCTGCGGACATGCCAGAAAGTTCTTCCAACTTTGTACGTTCTTTATTGATTAAATCAGATTGACGTGCAACAAGTTCCTCTTCTTTTTTTTCCAATAGAGCCTGTTGGTTTTCTAGACGAGTACGAAGATTCTCTGTTTCTTGCTTACGACGATTGAATTCGTCCTGGCGTTGATTTAGAGTCATTTCGCGTTGTTTGTTTCTATTCTCGGCCTGTTGCAGTTGTTGATTGCGCTGGTGTATCTCCTTGTCCAATTCGTTTTTCTTGGCAAGGAATTTTTCCTTTACTTCGAGAAGTTTCTTCTCTTTTAGAATTTTTGCCTCTTTCTCCATTTCGGCTTCCATTCTTTTCTCTTTTTTAGGTACAATACTAAAGTACCATACAACCCACCATAGCGTTACAATGATGAGTCCAGATATAAGTCCAAATATAATTTCGGTCATATTGTTTTAGGTAATTAAGTGATTTATGTTATGAATTAATGTTTTAGGTCTGTTTGAGGAGTTTTTCAATGTCATCGACTAGTGGTTTCAACTTGTTGACAAGCTCGATACTATCATTTTTCTCGATAGTATGCTGAAGTCTAACTGCAATGTCAAGCATACACATTATCATATAGCGTTCTGTTGCCAATCCCTTATAGGTGTTGGTGTAGAATGCGTATCTTTCCTTCATGAGTTTTTCGGCATCACGATATATGTGTTCATCCTTTCGTTTTACTGTCATTGGCAAGTCCCAAGAACCAAAGCGGATGGTTATTTTCTGTTTATCTTCCATGTTCATTGTGCTTTTAGGGTTGCAAGGCATTTGTCAACAGATGCTATCATCTTGTTTATACGTTTGCGTGTGCTTTTTAGTTCATCGTCATCTGCCATGTCTATGAGTCTTGCCATCTTTAATCGCGCATACTTATCCTCCAATTCTTGTTTCTCTTCTTCCAATAGCATACAATACTCTTCTTGTTCGGCAAGCTTCTTCTGTGTTTCTTTCAATAGAAGTTTAAGCTTGTCATATTGGAGCATGAGTTGGCGAGTGCGGGTCTCAAGACTTGAAACCAAAGCAATGACATCTTGGTTCATTGTTTCTTATTTTTTAGGTGCTTTTTCCTTTGCCGCAAGTTTAAAACAAGTGTAGGTATACTCAGTCATCCACTTTTCGCTATGTTGGAGAGCGGCTTGGTACTTGCGGACAGAGATACAAGAGCGACGTATGGCATCGTCTTTCCAATCGTTACGAGTCATTATTTCGTGTACCTTCTTCTCAATCAGTGAATGTATTGAATTTTTGAACAGACCAATAAATCTAAGTCTGTTGCCGATAAGATTGCTCATCAGCATTGTTAGTTCTTGTGACAATCCCTGTGTCTGAAGAAAATATGGTTGTACGTCTTGAACATTACGGCATTTCTTCTTGATACTCAAATCTATTTCCTGAAAGAAAAGGTCACTTAGACTGTAGATGTTTTGAAGCATCTTTTGACATTGTTTCTTTTCTGCTAAACCTAACTTGTTGTTCAAGGTTGTAACATGGTATGTCTGTTTGAAAATTCTAAGGTCAGGGAAAATAGTTAGGTTATTGATGCCTACATGCGCAGAAATTGCTGCTTGGTAGTATACGCGGATTAGCATCATGTAATCTTCGATGCCTCCTACGTTAGTTTGGTCTTTTTTACTAAAAAACTTTTTAAGGAAATTCATATTTGGTTTGTACTATCGTTAGTGAATTGATTGTCTGTTGAGGATTGACTTGCGTTTTCTGAGTCAAGGTTTGGACACTGTGTTGTGATGTCGTCTGTTAGAATATCATTAAACCCTTCTTTCAAATTATGTTGTACCTCTGGCTCTGTTATGTGCGACTCTTCTGTAATCAAAGTGACAGATGTAATATCCCAAAGTGAAATGTTACCAAACAAGATGTTGATTGCTAACGGAGATCGCATCGTAAAACGATTATCTACACTAGAGACGTTAATACAAATGGAATTAAAATGCTTGTCGCCAACCGATGCCTTTCGTAATATTATAACGGGACCTCCATGACGTGTCTTTATGATGATAGTAAAAATTAGGAGGATGATAGGAAATATCGTTAAAAGGAAGGCTAAGGAAACAATAATGTCTATCGTTCTTTTTAAACAACGATTGAGCGGACTGGTTAACCAATTGATGCCATGCACATGCATCATACATTGTCTTAAAGCTATTGCTGCAATATTGTTCAAGAAAATGATGCTACACAGAAAATCTATACCATAAACGACGGTATAGACTATGGTTATGATGCTCGCATTCAAGATAAGGGCATCGAATGCATGAATCAGTCTGCTTGGTAGTTTTATGTTATCGTTGAGTGTGCTCATTATTTGGCAAAGTTATATAAAAATAGTGAAACATATATCAAATGCAGTGTATTTTTTTAGCGATAATGCTTTTTATTATATAAAATGTAATGTAGAAATTATTTTTGTTGTATATTTGCTCTCTCAAGTGTCATTTTTGAAATAATTAAAGCCAAAAAATAAATACTATGTCAGAATTGAATGAGAAAGAACTCCTCAATGGCGAAGAGGAAAAGAAAAGTATCTTTAATCTGCAAACTATTTGGACAATCTGTTACCTTAATTGGTATTGGATTCTTTTGTCTGTGTTTGTGAGTTTGTGTGCAGCTGTTGTCTATTTGAGGTATACCGTGCCTGTTTATTCAGCATCCATGAAGGTCCTTGTTAAGGATTCTGAGCAGAATCAGAGAGGTTATGGTATGGCACTTGAAGAGATGGGCTTGATGTCTAACTCTAATGGTTTTGATAACGAGTTGGAAATTATCCGTAGTGCGACAGTTTCAACACGAGCGGTGAAGCGTTTGAAATTGTATGTGAGCTATTTCCAGGAAGGACGTTTTGTCAATCGCGAGCATTATAAGACGAGTCCTGTTTTAGTAGACTTGGAGGAAGATAAGTTAGACACATTAAGCATGTCCATTCCATTGGTACTTACCAAGAAAGATGGTGTGATTCTTGTTGAAGGTTCTTTTGACAAAAAGAATCCTGAGGTGAAGCAATTAAATGAGAGCATCAAGGAATTGCCCGCTACAATTAATACTCCCTTTGGTAAGATCCTGTTATGCCAAAATCCTGGATTCGAGTTTGAAGACGGAGTAAAGATATATGCAAATATAAATTCTCCTAAAAATGTCGGCAGAGCCTACGCACGCAGACTTAATGCATCTTCAACAACGAAGACAACTACCGTGGCTGCGGTAAGTTTTGTGGACACTAAGGTGCAGCGTTCTGTAGACTATCTGCGTGAGTTGGTGGATTGCTATAATGAAGATGCCAACGAGGATAAGAACGAGGTGGCACGCAAGACAGAAGAATTCATAGCAGAGCGTTTGGATAAGATACGTGCAGAACTGGATGAGACAGAAGAGGGCATGGAAGCATATAAGCGTGGCAATGAACTGATCAATCTTGCTAACGATGCAACTTCTGCGTTGACCAATACAACTAATTATCAGAAGGAGCTTGTTGAAGTTGAGACACAGTTGTCTTTGCTGAAATCTATGATGGATTATATGGATAGTCCTGCCAATTATCTTCAGACGTTGCCAACAAACTTGGGTTTGAAGGAAACTTCTTTGGTTGCTATGATAACAAAGTATAACGATTTGGTTCTTCGCCGTAATCGTTATTTAAAGGGTAGTAGTGAGGAGAATCCTTTGGTAGTTCAGGTAACTCAGCAGATGGCCGACATGTGGCCAGCAATCCGCTCAAATATGGGTAGCCTGTATTCAAACATGGAGATACAAAAGAAGAGTGTTGATAACCAGTACAAGTTGTATGCAAGTAAGATTTCTCAAACTCCTACTCAGGAGCGTGTTCTGAACAATATTGGTCGTCAGCAAACATTGAAGGCAGACTTGTATCTCACATTGTTGCAGAAGCGCGAAGAGAACTTTATTCAGCTTTATAGTACTGCATCAAAGGCTCGTATGATTGACGAACCTATGGTAGGAGGTAAGGTTAGTCCAAAGGATAAAATGATTTTGATGGGTGCCTTTGGCTTTGGTTTAGTATTTCCTATAGGTTTGTTCATGTGTCTTGGCCTCTTGCGTTTCCGTATTGAAGGTAGAGAGGATGTAGAGGGATTGACAAAGTTGCCTATTTTGGCAGACATTCCTTTCTCGTTCCAACTTGAAGAAGGACAACGAGCAGTAGTCGTACGCGAGAACAGAAATGATATGATGGAAGAAGCCTTCCGTGGTTTGAGAACTAATTTGAGTTTTGTACTAAAACCAGGAGAGAAGGTTATTCTGGCAACTTCATGTATCCCAGGTGAGGGTAAGACTTTCGTTGCAACCAACTTGGCGATGTCTTTTGCACTTTTGGGAAAGAAGGTTATTGTCGTTGGTCTGGATATTCGTAAACCTCAGTTGGTAAACTTGTTCGGTTTGAAGGCTGATAAGCGAGGTATCGTAAACTTCTTGTGTGGTTCTAAGGCAGATTTTGACTTGCTTGAAGAGCAGATAACACCTTCTGGAGTAAATGCCAATATGCATGTTTTACCTGCTGGTATCATTCCTCCTAACCCTGCTGAGTTGTTGAGTAGTTCTTTGTTGAAGGAGGGTATTGATTACTTGTGCAGCAAGTATGATTATGTCATTCTTGATACTCCACCTGTGGGACTTGTTGCAGATACCTTGAATATTGGTCGTTGCGCTAATGTTACATTATTTGTTGCACGTGCTGATTATAGTCCCAAAGCTAACTTTGAACTTATTAATGGTATTTCTGCGGATGCCAAGTTACCTAATTGTAACATTATTCTCAATGGTATGGATTTGAGAAAACGTAAGTATGGCCATTATTATGGTTATGGCAAGTATGGTAGGTATGGCAAGTATGGCAAGTACAACAAGTATAGCAAATATGGTCACTATGGTGTTTATGGTCGTTATGGCCATGGTCATGAAAGTGGTAAGGAACATATCGAAAAATAAATGTACCGATATATAGTTTTATTAACTACGTTCTTTTACACCTGCCTCTTCTCGTATTCACAAAACGAGAGGTGGCAGGTGTACCTCTCTTATACTGAGCCTTTGCAGATAGAGTCTGTTGGAAACTACTTATACGTTGTGGTGAAGGGCAGTGGTACTAGGGATAGTAACACAGGTAATCTAGTTCGTTATGATTTAGAGGACTCGAGTGTAAAGACTTATGACTGCTTGCACGAACTGAGCGATAAGGAGATTGCACGTATTTCTTATAACAATGCCACATCACAATTGCTCATAGTGTATGTCAATGGCAATATTGATTTGCTTGATGCCGATGATAATATATGTAATATTTCTGCACTTAAGGACAAGTCTATTCCTGGAACTTCCATTAACCAAATAAGTCATAATGATACCAAAACCTATCTTTCATTGGAAACAGGAATTGTGGAAATTGATACAAGTAAGGGAGTGGTGCTGGCACAATACTTAATAGGGAAGAATGTTTATGGTATACAGTTTTTGAATGGTAAGGCATTCGTTTCTACAAATGAGGGATTGTATGCAGTGGAATCTGTTGCAGATTTGCATAACCAGAAATCTTGGGTAAAGGTTTCTGAGTTGACATTTACCGAAATATGTGCTTTTTCTAATATATTATATGGTATTTCTGCTACACGTTTGCATTATATAAAGCAAGAAGGACAGCAGTATGATGTTGTTCCTACGTCTTATTATTTTAAAACTATCAAGTGTTTTGATGAACATATGATGTGTTTTGACGATGGTAGGTGGATCGCGTTATTCCAACATGATAATCCGCAGAAACCAACAATTGTAAGTCAGAATTATACTTGGTATGATTGCGAATATATTTCAGGAAAACTTTATGTCTGTGACAAGCAATATGGCTTGATACCTTATTCCCTTGACGAATCGTTAAAGGTGTTTGCTCCCCTTCAGTTTGCACCTCTGTTTAAGATAGATTCTCCATCGCGTGACAGATTTTATCATATCCATTATGTGGGAGACAGG
Organism: Bacteroidaceae bacterium; assembly: GCA_017548165.1. GTDB lineage: Bacteria > Bacteroidota > Bacteroidia > Bacteroidales > Bacteroidaceae > Physcousia. Next base: position 25,960 of record JAFYMW010000104.1, read on the forward strand.
TTGTTGATTGCAGGTGGTATTAATACTCAATTAGCAACATATTATCCAGAAACCTTTATGTTTATGGAGGAAGAGGGTGGTAAACCGCATTGGGTATTGTTTGACGAGCAGACTCCGATGGAGCAATACCCTGATTTGTCCCATAATAATAGTGTTGACCTTGTACAAGATCCATTGGATGCCAATCATTTCTTTGGTGCTGTGTATAGAAATGGATTGCATGAATATAGAGTGAACGAAGATGATGAGGTAGAGTTCGTACGTTTGTATAATTATCAGAATTCTCCACTAAGTACAATTAATGTAGATACTCCTAGACCATGGAATTATTGTACGTGTACTGCTTTGCAATATGATAAAAATGGAAATTTGTGGATGGCAAACCAACAAACCGATACCATTGTCCGTCTTATGCGCCCTAATAGCAAGTGGGTGTCTTTGTTCTATCCCGAGATTTCAAACACCACTAATGTATTTCAGTATCTATTTACCTCTAATGACATAATTTTTTTAGTAAGTTACGAAGGTTCTAATCGCGGTTTTTTCGGTTTTGATACTGCAGGTACTCTTAACTACCAAGATGATGACCGTCATTTGTTACGTTCCTCTATCACAAATCAAGATGGAACCAATGTTGTACCTAGCCAATTTTATTGTATGGCAGAGGATAGGGATGAACAGGTGTGGTGCGGTACTAACGAAGGCTTGTTTGTGATTACCTCACCACAAAACTGGTTTGATACAAATTTCCGTTTCCACCAAATTAAAAGAAATCGTAACGATGGAAGTGGTTACGCTGACTATCTTCTTGCTGGAGTTGATGTCACTTGGATAGAGGTGGATCCTGCCAATCGCAAGTGGGTGGGTACTTTAAACAATGGCGTGTATCTGTTTTCGCACGATGGACAGGAAACTTTGCATCATTTTACTACAGAGAACTCTCCTTTGCTCTCCAATAGAATACATAGCATAGCAGTAAATAAGGGTACAGGGCGTGTAATGTTTGCCACCGATGAGGGATTGTGCAGTTTTGACGAGAAGGTGTCAGAACCAGAGGATTATCTTTCAGAAGAAAAACTGGTTATATATCCCAATCCTGTTAGACCATCGACCAATGCCATTGTAACAATAGAAGGCTTGTCTGATTCTGCTGATGTTAAAATATTAAGTGCATCTGGTCAGGTTGTGTGGCATAGCAATAGTGTGGGTGGTAGTTTACGTTGGGATTGCCGTGATATGTCAGGCAGACAGGTTTCCAGTGGTGTTTATCATGTAGTATGCAAGTCCAGAGATTCTAATCGAAAAATAGTGTCGCGTATAGTAGTGTTAAGATAAAAAACTCCATAAGATGATAAGGAAGATTCAATTTATAGTTTTTGTATTTATGACGCTGTGTAGCAGTGCACAGATTTCTCATTTGGCAGAGAATATCCAATATTCTTTTAGTGCGCAAGGAACTGCAGGTGTAGGTGATAATGCCCCTTTCTGGTTTACCAACAACCGATATGGTTTAGGTACTACAGATAATTTCTCAGGGCTTGCACGAGTAGCTCTTTGGCGCAATGTTGAGACCGATTCTTTGTGGTTTTGGCGAGTTGGGTATGGAGTGGATTTAGTGGCTCCTATAAATAGCGAGAATGGCTATTTCAATGTTCAGCAAGCCTATGCAGATATAGAATGGAAGATGTTACGCTTGAGTATCGGACAGAAAGAAAGACCTTCTGAATTAAAGAACCCCTTGCTGTCAACAGGAGGAATGACAATGGGAATTAATGCACGTCCAATACCACAAATACGAGCAGAGATGGCAGACTTCTGGGCAGTACCAGGAACTCATGGTATATTCTCTTTCAAAGGACACTTGGCTTATGGAATGTATACCGACTCCAAGTGGCAAAAGAAATTCAATGCAGGAACCTCCAATGCTTATACTTCAGGAAGTCTTTTTCACTCCAAAGCATTGTTCTTGCGCTTGGGCAATAGGGAACTATTCCCATTGGAATTTAGTGGAGGATTGGAAATGGCATGTCAATTTGGTGGCACTGGGTATAATGTCCAACAATATGCAGGCGGTTTGTTGGCTCAAGAGATACCATTGGGGGGAAACATCCTTAATGCATTTTTCCCAAGTGGTGGAGATGTCAATGACGAAAACTATTCCAATGCAGCTGGCAACCAATTGGGTTCTTGGCATGTACGTTTGGATTGGATAAAGAAAACTTGGAATGTTGGACTTTACATGGAGCACTTTTTCGAAGACCATAGCCAGATGTTCATGCAGTATGGATTTTGGAAAGATATGTTGTTGGGTTTTGAGTTGAATTTGCCGAGCAATCCCTTTTTGGCCACTTTTCTTTACGAATACAATACAACTATGAATCAGTCTGGACCGTTGTATCACGATAAAACTGTTGAAAATCCTTTACAAATCAGTGGCCAAGACGACTATTACAGAAACCATATTTATGGTGCCTGGCAGGTAGGAGGTTTTGCATTGGGTAATCCGTTACTACTATCTCCAATCTACAATCCATTTCTAGGTCAATGTGGGAGTCTTTCGCCATTGCATAACAGAGTACAAGTGCATCATTTGGGGTTGATTGGTACCCCCACTGCACAATGGTCATGGCGAGCTATGTATACCCACCAATATAGTTTGGGAACTTATAATCAACCAACCCAAAACCCCTGTTCTGCAAATTATTTTCTGCTCGAGGCAACATATACACCTTCTTGGGCAACTGGCCTATCCATGACAGCATCATATGGACATAATGATGGCAATCTTTTAGGGTCCTCTAATGGGGCTATGTTGACAGTGAAATTCAATGGATGGCTAAATAGAACTCAGTGGTAAATAGTATAAAATGTAGTTAGGACGATGTGTACAAATAAATTTTTTAAGCCAATATTTATGGCATTCATGTCTGTTCTGTTCTTTTCTTGCGACAAAATTGATTGCAATGGCGACCTTGATGGACAGTGGCAAATGATAGAATGGATCTCACCCAGCGGTGAACTTGTTGGTAACAATGAAATGCAGATATATTATAGCTTTCAGTTGCAGATGATGGGATTCCAGAGATTGTCTGCGACGAATAATGGCAGGCAACGTTCATCGTTTGAAATAAAGGGCTCTGTTATACGTATCTACGATCCTATTGAGTATAAGGGCAATGGTCATGACAATATACTCTCCATGGATGTACTTTCTAGATATGGTGTTCCATTAGATGGTATAATGGAAATAGAGCACTTGTCTTCTCAAAAAATGGTTCTGTCAAGTACAGAGAAGGGACAGTTGACGTTTAGAAAATACTGAACGACTTAATTTTATTTTGTAACTTTAATAATAAATATATAAAATCGACGTTATATAGATATCCAATCTATATTACGTTTTAACCATGATAGCACCCGACCTCTTTTTTTACATATTTATCGCTTTTGTATGTTCGGCCCTGATTGCAAGTTTGCTATATTCATGGATGTTGAAACATGTTTACTACAAGGACGTTAATGTTTTTGGCATGAATTTAGGGGAACGCAATTCCAATGAACTGCCACTTGGCGGAATGGTGTTGGTCCCTTGTGTAATAGTTGGTGTGTGTCTATCAATGGTGTTGATGAGTGAAGTAGAAAACGTGGTTCATAGCATCAAGACCTCTACTTTGCTATTGGGTTGTGGTGTTATGTCGGTGTATTTCATCGGACTATTGAAAGATATTTACGGACTTTCTGTTAAGGTTAGTTTGTTGATTCAGATTTTAGCCGCACTAACTCTTCCTCTTTGTGGACTGGTACTCGCTGATTTATCGAGCTTCATAGGAATTGATACGCTGCAATTTTGTTTTTCCTATTCACTTACCGTCTTCATTATCGTGGCGGTAATAAATGCGGTTAATATGTTTGACGGAATCGAGGGGCTCCTGTCATTGTATGCCATATTGTGCATGCTATGCTTTGGTTTATGTTTCTATGATTCTAACAATATGGTCTATTGTCTTATTACAGGTTCGATGGTAGGTGGGCTGATAGTTTTCTTTTGCTACAATATGTTCGGCAAGAGTAAAATTAATATGGGCAGTAGTGGTTCTATGACATTGGGGTTCTCTTTGGCATATCTTACTTTGAAGTTCATTATAGCCGAAGATACAAGTACTTTTTCATCTCAAGAGCGCATGCTAATATGTTTCTCTTTGCTCTTTGTTCCTTGTATTGACTTTGTTCGTGTCTTGTGTGAGCGAATTTTGCATGGTGATCTTCCTTTTTCAACTGACCAGCGTCATCTTCACCATATACTTATCAAAGCTGGTATATTCGGACGTATGTCGCTCTTAGCCATAGTGTCTGTTATCCTGTTCTTCCTTCTCATAAATATAACATTTGCATCTGTGGGTTTTTCTTTGATATGGATAGGTCTGATAGACATACTTTGCTATGTAATACTTATGGGAATTTTAAAGCATAAAGTTATAGCTTTTGCTAATCGGATTGCACAATTAGATAATATTCAAGAACGTTTCCGACAGAACGCCTTAGAGGCAAAAAAAATATGCATACTTACGCCACGTTTCCCCTTGCCAGAGAATGGTGGTGATGTTCTTCGAATCAATAATATTGCACGACAACTAAAACGTGAAGGGTATCGGTTAGTTCTTGTTAGTTTTGAGGAATGTGGTGCACCACAAATTTTTGAGGCTGAACGTCTTTATGACAAGGTATATACCGTGCACCGAAGTAAACTATATGGTCTTTGGCAGTCATTGGTCCATTTGTTGTCTGGTCGTGCTATGCAATGTGGATATTATTATTCAGGAAAATATAAGCGTATGCTTCAGCATGTGATTGATACGGAGAAACCTGATTTATATATTGCGCACTTGCTTCGTATGATGCCTTATCTCGACGAATTGCAGTTGCACGAACGTTCTATTATAGAGATGACAGATGCCCTGTCCAAGACCTATTCTCTCAGTTCTGACAGCAAGGGAGGTGGTTTGCTGAAGTACATCTACTGCATAGAGCGTCATCTCATACGCAGGGCAGAGCAGTACTCAATGCAGTATTTCCCAGTGAATGTTTTAGTGTCCCAAGCAGATGCCGATTATCTTGCTACCCTTTCAGCACACGTTTCTCATTTGCGTGTGCATTCCAACGGAGTGGATATGATAGAAACCCCATCTGTGCAATACAATCCAAACAAGATTGTTTTCGTGGGTAATATGCGAACTCTGCAAAATCAAGATGCGGTATTGTTCTTTGTACAAGAGGTTTTTCCACGCATTCTCAGCAGGCAACCCGATACCATATTCTATATCGTAGGTGCTCAACCACCACAAAAGATAATCGACTTGACATGCAAGAATGTTGTTGTTACAGGCTTTGTGGATGATTTAGCAGCCACTATATGTGATGCTGCTGTAGCGGTGGCACCAGTACGTGTTGCAGCTGGTATTCAGAACAAGGTACTGGTTGCTATGGGCAGTGGTATCCCTGTGGTATTGACCACCCTAATATCCCATGCTATCCCTGAGTTGGAAGACGAAAAGAATTGTATTATTCGCGATGAGGCTCCCACTATAGCTGATGCTTGCTTATATTTAATAAAACATCCCAAATATAGGGCTTCTATAGCTCGTGATGGCTACAATATGGTAAAGCTGCATTACGGTTGGGAAGAAAAGCTCCGTGGTTATGTTGTGGAGAAGTAGTGTCAATCGTTTTGCTGAGTAAGTGGAGAAGAGTTTTTTACCTTTTCCGTGTAGGAGTATGCCATCAGTACCATGATTATGCCCGTAGATGACATCAGCAATGGATTCGTTCCGGCAATCAAAAGATAGCAGAAATACGTGCAGAATATTCCGAAGGTGAAATTGTTGGTGCGTATGTGTGGCCAAAGACGGAACAATGGTAATACATAAACATATAGCATTGGCAGACATAGCAAGCCATAGTTGCGCAAGAGTTCCATGTAGGTCCATTCTGTCTCAAAAGCCATGGCGCCAAACCCTGATGAATAGAACCATGTGCCAGGTCCTTGCCCCCATAGCAGATATTGTGGATTGTCGGTAAATAATTGGGCATATGAGCTCAAGTGAGCGAACTTGATGGTATTTGATTTTTCACCTTGTTCGCTTGCAAGCATTAGTACCAACATAACAAAGGCAATGGCAAATATTGCCAATGCGGGGTATAGGAAATACTTCATACGACGGGTTTTGGTGATGCGGTCAAAGAATACCACGCCGAGCATGAAGAAAGGAAGTAGCATGGTGCTACGTGTGCCACTCATGAAGAATGCAATGGTAAAGAGTACGAATAGTAGAATGTAGCCTATTCGCTTCATCTTGCCAGTGCTATTGAAGGTACGGTAATATATTACAAACAGGCCAACGATCAAGTCGATAAAGGATTTCAGATACATACCAAAAATCTCAAAGCCTAGAATGTATCTTTTGGACATCATCACCATTTCCAGATGCTCCTTGAAATACAAGTACATGGCATACTCCACTAGCTCTGACGAGCATGCAACTGCATACAAAATAACTATGAACAATGCACCAGCACATGTGGGTATAATCATAAGACGGACTACGTCAAAATGCCTTATCCACAAAAGTAATACTAGTGGCACCAAAGACTTGTATCTGGCTTGTAGAATGTCGTAATCTACGACGCTTTGTTGCATCTCTGCAATAATATATGACAGAGTTATGGGGGCAATGAGTAGGAGCAAGTGGATAAAATACTCGCGATCGGGTTTGTAGGTGATGATACAATATCCCATTAGCATAAGGAATGCCAGGTCCTTTAGGTGGAGCACACTGTTTGTTGGGTCAAGTATGATGACCCATATAAGCAATGAGAAAAAAAAATTCCCTATAGTTTTTTGTGAGAAAATGTATTGTATGCTATCTGTCATTGTTCAAACATGTCTTTAACTACTCAAATGCTTGTTTTTATATTCTTTCTCTTTATTATCCTATACTCATTTTTATCTACCATTTTTAATAGACTTTAGTAAGAAAAATAGTCTATATGCTAATGTATAATATCCCCAACAAGATAGCAGATAGAAATAATAATGGGGTTTTCTGCACCCTTGTGGTTTTAATAAGGGGAGCAAATGGTGCAACTTCTGTTTAAATTTTTTTGAATCATAATAATTTCCGAAAAAAGCATTGTTTAATGCATAATAAGAAATCCTTGATTGGGCAACAGTTTCTGCATCTGTGCCGTGAAACTTCTGTTGGAACTTCGTTAATAGCATCATATCATACTCATATTCCTTCTCATTGTAATTTTTATATACAGAATGCACTATAGAGTTAGGGTTTGCATACTGAACGTAATGATAAAAGGCCTTTGGTAGGTAACTTATGCGAATTTTGTTAAGGAGCAATGATGTATTAAACATCAAGTCCTCACAGTAAGAAAGTTCTGGGTCAAACTTAATGCCATGCTCAATGTAACATGAGCGTCTTATGAGTTTATTACAACAACTACAAGTTAATTGCAAAAACATTTCCTTTAAAACCGTTTTGTGATCTAAGGCAGAAGGTTGACTCTTTCGATATTGTTGCTCATTTTTGAAATTTACAAAATAATCGCACATAACCATATCTGCATCTTCCTCTTGAGCTTTTGCATAGAGGTCTTCCAACATATCTGGTTCAACCCAATCGTCAGGGTCGGCATGAATCGTATATTCCCCACGTGCATTATCAATGCCAAACTGACGAGCGAAACTTACTCCACCATTCTCATTATGGAATACACGTACACGACAATCTAGTTCGGCATACTTATCACATATTTCCCCAGATTTATCTGGACTACCATCATCAATAAGCAGAACCTCAAAATCTTTAAAGGTCTGTGCAAGTATACTTTCAATGCAGTTATGTATATATATTTCTGCTTTATAGACAGGAATTATGATAGATATTTTAGGTAGCAATGACATTTTTTAATGAGTTTAAGAGGAAATCTTTAGAGTTACTAATCTCATTAGCTAAATTTGTGGAAGCCTTAGAATAATTAATTGTAGAGAATGCTACAGAGCCAGATAGTGGTACGAAACGTTCCAGTAAGCCTATTTTTGTCAATAGAGATTCTGCTCGTAAATCAGCATTGGTACCTTGTTTGATGGAGTAGAAATCTTTTTGGAATTTCAAAGAAAGAGCCAAACCATGGAATGAACTAGTAACAACACATGTCGCATCTTTAATATATGAAAGGAATTCAATAGGTCCTGCAATCTGATCAATTTTTTTGCCTAAATACTTGAATGCAGCACACGAAACTAATTCTATGATATCTGCATCAAGTGATTGGGCAATTTCTTTAGCAATTCTGGATGTCTCTGTATGTCTTTCTACTTCATAAACCAAGACATATGGTCGTTTGCATTTTACTGGTTTACATAATTTCTCGTAATCAGAAATATCAAGTAAGAATGACGGATCTATAACCGTCTTTATAGGTTGAGATGTTAATGGTTGAAGAAGTTTCATCAGAGATGTTTCTCTTACACTGATTGAGTGTATTTTAGGTAGATGTAATTGAAAAAAAGACTTATGCCTTTCAGTTAAATAAGAACTTCTACAGCTTGCCGCATATGAAATGACTGTACATTTAGCATTGCTTCCAAAGTATTCTTTATCATAATTGCCACCTGTAATATCAGGATTCCAAATTTGATCACTACCCAATATAATTGCATCATAATCAGAATAGTCACATTCGTCTATATATGGAGCTAATTTTAATTCCCTATGTATGAAATCTTCAAATGCATTAAAACGTGTCTTTTCAATATTACCAATAATGAATTCTCTTATTTTCCCCTTTAGGTATGACCATAAATTAGGTGAATTGGATATTGTGATTTCTGGGATTTTATAGATATCATGGTATTTAGGTCTATAATCAATTACGCAAACTTCGTGACCCAAAGTTCTTAAATATTGTTGAAGGCCATAACACTGTATGACTGCTCCGTAGTTATGTGCACAATGAAATGTAAGAATTCCTATCTTCATCCTATTTTCTTATTATGTTGATAATTTTGCGAACTACCCTAAGAGGAAAATTACTTAATTGCTTTATTTTGTATGCGATGTTTCCGTCAGCATATTTTTTTGCGATATAATCAAAACCTTCTCTTACAAATTCTTTTGTGAACCGTTCTTGATTACGATTTATTTCTATTGGTTTTGTTAATTGTGGCTGTAAACAGTCTGAAGTATTACTTTTTATACTTAATAATAATGTGGAGTTCACCTTGTCAAAAAGTAATTTACCTTTGGAAGTATTTACGAGCAATAAACTAACTCCTTTATTATCGTTCCATTCTGTATGATGCTTTTCCCATCCCCAGAAATCACCGATTGTCAAATCTCCTGGTCGTTTAAGATTAGTGAATTTGCAATTAGCACATGACTTTCTTACAGATAAGTGATCATAGAAGAAGAAGCGAAAAGTTGAGCGTTTGATTTCTTGTTTCTTTTTACTTAAGTTGAATGTTTCAAAATGTGAGTGCCATCCAAATTTCTTGTTTCTAAAGTCTGTTAACACAACTTTATCACTATATTTGTGTTCAATCCACTTAACATACGACTCCCATATATTAGGAGATGGTACTGCGTGACAAACTAAATCAATAGTAACAAGATTGTTTTGTAGTCTTTGGGGAATATATGATTTCAGCCCTGCTACTTGACATGGCGTTCCAGTGAATAAAATACGTTCACCGGATTGTAATTTTGATTTTACTTCCTTAAATATTCCTCGTAAATCACTTTGGGTATATTTAGAGCCTCGTAGTTCCTGGCATTGTTCTATCGTTTCTATACGTTTGTGAATAACATGAAAATCACGGCCATATCCCACACCATATATAACAAATCCTTCATTTAACAGACTTTCTGCAAAAGCCCAAAAGGCTCCACCGCTTTGACTCTTTTTTAATTCCTCTTCATTTGTATGCCTAACCCCATATACATCAGGCTCATCAAAAGAATCAATAGGTTCATATTTATCTTGAAACTTACAAACTCTTTGACATAATCCACAATCCACACACAAATTATCATCTACCACTGGATATAGAAATCCTAATTCATCGGGGAGCATCTTTATGGCATTGTGTGTACAAATACTTTCACATGCAGTACAGCCACAACAATCAGCAGGATTTTTGATATTAATTCTCATTATACTTATCTATTAAGAATTTTAGAATTAACTATGTTTATTGCTTTGCTAATAATGAAATTTCTTTCATTCTTTGAGCAACCAAACATTAATGCAAACAATAAAACGGAGCTAATCGAAACTATGGTAGTTGTTATTAGACGAAGTAACGATGGTTCTATACAGTTTAAGATTATAAACGATGGTAATATAGATACGAGTGTAACTAATAACACCTTAAATATTACACTTTGTAGAAATCTTTTGATTGGTAATGCTACCATTCGATTCAACATAAAAAGTCGTAATAATAAACATCCAATGGCAACACAGATTGAACCAACAAATGTATATTCTGGTGATACCCCGAATTTTAATAATGTGTAGGAAAGAGGGAAGTTGAGCATTTGGCATCCTCCAACTAATAATTGATAGTTGCGGATATTACCCGTTGCCAACATCAGCGTTACCATTGTATATGAAATAGATTCTGACAATCCATACATTAATACAAGTTGAACAAAGATTACAGCATAATCGGGAACGATTCCTAACCAAAGTTTTAACAAAGTGTGAGTTTCTAGTATAATGGGGAGAGATATTAGAAGCATCAAGATATAAGTTAACTTTGCACCCTGAAAGACTAGTTTAAATGAATAATCCCTGTCTCCAGCAGCAAAAGATTTCGTGATTTGAGGATTTAATGCTGTAGTAAAACTTGTTGAGAACTGTTGAACCGCAGATGATACCTGCATAGCTATACCACGAGCTGCATTTACCAGGGGACCACAGAAAATGTTTAATAAGATATTTACTCCTTGGTCGCGTAAGACACCAGAACTAGCTCCTATGAAATTCCAACCAGCAAAATCTATCATTTCCTTTAGTAGTGACTTGTTGTAAGAAAAAGTGAATCTACATTCTGGAAAGTGTTTACAACAATATAATTGATAGACAATTCTGACTATTACAGAAAGTAAACATGTTAGAAAAGAATAGAATATAAGATGGTCTATCGGAGATACATATAATAGATATGCAATTAGAAGTCTAGATATAGCTTCAAATAGCCCCATAAAGGCAAACATACCCATATGTTCATGAGCAATAATCGAAGCATTATATGGAAGACTAATTAGGTTAAAAGCAAATGTTATTATTGAGAATTGTAAAACCCAGTTAGCTGCATACAATCTTTCTGTAGGGATGGTCATCTGCGTATTAAGAAACCAGACGACAACAGATTCTAATAGAATGCAAATAATAAAAGCAAGAACTATTTGAATAATAATTGATGTAGAGAATACATCCTTTATTTTAGAATCGGTTCCTTTCCCCAATTCAAATGTAATAAATCGGCTTATAGAGGCAGAAAGAGAGTTTGAAATTATAGCAAACATTGTGACAAAACCTCCTACCACGCTGTATATACCATAATCCTCTATCCCAAGAGTTTGCAAAATCATACGAGATGTGAATAGGTTTACACCCATTACTAATATCATCCGGACATACAAGAGCAGTGTGTTCTTGGCTATTCTCTTATTATTTGCAGATTGTGACATTGTTATCCAGGTAGTTTTATCCTTGGAAGAATACAGATTTGCAATCTTCTCTGAGTTCACTTCATCTAATAGAGTGAACAGTATATCAGTCTTCTTTCTTTGAAAAAAGCAGTCTGATGTATATGTATATTATGGAACCTGACAGTGCCAGAAAAAGCATGCCTGCCAGTATGAGGACCTTTCTAGGACTACTATGTCGATTAGGTACACTGGCTTGTTTTATGACGGTGAATGCTGGTGTACGCTCGCGCACTTTGGCTTCTGCCATTTGTTCTTGCTGCTTCATTTGTGTGTACGACATCAGTGTGATTTGTACATCGTTTGCCAATCTGTCGCGTTCTGAGAGATATGACTGTTTTGTAGCATTACTATGGCTATCGCAGAATTGTGCATATTGTTTTTCGGCATTGAGATACTTCAGGTATGCATCATTTGCGATGGTTTTGTAATACTCATGATCTCCTCTAACCTTGCTGGTACGATAGAGGATTATGAAGTCTTGAAGGTTGTTGGTAACTTCATCGGCCATAATTTTAGCCACATTTGGATCTTGAGCCCTAACGCTGATGTTGATGGTATTGTTGAGTTGAGAAATGGCACAGCTGATATTGCTTCTGGCAAAACCGACAATGTCGTCTTCGGCTCGGCTCATTTTTGTGGGATCAATACGTGCAGAACTATTAAAGGCCGGCTCTTCGTTAGAGGCAGTAATGGCATTGATGACTTTTCTTGTCACTTTCCCGATTGCACTCCACCATGGGCTGTCGGTATGTTCGCGCAGATAGGTAAGATATGTCATGGTATCCCCCTCCAGGGTTATGACATCCGTATATAGGAGGTTTACAATGAAGTCATTGGATTCCACTACGCTCGGGTATAGATCTGGTACGATGGCATCAGTGGAGTTGGATAGGTTCAGTCCAGCCATATTGGCCAAACTGCCCAGTCCGCCGCTTATACCTTCCTGCTGCTGTTCGGGAGCAAGCATTTTATCTGCACTATACTCCTTGGGGATGCTAAATGCAATTACCAGCCCAATCACAATTGCTATACCACAGTGTGTTGCGATACGAAGTTTGGAGGCCATTATGGCGTTGTAAAATGTTTTTAGACTGAATTCGTACATGGTAAACTATGTGTGTGATTTTGTTTTCAGGAATTGATTGTTAAGTATGTTTTTCTTTGTAGCGTATGGTTCGTATAATGTCTGCACAGAATAGGTCGGTGATACGTTTCAGTGTCTGGGTAATGACAAGGAAGCAGAAGAAACATTGGGCTTGTAGCCATGTTCCTCCATGTTTACGGACCATGTAAGTGTAATCATGTTTTTTCTTGAAGACATTGTCGTTGGTGGCTCCGCCTAGACGGAACTTGGCAACGGATTGGGGAGTATATTGGAATGTAGCTCCATTGCTATATGCTCGCATAAGGAATTCTAAGTCCATAGGATATCTGATACTCTTGTCGTATAAGCCGATGCGTTCATATAGCCTTTTTGTTATAAATCGTCCCTGATGTACAGCCCGTCTGAAGTATGGTGGGTTGGGGAAGTCTAGCGAAGGGCATATGGTAAAGGTTTGTCCGGTCTTCTCGTTCCATGCTGTATAGTCTCCGCTCCATATATCACTTTGACCATCCCATGTGTTGGCAACTATTTGTAGGGCATCGGGGAGGAGTTCGTCATCCGAATTTATTAACACTATTAAGTCGCCTGTAGCTTTGTTTATGCCCTTGTTGAACGCATCGCTTATTCCTTTATCTGTTTCACTGATGATACAATCTATCTGATTAGCATAGGAGTTGACAATATTGAGAGTGTTGTCGGTTGAAAGCCCATCAATTATGATATACTCTTTATGTGAGTATGATTGTGAGATGACACTTTTAATCGTTTGCTCAATCGTCTTCTCTGAGTTGTATGCTATGGTTATGATTGATATCTTGGGTGTCATGCTGGATTTTTAGAATCTGTTTAAGATTGCACTAAGCAAAAATAGTGTGTATGTTGTACTATTAGAGCAATGATATTTCGGAGATAGTATTAATTTAAACCTATCACTCAAGGAATGTTTGGCTTGGACAAACGTGTCAATGGTGTCCTTGTTTTCTAGTGGCATTAAATGACGGAATGCTTCTCTAATCTCGGAGTTTTGATGATACCTTTCCTCTTCTTTGTTGCAGAGGCGTTTGAGACGTGCTGACCATTTTTTACAGATGCCCTCTCCAAGTCCCACAACATTGTTTCCATGTTGGCGGTTGAGTGTGTGTGGTTGGTTATCCCATATAACTTTGGAACCGATGGCATGCGCAATTGTGTATATCCATACGTCATGCATACATGGATATTGTTGCTCGTACGAGATAATGACTTCTCTAAGTTTGTTGTTCAGGACCATCGTGCATCCCATGGCAAAGCGGTAGACAAGTGATTCTCCGAATGTGTTCAGTGGTTTGAATTGTGTTGTGGGCAATGGATTGAGGTCTTGGTCGGCAGCTTGTGGTTGAGCCAGATATAGCGCATAAGTATCTTCCTTGTAATCTTGCAGATGCTCAACTGCTACTCTTAATTTATTTACTTCCCAATAATCATCTTGATCAGCAAAAGCGTAATAGTCGCATTTCTTTGAGTCTTGAAGAAGTTTTAGAAAACTACGGGCAGATTTTAGGTTTTCTCCTTGGTACCATCTGAGCAGTCCTTTTTGAGCATAGGAGTTGAGGATGTCAAGCGTGTTGTCCGTTGAACCATCATCTCTAACCAGAAGATGTACCTCTACTCCTTCTTGTTGCAGGATGCTATCTATCTGTTGTTTTAGGTAGCGTCCGCCATTGTATGTCGACATGAGTACCGAAATAGTGTACATGCATTATTATTTTATGGCATTCAACAAGGCTACAATTACACTGGCCAAAGCGGCAATACCAGAACCGATACCAATAATTTCAGTTGTGGACATCTTACGCTTGGCACTCTTTTGTGGTACTACTATTTCCATACCAGGTTCTATGGCACTTACAGAATTGCTACCCAACTTGACAACAGAACCATTGGCATGTATACCATATACCTTGCGTTTGGAGGCATTGGTGCTATATCCACCAGCATTTTGTATGTAGTATGCAAGATTGCGACCTTTTTCGTAACTCATGCTCACAGGATACATTACTTCACCGCTGATTTTTATGATATTACTATATTCGGGAACTAAAAGCATATCTCCTTCTCGAAGCATGATGTCATCAAACGAACCAGGGTTGGCAAGTGCTTTTTCTAGGTTGATGGCAACGGGGAATGTATTGGCTGTATTGGTTTTTAAAGCCAATAACGAGTCGGCAATCTGCATGTTTAGTTCTTTGCCCTCTTTTAGACCATCTTCGTAGAGTAGTATCTGTGCTTTTAGATTGGCCTGGTCTCTTTGGTCAATTTCCTCTTGTGTCATCAAACGTGTCAGTTTTGCACCTCGGGCATAAGCCATATCTGTCAATCCTCCGCTTGCTTTTATCAGATCAGAGAGTCGGTAGTCTTTGTTAGTGATAGAATACTGGCCTTCAAAATTCACTTCTCCCATAACGGTGATGTTTTTCTGTGTTTCGTACGATGGACTTTTACGAACCACAACAATATCGAAAGCCTCAAGGTAGAAGGTAGTGTCTTGTTGTATTGCAAAATGGTCATCTAAAGAAAAACTAAATTTCAGGGCACTATTTTTACCTTCTGTACTTGATTTGATGTCACGGATACGGCGGAAAACGTCTACGCGTGCCAAAGAGCCAGCTTCTGTTATACCACCTGTTTGAAGAATGATGTCTTGTATGGTTGTCTTCTCGGCAAACGGATATTCGCCGGGGTATACTACTTCGCCTTTTACATCAATTATTCTTTCACCAAGCATTTCTGACTTGCTAGGGATGAAAAGTACATCATTGTTCTTTAATGGCATGTCGCTTGCGGTGCCCGCAATGATACCATGTATGTCCACACTTAGCATTTGCAGGGTCATATCATCGTTTTCGCGATGCATAATGGCTCTGCCTTCATATACATCTTCGCTTAATCCGTCGGCAGCAAGAAGCAGTGTTCGTACAGAATTTATTTCTTTGCCCAATTCGTATGTTCCGGCATGCTTCACGGCACCTTTTACTTCAACTCTGTTGTTGAATCTGGCGCGGATACTATCTACTTCTACCATATCCTCGTCTGCCAAAGTAAAGGCTCCCATTTGGAACTCGTCAATGGTGTGTACACTATATTCATCACCCGCTTTTCTTGTTAAACGCAATTTTTTAGTATATGCCTTGCCACTAAACGAACCAGAGTATTTTATTAAATCAGCGACAGTTTCACTTCTTTTCATTTCATACCACATGGGACGTTTTACATTGCCTTTTATCTGTACAAGGCAATCATATGCTCCAACCACGATAATGTCGTTGTCTTCTAGTCTAACATCACCTTTGGGGTTGCCATTAAGAATGTAGTCGTATACGTCAATGCTATTTAGCAGTTTACCGCTTCTGTATACCTTGATGTCTCGTAGTGTACCTATCTTGCTGATGCCTCCTGCCATATAGAGGGCATTGAAGGCTGTTGATAGACTGCTTAGTGTGTATGTACCTGGGGTCTTTACTTCACCCATTACCTGTACTTGTACACTTCTTGCTTCTTTTAGGCTGAGATTTATTTCACAATCATTGTAGTATTGGCCCAATTTGCTACTAAGGATAGTATTCGCTTTACTAACGCTTAATCCTGAAATCTTTATGGGGCCAACGCCTTCCACAACAATGTATCCGTCGGCGCTCACCTCTGCTTCAATGCTTTCTTGACTAGCTCCCCAAATGTCAATCGTTACAATATCTTTTGCCCCGATGATATAGTTAGCTGGGGTGGCAATGCTTGAAGGGGCTTGGAAAGTGAGATTTTTGCTATTGAAGATATTGCGACCAAAAACTTGGCGTTGTTCCTCATCGCTAATGCCAGTGATGTCTTCTGCACTGTCAAAAAAGTCTTCTTCTCCATTCATACCTAGTTCTGCTGCGCGCTTTTGTGCTGCATCGGTAAATAGGTCTTCTTCGTCCGTTTCACTTTGTTTGTTTTTTTTGCTTTTCGAACTGCTTTTGCTTCCGCTTTGCGCTTCTGCTTGTAGTTTCTCAGCTTTCTTCTTTACTCGTTGCAGTTGTGTGGTTGTTACGCCTTTCTTTAGCAAATCTGCGGCCATCTTCTGTTGCGATGTGCCTTTCTGTGTCTCTGTTACCAGATATTTCAGGACTTGATCGTCGGTCATCGAACTTTGTGCCCATGACATGGTGCTGAAGAGTACAAATGCAAGTAGAGCAAATAATTTATGTTTCATATATTTTTTAAGATATTTATTTTATGAATTTGATACAATGGTTATTGTGAATAACGTCCCTGTATGGTTGATTATTGCATGTGTGGGCGCAATATCCGAAACAAAGATACAAAAAATGTTGCTTTTTTTACTTATTCGAGTGCTTGAACTTTCTTCGAAGGTGCTTCCTTTTGGAAAAATCAAATAAAATTTGTTTTTTCGCTCACTTATTCGTACCTTTGACCCTCGTTCGAAGGTACTACCGTTCGGATTTATGTAAATTAATTTGCTAAATCGCTCACTTATTCGTACCTTTGTCCCTGCAAATGACATTGGGGCTGACATGGATTTGACAGCAGGATGAGATGTCATGTAAGCACGCAGAGAGTTGTTGGCCGCTCTCTATAATATCAGACCTTCAAGAATTTATCTGGCGAAAACACTTACGCTCTCGCTGCCTAGTCGAAGTACAGTAGATTACTGGCTTTATCTCGGCACCAGGTGCTGAGACGAGATGTCACTCTGAGGTTCACGCCCTGAAACTCTCAGGCTCAGTGGCACAGCAATTCGGGGATAGTCGTTGAGGACGCATCTACTCGGTGATGAAATTCTTAGATGCTAAGGTTGCGATTGGTGGTCCGGGTCTTGTCGCTTCCCTACAACCGAAGTCCGGAATAAGCGTGTAGAAAGCATGGGATGTCCCTGTTTGGACGAGGGTTCAATCCCCTCCAGCTCCACAAAATCCATATAGTCACTCCTTC
>JAFYMW010000105.1 GCA_017548165.1 Bacteroidaceae bacterium
ACCTTTTCAAGCAGGGCACGAGCTATCATCAGTTTCTCATGAGGCATGAAAGAGACACCACTCGTCTGCTCTCCATCGCGCAGAGTGGTATCCATGATTTCTATGGTATGTGATTTCATCATTTGCTTATGATTATGGCACACAGATATAACAGATTAGACTGATTGACACAGATTCTCTTTTCTATCATTCGTGAATATCTTACGTCGTACTTGCGGACGCTCGCCGAAATTTAGCAACAATCCTATTTCTATTTCTGTAGACTTCAGGTAGTTCAGCAACTGTGCCTCATGTTCAGGACATAGGTTTTCATTAGCTTTAAGTTCAAGAATGATGCAGTCGTTCACCACAATATCTGCATAGTAGACGCCAACCTCTTTTCCTTTGAAATAGACCTTAATCTGTCGCTGGGCCTCGCACTTAAAGCCACGGCTGAGCAGTTCAATATACAACGCATTCTGATAGACACGTTCAAGAAATCCATAACCCAAGGTATTGTAAACCTCATAAAAGGCTGCTATAATGCCATCTGTTTCTTTTTTATAGAGATAATCGCTCATCAAGATATATCTGTGAAAATCTGTCAAATCCG
Source organism: Bacteroidaceae bacterium (assembly GCA_017548165.1). Taxonomy (GTDB): domain Bacteria; phylum Bacteroidota; class Bacteroidia; order Bacteroidales; family Bacteroidaceae; genus Physcousia. Next base: position 593 of record JAFYMW010000105.1, read on the forward strand.
TGTCATCTGTGGGCTATGGGGAGGGGCCGCGGTCCTTTCTATTACCTCTTTTCCTCCCAAGCCTCTATCTTATCCTTGTTCTCCAAGAGGAAATCAATATCGTCAAGGGCATTCATCAGACAGTACTTCTTATAGCCATTGATTTCAAACGACTCTGAATGGCCTGTTGCCATGTTTGTCACCATCTGGTTGGGCACATCAACCTTAACCTCGGCCTGTGGGTTGGCAAGAACGGTCTCAAAAAGTTCCTGCTGAAACTCCTTGCTTACTATCACTGGAAGCACAAAGCAATTAAGAAGGTTGTTACGGTGAATATCGGCAAAGGAACTGCTTATCACCACACGCACACCATAACCGGCAATGGCCCATGCTGCATGCTCGCGACTTGAACCTGACCCCCAGTTCTGTCCACCTATGATGATTTCGTGCACACCCCTCTTGGGTTCTTCGCTATACTCTGCCTTGTTCATCACGAAGTCTGCAACAGCATTGCCCTCTGCATCAAAGCGCAAGTCGTGCATGAAAGCATCACCAAAGAACTTTGGATCGCGTGTGGTACTTGCCAAATAGCGTGCTGGGATGATGAGGTCTGTATTGCAATTGTCAATTTGAATGGGAATACAGGTTGACTGTATTATATCGAATTTCTGTTTAGTCATAATCTTACAATTTACGAGGATCAGTTACTACACCTGTGATAGCCGAAGCGGCAACAACAAGAGGACTTGCCAGAATGGTGCGTGCACCAGGTCCCTGACGTCCGACAAAATTGCGGTTACTTGTTGAGATAGACAACTTGCCTGCTGGAACCTTGTCGGGGTTCATCGCAAGACAAGAAGAACAACTTGGCAGGCGAAGTTCAAAGCCAGCCTCCTCAAGAATCTTGTCTATGCCCTCGTCAATAATCTGCTGGCGTACCAACCACGAACCAGGAACAAGCCAGGCAACGACATTCTCTGCCTTCTTCTTGCCCTTAACTACAGAGGCAAAGGCACGGAAGTCCTCAATACGACCATTGGTACAAGCACCGAGGAAACAATAGTCAACAGGCGTACCCTCGAGTTTCTGACCTGGTTCGAACTGCATGTATTCAAGCATGCTGAGGAACTGCTGACGCTCATCCTCGGCAATGTCCTCCAATGCTGGGATACACTCGTCGATGGCAATACCAGCGCCAGGATTTGTACCGTATGTAATGCGGGGAGCTATGTCCTCAGCACGATATGTCACCTCCTTATCAAACACTGCATCCTCGTCGGAATAGAGTTTCTTCCATTCCTCCACAGCCTTGTCCCAAGCCTCGCCCTTGGGGGCATATTCACGACCTTTAAGATATGCAAAGGTTGTCTCGTCGGGAGCAATCAGACCAGCACGGCTACCCATCTCAATAGAGAGGTTGGACAAAGTCAGGCGTCCCTCCATGCTCATGTTGCGTACGGTAGAGCCAGCATACTCCACGGCATAACCTGTAGCACCAGATGTTGTCAACTGGGCCATGATATACAGAGCCACATCCTTTGCCGTTGTTCCTTCGGGCAGTGTACCCTCTATGTTTATACGCATAGTCTTGGGTTTACTTTGAAGGATGGTCTGAGAAGCCAGAACCTGAGCTACCTCACTTGTACCGATACCCATAGCAATAGCGCCTACAGCACCATGTGTAGATGTGTGCGAGTCACCACAAACGATGGTCATACCAGGCAATGAAAGAGCCTTCTCGGGACCAACAACGTGGATGATACCATTATCCTTTGTACCCATCGCAAAGTGGCGTATGCCAAACTCGGCACAGTTCTTGGCCAAAGTTTCCACCTGCTTGCGTCCGATCGGATCGTCAATTCGTTCCTGCTGGTCGCTGGGAGTGTTGTGGTCGGGCATTGCCACCACCTGTTCGGGACGGAACACACGGATATTCTTGTCCCTCAATGTATCAAATGCCTGGGGTGTTGTCACCTCATGACAATACAATCTGTCTATGTATAATTGTGTGGGACCATCCTGTACATTCTGAACGACATGGGCGTTCCAGATTTTGTCGAACAAAGAGAGCGGACCCACCCCAGCCCTCCCTGCAAGGGAGGGGGAGCCAGCCATGATATTTTTGTTTTGAATGTTCATTTCTATACTTTCCTTTATTCTGTTTATTGTTTCATTAGTATTATACAATACTTCTTCATTAGAAAATCTTATAACCTTAAATCCTGACCTTTCAAGTGACGAGGTACGTATTGCGTCATCATACATCTGTTGAGGTTCCGAATGATATGCTCCATCTACCTCTATGATAAGCATGCATTCCGGTGCGGCAAAGTCAGCTATGTAATCACCTACAATATGTTGTCTCAGGAACTTTACACCCAAGGCCTTTTCGCGAATATATCTCCACAATACCTGCTCGGCCAATGTTGGATTCTTCCTATTCTCTCGCGCAAAGTGCTTTAACAAAAGATACCTGTCTGGTGACGCTGTCTTAAATCCCATTCTCAATACATTCATTCGTAACCATCCACTCTCCCTCCCTGCAGGGAGGGTTGGGGAGGGTCCGGTCGGTGTATTGCTACTTAAACTTATTTATACAATCAATATATGCTTCCACTGAAGCGGTTACTATATCGGTATTGGCTCCGAAACCATAGTAGACACGACCATCGTGCTCTACCTGCATGTGTACCTTACCCATATCGTCAGAACCCTTGCTGATAGCCTGGATAGTGAACTCCTTCAGTATCATCTCACGCTTGATGATGGTCTTGACAGCACGGATAGCGGCATCCACAGGACCGTTACCGCTGGCGGCAGCCTCAAACTGCTCGTTGCCGATAAGCAGACCCACACTTGCCACGCTCTTAACACCCTTACCTGTTGTAACCTGCAGATAATCGAGTTTGATATTATGCGAAGCGGTACGGTCGGCACCTGCCAGAACAAGAATGTCATCATCGGTAACCTCCTTCTTCTTGTCGGCAAGTTTAAGGAACTCCTGATAGATGGCATCCAGTTTCTCGCCTTCCAGTTCCACACCATTCACACTAAGGCGATGGCGCAAAGCTGCACGACCACTACGGGCAGTAAGAACGATAGCGTTGTCGTCGATACCCACTTCCTTGGGGTCCATAATCTCGTAGGTGCTGACGTTCTTCAAAACACCATCCTGATGTATGCCGCTACTGTGAGCAAAAGCATTCTTGCCCACAACAGCCTTGTTGGGCTGAACAGGCATATTCATCAGACTGCTCACCATACGGCTGGTGGGATATATCTTGGTGGTATTGATGTTTGTCTGAATACCGAGGTCGGGGTGGGTCTTGAATATCATGGCAACCTCCTCCAGACTGGTATTACCGGCACGCTCACCGATACCATTTATGGTAACCTCCACCTGACGGGCACCGTTAAGCACACCTGCTACGGTGTTGGCGGTTGCCATACCAAGGTCG
>JAFYMW010000106.1 GCA_017548165.1 Bacteroidaceae bacterium
TATATCTGCTTTATCCTAAAGTCAGGCCTTCGCATTGCCTATGGAACGGATAAAGCAATAGCCCACACCATAGGTTATGTAAGTAGCCAATTATGGCTGTACATACCAACAATGTGGTGCTATCGCTATCATCTTCGTTCCATAATCAAAGTTGCGAAGTTTGACTTATGAAGATAATTTCAATAACACCTTTTTCGATAAGATAGAACAGAGCCGCTGCTCCGTTTCTGCTGACAAATTTACTAAAAATCCCCCACCCCACCAAATATGGTGCTATAAATTAGCACACCCAGAAATGTGGATGAAAGGGATGTCACAAACGTGACACCCCTAAAAACAGGGCCTCATCTATGAAAAAGTGGTGACCGAAATGGTCACCACTGGATATGTGAATTAGGAGGGGGGATGTCGCGTTTTGCTAATTTACAGAACCTACCTAAAGGGATTTAGTTCGTCGCGTTCTTCGGTGCGTGGGGTGTTGATGACTTCCTCGGGGTAGTAACCCTTGATGAAATAACCCTTGTCGCGTGTCTTACCGTCTACGATGTCGCCAATGCCACCTTCTTGTGTCTGGCGGTAGAGTTGTTCGTAATCGCGTGTGTAGTCGGGGTCGGGGACCACATTGACAACAAAGCTTAGTTCCTTGATGCCATTGGGCTCGATATTGCCATAGATGCGTATGTGGTGCTGTACTTCACCAACATTCTTACGACTATTGTAGTTGAGATGCAGGTAGGTGTAGCCCTCGGGGGGTACAAGACGCTTGGCATCCTGCTCCAGAATGATGCATCCGCAAGAGGTGTGTATGTCTTGAATCATCAAGGGGGATGAGCCAGTGTTTTCTATCTTGTAGAGGATGCTGAGTTGCTCGCCCTGACGGATGGGGAAATAGTGTCGAATGGAGTCTTCGACATATACGGAGGTGTTGTTTATCTTGCGGCGGCAGCTTGTGGTGGAGAGCACGAGGCATGCCAGGATGGGTATGATGATGATAAGTTTTTTCATAGAGATGTGTATGTGTGTTTATTGTCTGTTAAGGAATATTTCGTCGAGGGCTATGTGGTATTGTCCGTGGGCCTGTAGTTTGATGGTGAGGTTGCCACTGATTTGTGTGTGCAGATCCTTTTCCCATCGGCTTTGGTATGCACCATCGATGGTGGGTGCCTGAAGGTTCTCGGAGCACAATGGAGTGTTGCCGTCGTAGACTTCGATTTTTGATGGCAATTGTATCCTGTGTCGGGTGTGCGAGAAGAAGTTTATGGCCAATCGTCGCCCTCCCTTGGCACTGGCGGCAGGGATGGTGATACTGATCTCCTGATAGGGGTGTATGTTCCATCCATAATAGTAGTTGACAGGCAGACCCAATTCGCCATCGGTGAAGACGTTTGTATTCTTGGTGTCTTCAGGTGTTTTCAGGGTGAGTTTTTTGCCCAGAAGCATATTGTCCTGCTTGCGAGGTGTGAGCAGATGGCGCTTCCAACCGTTGACATAGTCGGCGCTCTTATCGCCAGCCTCGTTGATGGCGGTGAGATTGTAAGCCTGATAACCATCGTTGAACACCTCGAGCCATTCAAACAGATGCTCTTTGACGGTAAGATAGCCTTCGGACTTCTCGGCAAAGCCATGGGGTCGATAACCCTCGTGACGTGCTATCTCGAGGCAGGTATAGGTAAGGGTGGTGATGAGGCGACGCAACAGGTAGGCTTCTTCCTCGTCGGCTTCGCGCTTGTGCAGAACGATATAGTCGTAGAATTGTTTGAAGTGGTCAAGGTCGAGATACACATCTATCTTGTCCGATATACCGCCATAGTAGGGCATGTCCTTGGCGCTCTGGTTCCATTTGTCGAGCATGGACATGTAGAAGTCGGCAATGGCCTCTCCTGTGACGGGATACATACGCTGGAAATAGTCGCGGATGAGGCCCTCGAGGTCGAGGTCTGCATTCATCATCAATTGTGCCAGTACGCATGTCTCCATGTCGGAGAAGGTAGAATAGTCATAGCCGCTGCCATTGAGAAAGACTCCCTCGATAGCATTCTGCTTATAGAATTGGAAGCGATCTTGCATGGCCTGCAAGATGGGATATGGGGTGAAGTAGTCGTCGTAGTTGTTGATATAGTCCCAGATGTAGATGTTGGAACATACACGACGCCATTGGTCTATCAGTTGCTGTAATTCCTGTTTCTGGCGGTCGTGCGCCTTGCGGTTGGGTTGCCAGTCGATAACACTGACTATGACACCTACATTTTCGGGGAGTTTTTTCTTTGGCGCAGTCCTGGTGGTGATATATGCCGATGTGAAGAATTTGTGTTGCTGGAAACGCTTTGCCAGACGATTAATCATCGTGGTAACGGCAGGAGTGGCATTGGTGGCGGTGTTGCCAGCAGCAACGCAACCAGGGCATTGACACACCAGAGCATTGTCGTTTGGCAGGATGGCAAAGTTTATGCTCTTGTCCTTGGTGTTGCCATAATTGTTGTTGATGTATTTCTCTATGTGCTTGTAGAGTTTCTCGGAGGTGAAGCAGTACTGGTCGGGATTGCGCACTCCTTTGACAGAGGCATAGATGCTGTGGTCGCTTTTGTCGGTGATGGTGACGCCGATGTTGTGACCCCATATGCCCCAGCTCTCGTCGATACAGTTGAGGTCGAGCACACCACGTGTGTCCTCGTCCAGGCTGGGAGGAGCATAGACATCGCGATATTTAAAGGTGAAGTTGCCTACGGTGTCGGCAAACGAGACGATGGTGGCAGGCAGGTCGTGCTTGGGGAAGCGCTCGTCGATGTTGCCCACATGGCGCATAAACTGATGCAATAGCCACACCGTATTGCCTATGGTGCTGGTGGTAAGGTGCAATGCTCCATCCTTGTTGGTGATGGTGAAGTCGTGTTTCAACTTCTTGTCCAGATGCACATAGATACGTTTGCCATCCTTGACCTTCTTGTCGTAGAATACAGGCGAGTTTTCTCCGCCTCTTTTCTTGAGGTGACGATAGAGATATTCCGACCATTTGAGGTCGTCCTTACTATCATAGTCGGTAGGATATATGACGTATTTCTCGCCCTCGATGTTGTCGGCACTATCAAAACCGGAACATCCAAAGCATATAATGGAGATTACGATTAGTCGTAGAGTAGAGAAGAAGAACTTAGAACGAAATATAAACCTGAACATATGCGTTGTAGAGATTTCTATATTGAGTTGCTATCTCACCGGTATTGGTGAGCTTCTGGTCGTACACAGTATTCCAAACACCCAAAACACCAAGTGAAAGGTTGGGGGTTACGAGATATTGACCTCCAAGACTGGCAAAGGAGTTCATGTGCGAGAATGAGCTGGACAATGTGTAGAGGTCGATGATGTTGAGCTCGGGGGCAGTACCAAATCCTGCGGCAGCTGTGATGGAGGTGCGTCCGTCGGTCAGTGGCATATAGCGTGCCTTGGCCTGAAGGTTGAAGAACAGGCCAGAGTTGTACATGATACCTCCGCCTCCAAGAGTGAAGAGCCAGTGGGGCAGTTCCTTGTTGCCGGCAACAGAGAGGCTGAAGAGGTTGGCACTGCCTATGAGGCGTCGGTAGCCTGCAGAGGCATCGACATACCAATCGTTCTTGAAATAACATGTTGCTCCTAAATTGGCAATAAACTTGGGGAAGTAGCTACCACCAACGCCAAGAGAGACATGACCTGTCCAACGATTGTTGAACTTGCGGTCGTAGCCCAGTATGCACTGCATCCCTACTCCACCCTTTTCGCCATCGGGAGTGGATTCCTCGCCACTCCAGAAGAGCGAACCATTGCGACCGGAATAATTAAGTCGGGCAGAATAGGTGTTCTTGTTCTGTTTGCGTGTATAACCGATGCTGGCCACGCTGGTTAGCACATCGGCCTCGCTGAAGCGTGCTTGCATGTATTCTATGTCGATGTGGTTACGATTGCCCTTATAGCGGAAGCCCTTGAGCTTGCTGATGTGTTCGGGTGCTTCCAGAGCAGAAGGCTCGTAGTACTTTTGATACTGATAGGCCGAATCGTATTGTTGCTTGTACTCATACACGAGTCCCTTGTTGTATAGTAGCGACTTGTTGCCAGGGCTATATTGAAGGGCCTGATCCAATGTGGCTATGGCCTTGTCGTATTTGTCTGCCTGGGCTTGTTGTTGTGCCAGGAGTTCGCTACTGGCCACATAGGCATTGACGTATTCTGTGTTGCCACTATACTGGTGCATTTTGGGCACGAGCATGTCGATGGCCTGCTGGTGCTCGCCCTTGCTATTGTGAACAGAAACTTGTTTTAGTACAAAGACGCTTTCGTAGGGATAATGTTCGTAGGCCTGTGCGGTGTATTTCTCAAAGACTTCGGTGTCTCCCAGATGGCCTGCCAGATTGATGGAATAGAGCAAGCCATAGTAGTTGTTGGGGTCGTATTCCAAGAGTTTCTGAGTCAGGGTGTAGGCCTTGTCGAACTGTCCCATATTGATGAGCTCCTTGATGTAGGGAACAGACATTTCTTCTATGCCACCGATGTAAAGTTGACGCAGAGTGCTATCTACTGGTGGTGCTGCTTCAAGGTTGGCCAAAGCGGTGTAGAGATGGTCCAGAGCGTTGTCCTTGTTGCCAAGTCCATAGAGCAACTGACTTTGCTTGAGATCGGCATCGTGAAGTGCAAGCTGAGGTTTGATATACTCAAAGGCATCTTGTGCCTCGTGGTATTTGCCTTCCTGTATCAAGCAGGTGAAGATGCGATGATATGTGGCATAGGTGAGTTCGGGATCGATATTCTTTTTCTCAATCTTTCTGAGTTCGGCAAGAGCATCGGCATAGTTCTTGTTTTCCATCAACTGCTCTGCTTTTTCGAGTCTGCTTTGGCAATAAAGATATGAAATATCGTAGTCGTCGGGGAAATCTTCATGGAGTTTCTCCAACAGATCGTTGGCCTGACGATAATTGCCGCGTGCCTTGTAGAAGTCGTATTCCTTGTAGCGTATCTTCTTGTCTTTCATGCCATAGACGCGCTTTCCTTCCTTCAGGTAGTATATGGCATCTTGGTCGTAGCGTTGTGTGATGGCGGTGTTGATGAGATAGTCCAATGCCTCGCGATGATTGCGATTTCTCTCGAAGATTTGACCATAGATGACATATGGGTCGTCTTGTCGGCCCTTGCGTGCGGTCATGAGCATCAGTTCGTCGTAGAGACGGCGTGCCTCGACGGTATTGTGACCATTGTCGATGAAGGATTTAACGCGAGCTATGGCCGCATTGTGATGACCATTTTCTTCCAGAATGGCCACTTTCTTGCGCAAGATCTCTATGTTGCCTGGATTCTCGGCCAAAGCCAGTGAGGCCTGGTCGATGGCCTTGTCCATAAGGTTGGCATTATAGTAGTGATTGATGAGTGCCAGCTGATAATCAACATTCTTGGGATTGAGTTTCGTGAGTTCGCGCAAGGCATCGCCCTTTGCCACGAGGTTGCCTGCCTTGTTCTGCTTGGCATATTCCAACTCTAGTTCGTAGTAATATGCATCCTTGATCTCCTGATTTTTTGGGTAGATTTGCTGAAGACGTTTGAAAAGACGATTGGCTTCGTATGTGTTGCCTTGTTTCTTGTACAGCTCTATCTTCTTGCGCCAAAGACCTTCCCAATAGGGATTGATTTCGAGGAGCTCGTTGATGTAGCAGATGGCAGAGGAATAGTTGCCGGTGATGTCTTCGACAGATACGAGCATTTGCTTGGCCTCAACGTTGTTGTAGTATTCGTTGATGGCTTTGACCAGATGAAAACGTGCCTTGTCCCATTGTTCGTGATGAACCCAGTATCTTCCGGCAAGAGTGTTCAGGTTGCTATCGTCGGGAAAGCGTTTCAGACCAGCGTCGATAATCTCCTTACCACTGTTCCATCTCTGCTTACCAAATTCTTTTTGTGCTCTGTCGTAAAAATGCACGGGTAGAGTCATTACACTCTCTTCCTCCTCATCGTCTTGGTAGAGTGTGGATGCCGTGACGGTAGTTGCTGTCATGGCCAGAAGCATAATTAGGGCGAGCAACAATGTATTGTATGTCCTCAGTGCGTATGTTTTCATTTCTTGTGTTTCTTGTGTATGGTGTGTAGAGTTATTGGGGATTGTTAGTGTTTTGGGCGGTAGTCTCGGCATTTTCCTCGAGAATATCATCTTCTGTGTTGTTCTGGTTGGTGGCTTCGGATGCTTCCTTCTTGAAGCCCTTACGCTTCATTTCGCCCCATTTGAAGTCACCGGTAGTGATGTAGCTCCAATAACCCTTTAGGGCAAAGATGACGGTGAGGGGATGGTATATGACGGCTTCCAGCATAGCAGGGATGAGCAGGAAGGCATACCAGCGACGATGTGTGTAGACGCGCTCAACATAGTTGTCATAGTTTATACACATAGTATTTACCACCATCATGAACATGTACACGGTGATGAGAAGGAGCCAGAAGGTGGTCCAGTTGATGGCATTGGAAACTATCAGGCAGATGAGTACTATGAAACCAACAGCCTCAACAATGGGACCTAGGAACTCGAAGATGAACAGATATGGCAATGTGACCATGCCATAGACTCCGTAGCGGCGGTTGAAAACGATGTCCCAATAAAGGTGGAACACCTGAAAGAGTCCTCGTCCCCAACGGGTGCGCTGACGGTTGAAGATGGTGAGCGTGCTGGGACCTTCTGTCCAGCATACTGTCTGGGGAATCTGGGTGATTTTGTATGGTGTCTTTGTATGGTACATGTAGGCTGTCATTCGTGCTATCATGTCCATGTCCTCGGCCATAGACTGACCGTGATATCCGCCTACACGAATAGCAATATCGGTGTCGAACAGACCGAAACCGCCTGATACATTGGGCATTCCGCCAATGGCGGCCCACCATGTCTTACCGATAAGGAATGAGCGCATATACTCCAGCTCCTGGAACATGGGAAGGAGTGAGCCTGGGGGACGGCGATAGCTGAGACGTCCGTTCTGGAGTGTACAACCATTGGCCATACGCATGCTGGCACTAACGGCAATAACACGCTTCTCTGGTGAAGAGAGTACATCCCAGATAAGATAGTACAGACCTTGGGGATTGAGAATACAGTCTACGTCGGTACATACAAAATAGGGATATTGTGCCACATTGACACCTGCATTGGAGGCATCGGCCTTGGTACCACCGTTTTCCTTGTCAACAACCACAAGGCGTTTGTATTTTTCGTTGGTACTCTTGAAAAGACGGCGGAAGGGCTTGGTCTTGATATGTTCGATGTAGTTGTATGGCACCTCGACGAGTTCGAAGTTCTCAATGAGCTTCTCCAAAGTTTTGTCCTTTGAACCATCGTTGACAATGATGATTTCGAAGGTGGGATAGTCCATATCCAAAAGTGAACGTACATTGTCCACAACGGTGGTTTCCTCGTTGTAGGCAGGTGCTACGATGGATATGCCTGGTGTTGTAGGCGAGTTGAGCAAAATACGTTTGATGTACTCTGCCGAGTGATATTTCTTTCTTCTGTATATCTGTACAAAAGAGGTTATGGTCATGAGGAGATAGGACAGGATAAGACCTGCACTATACAATATCATGAAATAGTTGAAGAAGGTAAATAACCAATTGTTCATCTTTCGTATGCTCTGTCGTTTGTAATGGGGTTCATGATGTGCTCGAAGCGTTTCTTTTGATTCTCAGCGGCTTGGGCGTACAGTGTGTCGAAAGCAACCCTACCCTCTTGACCGCAACAATATAGTGCATCGAGTGCAGTCATGGCTTCGTTTTCGCGGCGTGCCTTGCTATATGCTGTCTTGTAGAAGTCTATTATACCATTGTTGCGTGCTTCAAGGTCGCGCAATGCTGCCAAGATACTGATGCGTAGTCGGCTAGGTGCACTCTTGTATATGTCATAAAGTTGTTGCTCCATCTTCTTGTAGCCTACCTGCCCCAAGGCACGTATGGCACAGCCTTTCACTTCTGGGTCTTGTGTTTCAAGCATATAGGTATATAGCTCGTCGTACTCTTCTTCCTTTTTAAAGAAGAGAATCTCTGCTATGCAGAAGAGGCGGAATTTGTTGGTGGGTTGGTCTATTTTAATCCATTCAATGAAATGCGGCATCAGCAGTTCGTTTTCATAACGGTACATCAATATGTCGTGGATAATGGGGGCATCTTGTTCCGTGAAAATGAAATCGTTCTCGCCTTCAATATAGCGGAAGGGTTCTTCCTTGTTGGTGAGCATGTATGTGGTGCGTGCTATCTTGCGCAAGTGTTTGTTCTTGTGATAGGCAAAGCGTGCCGAAACAGAGCCTCGCAAGGGGCAGTCAAGCACCTGTGCCAGGTAGAAGGCACTGATACATTGCTTAACGCCTTTCTTCTCAATGGTGTTTTCCAACCATCCGGCAATGTTCAGTACGGTGAGAATCTGCTGGTAGTTGTTGCGATTTATGTTCTTGCGGCTGTATTCCTGTGTTTTCTCTTTGAGAATCTGTGTGAAGTAGCTGAGTTCTTCGCTGGTAAACTTGGATGCATTTTTCGGACGCTTATCGGCAATCATCTCGCGCACTCTCTCTGCTGAGAGGTCATTGGGGTCGGAGAGGATTTCTCTGAATGTCTCAAGATAGGTGTTGCGTGCCTTCTCAAGTTTGCGTTGCCTACGTAAAAGTATCTGGTTGCGCACGAAAAGCACTATGCAACTAGTGGGGATGAGCATGAAGAGCGATGTGAGGATGATAGAGCATACTCTAACCATGATAGGGTACTCCATAAACTCGTAGTAGAGTGAATAGAGGAGGTACCAATAGTATTCGATGTAACCTAATTCATAAAATCCGTAAAAATTGTCCATTGTGTATGTATGATTTTTCTATACTTGAGGGTTGGTTATACCAAAATTCCTCTTGTATGAGAGATTTCGTCATGCAAAATTAGGTGATTGTGTTAAAAGCGTGAAAAAAATGAATCAAAAATGAGTCCAAAAATATGCTGTAAGGCATTCTTTTAACTAAATATTAACGAAATTGCGATAGTTTTAAAAGTCTTGCGAGAACTTTAAAAGTGTGCAAATAACACGTAAAAAAGTTGCTGGTGTGTGTACTATTGTTGTGGGAACTTAAAAACAAAATATCCCAAGGTATCAAACACCTTGGGATATTCGGGTATGTAGTGTTTTATGCTACTTGGAGAAGTACTTGTTGTACAATTCGTATGCTATGTCGACAGGGTTCTCTTTGGCAACTTGGGTGATGGTCTTGCCGTGGGTCCAGTTCTCTTCCCATTTGAACCACTCTTGTGAGGTGATGGTCTTGCCCTCTTCCAAGGCCTTGAAGAACATCTTCCATCGTGCCAGTTGGAAGTCGTTGAGCAGACCTCCCCACTGGCGGCTTGAATAATCGTGCAACCTGCCTCTCTCGGCACTCTGTTCGGGTCCCCATACGGAGATAAGCGTGCGTGCATTCCATTCCATCCAGTCGCGGTCGGCTTCTGTGGTTCCTGATACTTCATTGCATACATTTCTTGCTGAGGTGGTCCATCTTTCCAGCCTGAACAGGTCTATCTGTGAGAGCAGGCGGTTAAGGTCAGTCAATACCCCAAGGAAGGTGGAGTATTGTGCCCTGAAAGCCTCCATATCCTTATTCTTGTAGCTGGTGGCTATGTCCTTGAGCAGATAGTAGGTAGAGTCGGTGAGCGTCTGGCGCACCACATCGGCAATGTCGTGCTCATAGTTGGGGTTTCCTCTGAGTCTGTCCCTCTCCTTGAGCATTTCGGCGGCAGCCTCGCGAACCTTGCGTATATCGTGATATATCTCGCATGTACCCCACCCCGAAACGCGCCTTACATCAAGTGAGGGACGGGCACAGATTACTGCCTCCACGTCTTGTGATTGCTTGGGGCAGTTCAGTACGGACTTGGTTAGTATGTCCCATCCCCTCTCCATTGCCTCGCTCTTCACGCCATAGCGAGCTTCGGAATATCTCTGTGTCCAGGTCTTGCCTTCCTCTCTCTTCATCCATGGAAGTTCGAACAGGAGGTCGTAGAGTATGGGGCAGGTCTCCAAACCTTCTGGAGTGGCGCCAACGCCCTTTGCACCATTGGGATATTTCTCCAGTGCGTTGAAGTAGTTTTCCTGCATAGGTTCGAAGCGTCCGTGCATACCTGTCTTGCCACCGAAGTTGTGCAACATGCACCAAAGGAAGTCGTGGCCTTCATAGCCCTTCTCTTCCCATTTGGATAGACCATCGGAATAGAGGTCAAGCACAACAAAACCGCCTTTGGGTATGGTGTCCAGAGCCTCTTTTCTTGGGTTTCTGTCCCAACTCTGTATAACCCATGTGGAACCGGGAGAATGCTTTTGCATCTCCTTGTAGATGGTGGTGAAAGCCTCCTTCAGGTTTATGCCCTCGGTGCGTCCGCCCTCGTGGAAGGGATCCATGCTATAGTAGCGCGACTTGCCCATCACCTTTTCCAGATGCTTGTAGTAGAGTTGGGCTATCTCGGCATATCTCTCGTCTGTGGGCAATAGGAAAGAAGGTCTGCGGAAACCAGAACACCAATAGCCCTGGTCGATTACGTTTACTCCCATCTTCTCTGGTGCATTGCTGGGCAGGATGCTTCCATAGCCAGGCAAAACGGGTTCCATGCCAAGGGAGCGCATGCGTTCAAGTATGAATTGGCACAACTGTTCCTGTCTTTCGTACCACCAGTCGGGATTGGGACCACCCCACCCTTCCAGATTGTTCATCAACCACCATGCCTGGAAACCAGGACCGGCAACGAACTTGTCAATATCCTCTCTCTGATAACCTATCTCGGCAAGCACATTCTTCCACACCACATCGGTGCCCACAAGGGCAAGGGGTATGTTGATGCCATGCAATGCCATCCAGTCTATTTCCTGTTCCCAACGATCACGAGTCCAGAACGCCATGGAGTAGGAATAGGTGCAATAGTTCAGGTAATATCTGTACACTGCACTACATTCGCGTCTCTCTGTTGTCTGAGGTACAGGGAGACAGACTTTGGAGAGGTCTGTGGTGAGGTTGTTCCACGACAGGTTTATGTGGGCATAGTGGTTCAGATACCATCCTATGCCGGTGGTCAAGGCACTCAACGAACTACCCTCGATGTAAGGTTTACCCCGTTTGCTGCTGATTTCAAAAACATCCTTACCGTCTTTGGAAAGCGAGCGCTTTACTCTTGTTTCTATGCGTGACGATGTGCCTTCTCCTCCTATTCTGTCAAGGAGAGCCGACACCTGTGCAGGGTTCTTCTGGGCAACGGATATAAGGGCAAATGCTGCTGCTATTATGGACAACAGTAATCTATTCATGATGAAAGTTCGTTTTTGCAGTGCAGTGTCTTATGCTATTGGTAATCAATGTGCCTCGAGCCAGTTGCTGCCCCACCCTGCATCGGCAATGAGGGGTACGGAGAGCTGTGCTGCCTTTTGCATTTCCTCTATCACCAGTGCCTGGAGTTGGTCGCGCTCTTCGGGCAGGACGCTGAAGTTCAGTTCGTCGTGTACCTGCAATATCATGCGACTTTTAAATCCCTCTTGGCGCATACGGCGGTCTACTCGTATCATAGCAATCTTCATGATGTCGGCGGCACTGCCCTGTATGGGCGAGTTGATGGCATTGCGCTCGGCATAGCCACGCACCACGGCATTGTGGCTGTTGATGTCGGGCAGGGGACAGCGGCGATGGAAGATGGTTTCGGTGTAACCCTTCTCGCGTGCCATGGCAATACTTCTATCCATATATTCCTTCACACCGGGATAGGTATGGAAATAACCGTCGATAAGTTGCTTTGCTTCGCTCCTGCTGCACCCAAGACGCTCTGCCAGACCAAAGGCACTGATGCCATAGATGATGCCGAAATTGGCGGTTTTGGCTCGTCGGCGCTCGTCGGCCGTTACCTCAGATATATCCTTATGGAAAATCTTTGATGCCGTAGCAGCATGGATGTCCTCGCCGCCAAGGAAGGCTTGTACCAGGTTTTCGTCCTGACTGAGGTGTGCCATGATGCGCAATTCTATCTGACTATAGTCGGCAGAGAAGAACAGTTGTCCGTCGTCGGGTATGAAGGCCTTGCGCACCTCCTTGCCCATGGCATCGCGTACAGGGATATTCTGCAGGTTGGGGTTGGACGATGAGAGGCGGCCGGTGGTGGTAACCGTCTGGTTGAAGGTGGTGTGAATGTGATTGGTAACGGGATTAACCAACTTGGGCAAGGCGTCGATATAGGTGCTGAGTAGTTTCTTCAATCCTCTGTGCTCCAATATCTTGCCTACTACCTCGTGCTTGTCGCGCAAAGCCTCCAACACCTCTTCGCCGGTGACATACTGACCGGTCTTGGTCTTCTTTGCCTTGGAGTCGAGTTTGAGCACATCAAAGAGTATCTCGCCAACCTGACGAGGTGAGGCAATATTGAATCTCTGACCAGCCAACTCGTATATCTCCTCCTCCAGACGCATCATCTCGGCGGTGAAATGACGGCTTGTCTCGGCAAGTCCCTCTTCGTCTATGCGCACACCGTTTGCCTCCATTCGGGCAAGTACGCACATCAGTGGCATTTCCATATCAGTGAAGATGCTCCAAAGGCCGGTTTCGTGAAGTTCCTGCTCAAAGAGTTGCTTTAGTTCCTTCAGTGTGGGACACCGGTATGCCTCCTTCAGATAGTCAAGTCCGTGGCGCATTTCAGGGTGCAGAAGATAGTGTGCTATGGCCGTGTCAAATAGACGCGTCTCCCCTACTCCATCGTTGTCTTTCAGACAGTTAAGTATGTCTGGGTAGTGCTCTGTCAAATCCTTCCAATGTGCCTTTAGGTCGTGTCCTATGATGGTGTCGCCGTCCAAAAGGAATGGTGGTTCGTCAACAGGTTTGTTGTCCATGTTTGCCATGCTGAACAGGTCAGGCTGGTTCTGTTCTGTTGTGGGTGTAGGTGTGTCAAAACTACTGAACAGGTCGCCCTGTATACTGCCGTCTTTGAAACGGAAATCGGAAATCGGAGAACGGAAATCTGAGGGATTTGGCTGCTGTTTTGCCTTTTGTCCGCTTTTATTTTTTTCGGAGTACTCGGAATATTCAGAATACTCGGAGTACTCGGACTTTACCTCTTTCTTCTTCTTCAGCAACTGGCGGAACTCCAGTTCTTCGTATAAGCGTTGCAGAGCCTGATGGTCGGGTTCGCTGAGTTCCAATGCATTGATGTCCAGAGTGATGGGGGCATCCTTGGCAATTGTGGCAAGCCAATGGCTCTTCCTTATCAGGCCGGCATTCTCCGTCACCTTCTTTTGTAGGGCGCCTTTCAGTTTGTCTGTATTGTTCAGCAGGTTCTCTATGCTTCCCCATTGCTGGATGAGGGCGCATGCCGTCTTTTCTCCCACCCCAGGGCAACCGGGAATGTTGTCGCTGGAGTCGCCCATAAGTCCCAGAATGTCTATCACCTGCAGGGGCGACTCTATGCCCCACTTCTCGCATATCTCCTTAGGACCCAAGACCTGTGCCTCGCTCTTGCCAACGGGCGGACGGTACATGCTCACGTGTTCCGTCACCAACTGGCCGTAGTCCTTGTCGGGTGTCATCATGTATGTATCAATTCCTTGGAGATCAGCCTGATGTGCCAATGTGCCTATCACATCGTCGGCCTCGTATCCGGGGACTTCAAGCACGGGAATGTGGTAAGCCTCCAGTATCTCCTTTATCTTGGGCACGGCAAAGCGTATTGCCTCGGGTGTCTCCTCGCGCTGA
>JAFYMW010000107.1 GCA_017548165.1 Bacteroidaceae bacterium
GCTTTTTATTGTTATAATCCCTTGCTTGTACCCTATTTATAATCCGCAAAACGAAGCGTTGCGCAAATTTTGAACGAACCGCTCATTTTTTCAGAACGAAACGTACCTCTGAGGGGTATCCCCCATTTTCAAAAATTTTTCGACTGGCTTGCGCCAGTATTATATAATTAAACGGCGTTGGAACACCATTCCAACGCCGTTCGTTTTTCGCTTTGTCGCTTCGCTCCTTCTACGCTACTTCGGCTATCGCCTTGTACGCTTCGACGCTTTGCGCTTTCTCGATTTTTCCGCGGAAGGCCAGGCGCGACCCGTTAATCGCGCTCGAGCCCGACGCATCGTTATTCGCATTCGCGTACGACACACCGCCAACCGAGTTCGCGTAGTAGTAGCCACGATAAACCACACGGCT
The DNA here is from genome assembly GCA_017548165.1 of Bacteroidaceae bacterium. GTDB lineage: Bacteria > Bacteroidota > Bacteroidia > Bacteroidales > Bacteroidaceae > Physcousia. The sequence continues at coordinate 410 of JAFYMW010000107.1, forward strand.
AAGTGAGCCAGTATACCAGTATTTATCGCAATAGTAAGTGGTTTCACTGCCTATCAGCGTTCCGACTGGTATGATGTCCATATACTTGCCGTGGGCTACAGCAGTGGTAAACTGGTCGGAACCAGTCTTGGCTTTCACCTTTCGGGTTGTGCCGTCAGGCATTACTATATACCACTTGGCGTCTACTGTTCCCTCATTCACCGACACATTGTCCATCATATCAAACTTGTGGCCGTAGATGTCTTCGTAGCCCAGGCAGTTGACATTGTTTATCTGCACATAGGAGCCGTTCTCCTCGTACCACGCGTATGTGGTCTTCTTGTCGGGGTTGACGGTGTCCTTCATACCCAAGAACGCTGTTCCTCCTGTCTTGCGGGAGTTGGTATCTTGACCGTGGCCACATTGCATCTGGCTGTTGCGTCTGCCATACTTGGCAAAGAACAAGTTGCCGATGTCGCGGTGCATATCATAGTCTATCTGCTGCATTCCTCGCACCTGGCTATAATAGTGGAAGTCGTTCCAGTTCATATTTGCTACAGTAGAACCTCCTGTAATACAGCTACGGAGCTTAGTGCCGACCACAGAACTACCGAACACTGCGGTCAAACACTCCTCGTGCTCTACCCAATCAGGCTCCATATCTTCAATTCTGTCGCTGTTTGAAAGCACAACCTTGTCAAATTCGGCGGTCTTGAATATGGTAAAATGCAACTCTGTAGCATCCCTCGGCACATCGCAGATTAGATACATACCACTCTCAAACTTCACTGACAACGAAGGAACAACAATGTTCTCAAGGACATTGCCCGAGGCATCGGTAAAGATTGACCCCATCAAGTTAGTACCTACAACAGATGGGAAACGGACACGCTTAAAGCCCGACACTTCAACTCGGCAAACAGCATAGTTGGTGTCGCTTGCATAGGAGTTGGCAAGCGTGCCTTTGCCTGTCATAATCTTAAATTTGTCTTTATAGTCTCCTGCATCCATTATATCCTGGAGAGACACGACTGTTGCCTCTGGAACATCGGGCATCGCCTTGTTGGTACTGTAGCAGCTATAATTCTTGCCGTGGAGATAGTCATTGATACCCTTGAACCAATAATGAGGCTCAAACATCATAACATCTCCCTCGCTACCATCAAGCAGTGCAGCACTACAGTTGGAGGTCTTTTCCCCGTCTGCATAATAGTTCGAGTTCTCATCGTGCAACGGGAAGATCGTCATAACTCCGTCCTTGTTGTTTGCCGTGGTTTCAACTCCCGCAATAGTTATATTTCGGGTTGTTGGCTTGGTAGTAACCTTGCCCAGACAACGATAACGCTGCTTCAGGATGGCCTTGATATGGCCACTTGGGACATAGTCGTTTCCATAAGCGCAACCCGTATGATTGTCCGGGTTGGTCACATTATCATCCTCTGCGACATTCTCGTCAAACTCTATCATTGTGTACTGCGGTTGCATTATATTCAACTCAGGATAGCGAGCCTTGTACTCAGCGTAAACTTCGTCATCAAGGTAGGCTGTGAGCTGATAAGAACCGACAAGGGCACAAGTATCTACCGCATTACCGTTCGCATCGATACCGCCAAGGTGCTTGTATCGTGCAAGGAAAGTCTCGTCTCCCGTCATATTCACACCTGTTATACGGATACGCTTGACATTGGAACAACGGGCAAGGATATTCTCCCAGTCCAGGTTCGGACACTCGGCAAAACGGAAGGTCTCGACGGCATCATAGCCCTCCACAAGAAGACCGTTGTTGTCGAGCTTGGGCAGATACTCCAAGCGCAACGCTGTAAGCGTAGCAGGAAGGACTGCCTCACGCACTGGAGCTCCTTCAGCGAATACAACGCTCTGGGCTTCTGTGCCTCCTGCATTCAACACCTCAAGACGTGTCTGGTTGGAGAAGTTCAACTCCGAAGAGGACAGTGTTCCTGTCCTGGCATTCTTCTGACCGTTCAAATTCACCTCTCGCAGTTGTCGGCACTGGTCAAGAACTGCACACCATCCTGATGCGCCTCCGCCTGTTGTGCTCAAATCAAGATACTGAAGGTTGGTACACTTGTTCAGGTTCACGTCACCCGTCAAATTGTTTCCCACACCTCGCATATCAAGTTTCTTGGCTCTACTTGCGCCATACACTCGTATCGGGTCATTGACAGTAAACGCATCGGTAAAGGTCAGCGTTACCTCCTCTCCCTTTTCCGCTCTCTGCGACGGCTGTATCGATGGTGAGTTGTTGGTACCATAGCCGAAGTAATAAACCTCGTTGGCTGTAACTACAATAGTATTGGCAGCCTCTGTCGCCTTGCGGGCAAGGTACATATCAATGTTGTCCGAACGATAGCTACCTGTCTCATACTTTGCATCGAGCAAGGCGTATCGGTTGCGGATGGTATGGATACGATGGTATTTACGGCTACCGTGCAAAGCGTAAATGTGCGGATACTTGGTAAGCGTACCCTTAACATTGACACCCTCAAGCATCGGTATGATGTATTTCCATTCTCCCGACTTGTTGTACTGTCGGGCTGACCAGTTACCCATCTGTTCCTCATTGAGCACCTGAAGAACTCGGTCAGGGGTCATCACCTCACGCAAAGCAGCTGCAGCAGATTTGAGTTCTGCATCAAAGTTGGCAAGGATTAGGCACCAGAAGACACTTGCGTAGCCCTCGAAAGCATACTTGCTCTTTTCTGCGTCCCAGGTCTCACGGTCAACATCATACTTATAGGCAAGGAAACAGTCGTTTCTTACGAGGTAGGCAGTATCACCGTCATAGAACAGAATATACCACACCTCACCGTCAAAGGTTATCCAGATCATATTCTTCACGCGCTGGTCAAAGCAGGTATTGTAATCTGTGAACACATAGAATGTCTGCATCCAGCGCGTATTGAAATACATCGAAGCCTCATTCTTGAACTTCTCGCTCCTAAAGGACGATATATCCTTGTAGTTTATAGTATCAGCATCCGCTGGTACACAATCACGCACCCAACGCCACAAGCGCATAATAGCCTCCTTCTGGTAACTGTTAGCTTCCTTCTCGTCCTTTGCTGTGTTGGGGTTGTTCCATACAGTGTCCTTCGGGAAATTGAACTCAAGGGCATTGCCAAACTCATTGGCAAACTGCCTCTCTATATCCGAATCAACCTGGAACAAGCCCAGCTTCTGCGAATTGTTCAGGAACTCAAGGCTAATGACCTTGCTCTCATCGATGCCGGCAACGCCTTCGAATCCAACGACAGGAGCCCAACCCGACTTGTCATTGTTAAAGTTGTACTGACCGTGATATGTCGGTTTCTCATCAATGGACTCTGCCGAGAACATATCACAAGGCCAACCGTTGATGGCTGTGCGGATAGTGTTGTCAATCTCCTGCGCTGGGGTAAACAAGCCAACCTCCTTGAAACAATCATTGAACAACTTTGCAAGACCTGTGTTGTGGGTCATAGAGCTATCCGAGTAGTCACACTTTGGATTGGCAACCTTGACAGCCTTATCCCCTGGCATAACAGGCATCTTCAAAGAATCCTGCTTCACACCATTGATCCAAAGCTCAGGCTCAACACCTTTGGAGAAGTATATTCTGTAGTTCTTACGGGCATACTTCGTTGAAGAAGTACCCTGAATACGGATATATACATTCTTCAGGATGATTTCACCACCCCAAGGCGGGTAGATATATACATCAGCAAGGAAGTTGGTATCCTTGTTGTTCTCCGCATTCACCTCGTCAAGACCTCCCTTTCGGACAATAAGAATAACACCCTTGCCTTTCTTACGGATCTTGTCAATATCGATACCGAGACCTTCATCATCGAGCACGTCGTTCTTATCTGCCAGGTCTGCCATTTCCTCTGCCGTCGGGCGATCCACGATGTGGTTGCCCAACTCATCATCATCCGATATGGCGGTGTTATAAACACGGAGTATGCGGAATTCGACATCGGCATAACTACTATCTATGGTGATACCCTGGGGCGTGTCCTGAAGGAAGTTGTCAGCTTCAGCATATATATCTGCCTTGCTTCGCTCTCCATCAATGAACAGCTCCATCAATCTGCCATCAGCACGCTTGCCAACGACAAACGCCACCTTCAGCCATTCCTCTGAAGCAAACTCCATACCTACACCGACATTGGTCACCACTTCATTGCCGTCCTCATCGGTCACGGTCTTTGTTGAACCCGTGTACATCGAGGCTTTCTCGGCCGTAATCTGGAAGCCCTTAGGACCAGACATACAGGTAATGACATCAGCCTCTCGGTCAACCACATTGGAAACCTTGAACTCCATTTCAATAGTAAAACCGGTTGAAGCCACATCGGAGGCAAAGGGTTTATAATCGATATGAGCCTTTGCGCCATTACGCAATCGGAGCGACTCCCCAGTCCAACCACTGGACTTCCAATCCACATTTTCGAATGTCGTTTGAACACCGTTAGAAGACCATACGGCGGGGTTCTCCTCGTCATTGCTTCGACCTGCAGCATTCAGCTTCAGCACCATCCCATAGGTTGTTTCCCCAATGTTGACATGGCTCTCCGTTACATTGATATGGAACTGATATTCGGTCTCTCCACACTTGAACATCATATCGTTTGTTCCTTGTGCGGTAAAACGGTTCTTGTATATCTGGCTTGTACGGGCAACACTCACGGTATGGCTCTTCACATTGCCATTATATACATCCATCTTGGCCGGTGTCGTATTGGGATCATAGGCGACATACTCAAAAGAAAGTTGCTCATATTGTCCCACCTCAAGTGTTGGGGTAAGATGCTCCTCCGTAAATATGCGACCATCAGCAAAGCGGAGTTTGGTACCGATAAGGGGAGCATCGGTACCACTCTTGAATATGTCGACATAGATACTCTCGCTTCGCAATACCAAGCCCGAAGATACCTCCATCTCCGCCACCATCTGGATCGTATGGCGACCGAAAGAAAGCCCCGTCATTGATATTCCGAAACTGCCATTGGTTGTACCGCTTCGTGTTACCGTAGCAGTATTATACTGCATGCCGTCAAGGTAAACGGTAACGACCTTCGTTCCTGAACCACTGACTGCATAAGGGATATTCACCGTATCATATACCCCGTAACCACCACCCACAATGGAGTTGGCAAGGTTATAGGTACTCGTCAAAGAGAGGGCCACAACCTTAACGGAAACATAACTCTGCTTGGTCTGTGTCTTTCCCGTTTCAGGGTCAACAGTAGTAGCACGGACATAGATGTCAGTAGTACCGACAGACAGATATTTTGACAGGTCAAGCGTATATGTTCCCTTGCTGACATCCTGAATGGTGTTGTTGTATATCGACAAGGAACCATACTTCATCTGTATCTCGATAGTGGCTTTCTGTCCTGTTGTCACACCTTTGTCGTCTCCACTGCTATATTGGTGGTCATAAGTGTACGAAAGCATCGACGAGCCACCTTGCTTGATGGTTGTATTATCAACCGATGCATTCAAGAGGATCTTCGTAGTGCTGGCATCAGCACCGCCACCGCCACCACTGCCGGCTGGGATATCAACGGAAGCAATCTCAGCTCCGCTCTTGTTGGTAAGGGCAAGGCGGACACTGCTCTCATCGTCGCTAATCTCTGCACTCATACCGAACACGGTATTGGCATCGACCTCGTTGAACTTACCAGCCACGGCTGAGTTCTGCACTGGGTTGGTACTATTAGCGTCCAGCGTCTCATCAACCTCTACCTCATTGATGGTGATATTCACATTACCCATAGCGTCGGGAGTCTGCTCCTCACCATTGACAATGATAGCCTTCACCGTTCCAGCTCCGCCGAAGTCTTCCCAGCTTGCCTCTGCCTCCCAACTGTCAATGTCGGTGCCGGCAAACTGCTTGGTTTCCCATTTGCCTTGAGAAACCTCGTAGGTTATTGTGCGGCCTTTGGCACGCAGTTTGTCCTCGATAGCAACAATGGCTGTGGCAAGAGTATAAAAACCATTCTGAAGGGGGTATGCTTCCGACACATTGATAGTGTTACCACCTCCGCTTCCGCTAATCTCGACAAGGGTATTCTCATCGACACTCCAGGCATACATTGTATCACCCATAAGGTACGCCTTGTTTTTCAATGGGCGATACCCAGAGTCCATATACAAAGCCATCGGGCGACCTACCGCATCCGTCCAATCACGATAATACACGGTATTATAGAGATAAAGGAAACTGTTTGTGGTCGCATTATATACAATTTCACCCCCCGGCTTATCACAAGTCTCCACACTAAAATTGCTCAAGTTGACAAAGTCGTCAAACCTTACAGTCGCGCCATCACGCGCCAACTCTGCCGTATTCTTGTGCAAGGCGACAACCTCTCGGGCTTCGTCCGCTGCCTCGTTCGCATTTGTGGCAGCATCTTCGGCGTGCCCACAAGCTGTGCTTGCATTGGCAGCAGCCGTTGATGCAGTCTCTGCAGCCTCCTCCGCGACACCTGCAGCAGATGTCGCACTGGCAGCTGCTGCATTTGCCGATTTCGCAGCATCTTCTGCAGGCTTACGCAACAACGATATTGGCGCACTTACCACCTCGGTACCACGCATTGCGGGGAGACTGTTAACCCCGTCCAGACTATTCACTACAGGTAGTTCATCAACACTTTGAGATTCCGCCTTTAAGGCGTTAATCAATTCCTGTTTTTCTGCATTCGTTAGTGCCATAGTTATTCTGTTTTAGATTGATTGTTCAACTGCTCATTCAAGCCATCTATGAAATATGGCAGACAAAACTTGTTTGCCACTTCTCGTATCATCTTTACCTCCTCGGGGGTATACATTGTTTCACCCTCACTCTGATAGATTTTCATTGCCAATGCGTGGGCTCTAATACCGCTAACATTCAAATAAATCTGATTGGCGAAACTCTCTCGGGCATCTCCAACTCGCCTGTCATGGCGTGTTATATCCGTAAAAATGCTGAACTCTTTGAAGTTTAATTTTATCATAAATACATCCAGTCGTTAAGATTAGTCAATATGAACATAAAAGAACCGTTATTCGCACTCGCATCATCAGACACGAACACTTCAAAATATGTCGAATAAGCGCCTAACAGTGTCGCCTTTGTTGCTGCTTTGGTACTACCTTCAACGAACCCATATCCTGTCAGAACCGCCATATACTTATTGTCTTGCAAGTTCCACGCTGAAGGCACATAAACCTTATATCTACCCGTAGCCACCCATTCCACGCTTAAAGAACTGCCGTCAAATGTCCTGGCTTGAATTGAGGTTGTTTCGGTGGATTTGCCTCCTGTTACTCTGCCAAAGGCAAGCACCTTCATTTCCTTTCCATAACAGGCATTAGTCATCAAGTCTATGCGATTGAGGACTATCCATCCGTAGAAGTCGTCTTCAGTACCGTAGCCCATCAACTCCACGCATTCACGGGACAACTGTATCTCACTTTTGGCAATACCATTCTCAAAGAAGTATTTGCCACTATCCTTGGGGGCAGAGTATGACATGCTTCCTTGTGTTACCGAATCCTTCCATTTGTAGTTTGCTATACACATTCTACGACCTGACTGCCCAGCATCCCACTCCAAAGTTCCAGATGTAATCCAACTTCCACCAGACGCAATCGGAACGACATTGTCGTGTGTAGATTTGTTTATACTGGTCGTCGTGCTGTCCCCGTCCATCCATTCAATGGTAAAATCAATAGAGTCAGTCTCACGGACGAAAGGTGAACGCATAGAACCATTTATCACCACATCGTTGAATGTTCCCTTGTTAGCAACTACGCTACCGTCTTGCAGGATCTGGAAATAGTTATTCGCAGTCACTACACCCTCAAGGGCTATATGTGAGGCTTTAATTTTCACACCCTCCTGGCTTGCGCCAACAAACGATTTCAGATTGCCGTCTCCGTCAATGGCATACATTCCTGTAACCTTTGAAGTTGTGATGAGTCCAGTTTCCTCAAGCAAAGCCTCGTCCTTATCATAGACCGCTGCAGAAATCTTCACCAATCGTTCTGACTGCTCGAGCAGGGTCTTGTACTGATATGTGAAGGCTTCCACCTTATCCGTACTCAACACAAGCATATAGAGGTATATGTCACCTGTGAATGACAGCTTGAAATCACCTGTACCATTCCAAAGACCGCTACAAGTGTACTGCTTGTAATTATCACCTGTTGACTCCAATTGCTCCTCAATATTCAGCGAGTCAAACTCCACAAAGCCCGTCTTATCCACACCCTCGAATGTTACCTTGAGTGTGCCAGGATCTGCACATCGATAGAAGAAGGACAGATATACAGGAAGCGGGGTTTTTAGACCGCTTGATGTAGCACCCATTTCGGGGATCACACGAAGATTGGAATACTTCTGCAGTATATACTTGTTACGGATACGAACCACAACTCGCCCGTTATCGGTGGTAACGCTTGCGCTGTTGCCTTTCTTTGAGAGGACATTGTTGTTCGCCCATACCCATTTATTGCCTACAAGGAAGAAGACCGTTTCGTTGTCGGTGGTCCATTTATCCATACCATCAGCGAAGGCGGCATTGTTCAAGTAACCATTCTCCCCGAGGAAGTCCTGGCGTATGCCAGTAACAGCTGCTTGGATCTTACCCTCGGTTATCTCGAACTTTGTCTTTACATCTTCACCTGTTTCAAGAAGGAAAGTACCCCTAAGAAAAGCGTTGTCACAATAGATACCATCCCCTTGGGGTTGCTTATCTGCAGGGAACCAGGTATCACTAATTCCGTTCAGGTTACCGAACCTTGCACGAAGGCAACCCGCAAAGCTCTTGGACTTGACCCCGTTCATCACATCAATACGAGGCTGACCGTCTTCAGTTGCTGATATGAGGATTAGGTTCTGGCGGGCTGTATTCTCAGTATTACCCATCAGCACACACTCATCCCCAACTGATGGAGCAGTCCCGGCAAACTCTGCAACAGGTACCAGGATTGAGTTCTCGTCTACATCTGCCACCTCTACCCAATAGCCCTTGATGGTCCCATTGGCAAAGACTTGGCAGCGTACAAGGTCGTGGGGCAAGAACTGGCTGTCTTGCTCAAAGGTTATGCGGTAATAACCCTCCAACACTTCAACCTCCTTAATCTTACCATTTGCAGCCGAGACTGCAATCTGACCACCAACACTACGGATGCGCTCGATAAGCAACTCAAGCACCACCATCGTCTGGCGCACGGTGAGTTTGTCAATGGTCAGGTGCACGACTCCGTTTTCATCTGTCCACAAGCGATATCCGCAACCAAGCAGACCATCAACGAACTGCCCAGCTCCACGCAATGTGTCAGTGATGACTTCTTTGTATTGCACACTGTCAGACTTGCGGACTGGCTGATCGAGGAAGTCATCGAATTGTCGCTTGTCCCACTTATCAGCATTGTCCGCCTCTTTCGCATGAGCAGCCTCGTCAGCATAGCCCGCCTTTATCTTCTCGGTAACAGACTCCTCCGCATCATCGGTTCTGTGGCGCAAATACAGATAACCGTCATCGTCCATTGATTGTGCATCGAGCACAGCCTTGTTGCTATGCGTATGCCCGTCTCCATCAGAACCGCCCGATGATACCACATTGATTGTTCCACCACCGCCCCCAGACTGGGTAGCACTACGACGGCGCTTGCTTCGTGGCAAAGCGTCACGCAAGGTGGTTATAACATTATATTCCTTCTTTGCCATATCAACTGTACTCTATACCTTCGTAATTGTCTGCGGATAACTCCGCCATTGTTATCTCACTACTGTCCTGCATCAGATTCTGCACCTCTGACAAGAGAACATACTTTCCCGAGGAACTTGCATCGGTATGGATTTTCAAGTCAGGGAGAAGGCGAACCGTTCCTGATAGTGTATTGTGGCGGGAGCCATATTGGCTATAGACACTACCGATAAGAAGTCGCTCAAGTCTATCTTCTACACCTGCACGGTAGAATGTCTGGTATGCCTTATATGTGGAATCCATAACGAGTCCCCGAGCTGAAGGCGACCAGGTTTTGCCAAGGGTACCAAGGATGGTGTCAATAGTCAGTTCCTCCTTGGCTGCCTTATTTATCCAGGCGACATCTTCTATATCATCAAGCGATATGTCTGTTCCGTTGCTGTTCACCAATGTAACCGTAGGGTTTTGATACATCAGCCAACGGGCACGGGAGTAGATATCCTTCTCCTCTCGTTTATAGTCAAACTGATAGATACCCCTGCCAATATGGAGTTCAAGGAACCCGCCATTGTATGGGGGCAGGTCTATAAACTCCCCATCTCCCATTGCCTTCCATTTCTTGGGAAGTCCATCACGGTAATATCCAATGATTGGCTTATTCTTGCTCCAGCCGCCAAAACCACTCTTACTCTTGCGGTTGTCCCAGTCGTAATAACACAGGTACATACAGCCCCATTTGCCAGCCCCAGAAACCCACTTGCAGTTCGAACCATCATGCTTATAGCTGTTCTGGTCTATCACTCCGCTGTTCTCGTAATGATATAGGATGTTGCCCTTGGCGTCCTTGAGGTAGAGCATTACAGGCACATATCCGAAGTTACACCAGTCGTTCAAGCGTTCCCAGTTACCCTCCTCATTGGGTCGAGAAGCATCCTCGAATGGATTATAACGGACATCAAACAGCAAGTCAAGTGTTATCTTGAGCTTGAAAGAAGTTCGCTTATAACTCACATAACCCAAGAATGAAGGCTTCGTGGAAATGATAGGTACCGAAGTACAAACCCCGTTGTTCCGAGCTTTGGCAAAAGAGTTAAGCAATATCTGTGAGTAGTTTGAACTTGCCTGTCCCTTGTAACTCCAAATAACACCTGCCTCGTCATTACCGCTATAGTCACTATCAATACGATAAAACTTCGCACCATTGGCAAGAGTCATAGGCAGATTATCCTGGTCTCCCACAACAATACGGAAGCCGTCTGCAGCATTGTTCCAGTCATTATCCATCAGATACTTTCGCGTAGCCTCTTTGTCTGGAAGCACATTCTCATGCTCAAGCTCAGTATTTACCAATTTTGAATCAGCATAGGGAGAGAAAGTGACCTTCACATTATTATAGACAACATCGACCCCCAAATATGCATCGTCAGCTTTCCACCATACCTCCTCGGTCCCCATATCGTTATACACGGCATTCATATCAAACAGATATAAATAGCCTCCTTTCTGGACCATACGGAGAGCAAATGGGCGAAGCACTTCATCAAGCACCTCACGCATCGTCATCGCTTCTCCGTCTTCATCATAGAAGTTGTCATTCAAGACATACAGGGAGGAGAGGTTGATTACACTGCCATACTGCGATGTCTTCGTACTGATAAACTTCTGCACTCCGTTATATTTGATGCCCATTTCAGCGATACAGGCATCAATGACCTCCTGAATGGAACACACACCAGTCTTGCTCCATTTCACACGCTCCAGAACTGCAAAGTCCGAGAAGGAAAAGGTCACATCATAGTCACACCTCTCCGAATAAGGCTCTTCATACAGCTCTGTATCAAGCAAGCCGGACCAATAGAGCTTACCATTCCTGTACACATCCGCACGCATGGTACCGACCTCAATTGAATAGAGGTCTATAAATTGGCGGTCCTGCAAGCTCTGCAAGGTAAGAGTAAGGCACGAGCCTTGAACTGGCTCCAGTTTATCTACCTCATTCCATTCTATCTCGACAGGGGTATCGTATGCGAACTTCACCTCTTGCGATGTAGCAAAGGAGGTATCGGTGGACGAAATGTCAACCCGATATAATACCCCGTCCACACTACGGAAAGACCCTGTATATATAATCTGCATTGCCATTATTGTGTTCTCTTTTGGAATCGTTCTGTTTTGTTTAGAATACCCTTCAGCGTTCGTCCTTCAATGACAAACTCGACCTTTCCACCTCCTGAACCTCCATCAAGCCCTATGATTGATTTCAGTTTATCGAGGGGAGCTACAACTTCCGGGTTATTGGAAGCACCTGAATACTCACCGAATATACCCAACGTCGGACCGTATGCAATACCACCATCTGCGAACTTTGGTATGGAGGCAACAGCAGCACCCACTGCTGCCATACTCGCAGCAAGGGCAACAAGGTTGAATGGGAACGGTACCGTCTGTGACTGTGCTGCTGCTCCCGAGAAGGCTTGTGCTATATTACCACCGATAACAGAAGCCAACGCTGGCATCGCCTGGGCTACTGCCGTCAGGATATTGGCACCATAAGACAACCATCCTGCAGCACCTTCACCTACAACCCCCGACAAGGAGCCCATAAGTGAACTCAAGTTCCCCATGGCGCCCGTAAGCAAGTCTCCCTTGCTATAAGTGGAAGTAATTACCTTCTCATACTTCTTCCAGGAACCGAGCAACCCTTCAACCTCCTTGCGTTGATCGTCACCAAGTGGATTCTTTGTATCGTCAAGCATACTCTGAAGCTGGCGTATGCGTGCCTTGACAGTTTCAAGACCTACCAACTCCAACTTCATCTGAAGACCATTGCCTGTCAGTGCATCCAACTCGGCAATCTCCTGTTGCATGGATGGGATATCCGTCAGGTTTTTCAACGCATCACGCTTTGCCTCCAATGCCTGGATAGTGCGCTGTATGTTCACAATCTCCAAAGCTGTGGCATTCTTCTGTTGGTTGCTATAGTACGAGATTGCGTTGTCAAGTTCGGTTATGGTGTCGAGAGTTGAGATGTCACCAGGGGCATTCATTGTTGCCAATGTAACATCCCACTCACCACGCAGACGCTTCAGGTCGTTTATCCACTTTTGTATTTCCGCACGTTCAGTCGATGTTGCACGCTGTAACTTTGCCTCATAGTATGACAGTTCTGTGTTCAACTGCTCGTATGTCGTTATCTGATCAAGGCTGACCTCTGTGTGCGCACTGTCTTCTAATGCCGTTTTAAGGGCATTCAGACGGGCTATCTCTGCATCAATTCCCGCTATATTCTCAGCGGTCGCTGTGGCGCGCAGGGATTGCTGATACTCTATCTCTGCATCGATAGCCTGGAGGGTATTCAATTCCTCGGGGCGATTGGCTGCAGCCCACTGTTGCTCAATAACTGTTTGAGCATCCTTGTATGCCTTGATCTTTTTGTGGAGTAAAGCAATGGTTTCCGTCTCTGTAGGTTTGGTTTCCTGTAGCTTCTTCTCATAGTAAGAGATAGCATCACCCAATTCCTTGTAGGAGGTTGGGTTGGCTACAGGCTTCTCTGTGCCTTTCTTGCCATTCTTTCCTTTGCCCGAACCCGTCGCATCAAAGTCAATCTTTACCTCCTTGTTCTTTTTCTTTGCTTCGGTATTGGCATTGATGGATTCAGTCTGCTTATCCAATGTTGTAGCTGCTTCTTTTGCTGAAGCGTCATCCTTGATACCGAAGAACTTCTTTACCCATTCCCACGCCTTTTTGATTACAGCACTTGCTTTCTCAAAAGCGGAGACAAGGAAGTCCCAAACTGCCGAGGCTACGGATTTGACGGCTTCCCATACCTTGTCACAGATATTGCGGAATCCCTCAAAATTGTTATAGGCGTATATGACTCCAGCCACCAATGCACCAATAGCAGCGATAACCAAGCCTATCGGATTGGCTGTCAGTACCAGGTTAAGCACCTTCTGAACGCCAGTCCATACCGCTGTAGCTGCTGAAGCTGCCTTGGTTGCGACATTCTGGAGGATTGTACTTCCTGTCAGCTTTACCACAACCTGGTTCAGCGTACTCATACCTGAATAGGCACTCTTCATCATCGTACCCATTAAGGCAATGGCATCTGCGTTCTCCATTGCAAGAGCCGTATATGGGGCCATAGAGCCGAGCATCTCGGTAAAGCCAATCTTGATATTATCCACAGATGCACGGAGCTCCTGCATACGCTGGGCTGTTGTGGCAGTTCTTACCGCCGCCTGTTCCTCTGCCACAGCGGTACCCGTAAGCTGCGCTGTCATCTCATCTACGGCAGAAGCGTTCTGAATAAGGAACTGTGCCGCCGCGATGTTCTCCATACCGAAGACCTTTGACAGATAGGTCGCATCTGACAGTTTCGGCTTCAAAGCTTCCAAGGCTGTACCAAGCGAGGTCTCGCCCAAGTCTATACCCAACTCCGTATTCAGCTTGAGAATGATATTGCGCAATGCAGTACCAGCTTCACTGCCTTTAAGGTTAGCCTGTGAAAGGATTTCCAATGCTCCGGCAGTGGATTCCACATCAAGCCCCATCGCAGAGGCTGCAGCACCCACAACCTTAAAAGACTGCGTAAGATCTTCAATCTCCGCAGCACCATATTTAGAACCGGCAGCAAGAACATTGATAACTCGGTCGGCAGCTTCTGCTCCCAAACCGAACTGGTTGATGGTTCCAGCCAAAGCATTTGCCGCACCATCAAGGCTCATACCAGAGGCGTGTGCCAATGTAATTGACTTCTCCTCCAGCTTGTTCAAGCCGTCGATACCAATTTTCGATATTTCAATTTGCGAGGCAAGCAATGAATAGGCACGGGCTGCAGCATCTGCACCCAAGCCCGACTCCTTACCAAAACGACGGCTGTTTGCCTCAAGCCCCTCAAGTTCCTCTCCAACGATACCAGTAATAGAACTCAAGTCCGCCATTGATTGGCCGAATCCCATTCCTGTTTCGGCGGCACTGGCGAACTGCGAACCGAGCCGTTCCGCTACCTGCAGTATGGCGTTGAAGTTCGGCATGTCAAGTTTGCCAAGGGCAGACTGGAACTGTTGCATCTTCGTCTGCGTCTTGTCAACATCTGTCTGAAGGTCATTGAAGGCACCAGTGATCTTCTTCACCATTGCCGACACCTTATCCTTCAACTCTATTACAAATGATACTGATTTCATATCGATATGTTTTTTGTTTATGGCTATTGCAAGCCGAACTTGCGTTTAGCCCTTTCATATCTCGCGTTAACCTCCTCGCGTGTTTCCTCACGCTTATTGGCTTTTGTCTTTTGTTTCTCCCATGGGAACTCCATAATGTCGGAAGCCTGCAGTTTTTTCTTGCTGTATGGCTGTAATGTGCACAAGCACGACATCCTAACGCGTTCCCATTCACTACGCTCAATGCGTTCCTGACGACCATTCCAGGCATCGAAAGTCGCTTTGAACTCAGAAGGGGTGCATCGTTCAAAGTCTTGCATACTCATTCCGATACACCCCAACGCTATTCCCATAAGTGCTTCTATGCCTCCGGACTCTACTTCATCGGAGTGTTCACCGTTTTTTTTTGAGTCTCACCCTGAACCTCACCGAAGAACTCCGTGAAGTCCTCAGGCTCAAGCATATCGACAAACCTGTCAAATGGCAGGTCGAAATCCACCCCGTCGGCATTACAAGCGCTTTTCACACAGCACCAGACAAACAAAAGCATCAGGTCAACATCCTGCTGGTCAACCTCGCGGATGTCCTTGCCACTCTCACGCTTGAAACGCACCATAGCACCCATTGTAACCCTACAAGGATACTCTACGCCTTTAATCTTCATCTTCTTCATAGCCTAAAGATTTATTCAGATTTTTCACTCAAGCCGTTGCTGTCCTGCACTTTCTTGACCTCGCCCGAATTCTCGAGCTGGACACTATACTTGGCATCATCGCCAGCCTGACCGTCAAGATCCAAAGAGGTGATGATATACTTGCCGGCATAACCGCCAGTTGTTTTACCTGTACGCTTGTCCCCGTCGCGCAACGAGTAAGCCGCATCTACAGGGTCACCCTTCAGCATCAAGTCCTTCAGCTGGTCATAGGTAGGAGTCTCTGCATCGCCGTCAGTGAGTACGCAACCATCAGCAGAGATGCTCTCGCTGAAGCTCTTGACATACTTCTCCTTCCATTTGCCAGAGGAAGCCTCCTTGGTTACTCGCTCACCTGTCTCTACAGATGTGCTGACCTTACAACCTGTACTGAAGCCAAGAGCCTTGCCACCGACACTCAAGATAAGGTCGGTACCGTCCAATACACTTTTTGCTACTTCGCTCATATCGTTTTGAATTTGAGTTTTACAATGATTGTTAGTAATATGCCGATGACAACACCGACAAGAAATGATATTAACGCTATTTTGATAGGATTCGAACGCTGTTCTTTTTCTTCCTGAACAATGTTCTGCAGATCTTCGTATGCCTCCTTGTATGTGGCTGCTACATTCTCATAGTATTCACATTGCCGTTTCAGGCTATCGCAAATGGCATACACGATTATAGTATCCCGCTTGTACTGCACTACAGCATTAGCCTGCCCGTTCTTGGCTCGATATTCTGCCTTCTGGGGAAGTTTACGGAGGCTGTCTATCGGTATCTCCAGAATCACCTGTGATTGTGGTACCGTCACCGTCTCGATCTTCCTTACTTCGTATCGTAGGCTGTCCACGGATTCCTGGGCCGTGCTCGATACAGCCTGGGAGCTCACCTTTCGTGAGGTCGCGCAACCTGTAAAGAACAGGGCAATCATCAGAATGCTTGCAACTGTTAGCGTCGGCAATTGCCTTGCGGAGCCTCGCCATTTCGCGTTTGGTCGCACCGAACTCCTTCTTGGTCTCACGCAACTCTTCTCGTGTCTCATGCAATTCCTTCCTTAGCGGTTCTACAATATTTTCTATCAAAATACGGGTGGCGTGTTCAGCGTTATCAATACGCACTGTCTCGGCTTCTGCGATAGCCTTCTCAGCATCTGCATTCGCTTTACGCAAGGTCGCTTTCAGGGTTACTATGCCGACAACAGCCGCCAACAGTCCACCGCCCAGTATGTAATTGAGTATTTCGCTGAACTCCATATCCACTCGTTTTATTGGTTAATCCCTATGGTCTTCAACCAAGCCTGAACATCAAAGCTGGGGCAACCCTTTGCTGCTACCTCCCTATGTCCGATGATACGGACCTTGGGGAATCGCCGATGGAACTCCTTTACATAGGTTTCCATAGCCAGCTTCTGCTCCTTGGTGCGAGTGTCCTTGGGTGTCTTGCCATCTGAAGCCACACCTCCAACATACACGATGTGTCGGCTTACGGAGTTATACCCCTTGGCTCCATTAGTGATCTCCCACGGATCAACATTCGCATCCTCATTGTTCTCGACAAGGCGTTCAACCTCGCCGTCCAGATGTATCAGGTCGGTATATCCCACCTGCTTCCAGCCACGCCCACCCTTGCTTACCGGGTTAGTGTGCCATGCTCGTATCTCGCCAGAGGAGACTTCACGGCCTGATGGCGTGGCTGTGCAGTGGATTACTAAATACTTCAACTTCGCCATTAAGCAGTAGCCTTGTAGCCACTTCTCATTACGACACCAGCATCTGCCTTCTTGAACATACAGATGAAATAGTGGCGGAAGTTGACCTTGTTACGCTGATACTCGGGGTCGTTCTCTGCAGCACTCCAGTACATCTTGGTAGAACCGGTTGCCTTGAACACACGCTTGGTGTAGAACGCGAACGAACACTGGAACTCACCTGCTGATGCAGTTGCACCGACCGCCTTCTTCTCACCGCCCGTAGTGTAGTATGGGTTGTTACCGAAAGTGTAGATGTCAAAGCCATACATTCGTGCCACAGTACCCTCGCCACGGTTGATGTTGTACTGCTCCTTGAAGTTCTGATCTGCCTCCAAAAGGTCATTCACGTGGTCAGGGCAAAGCACCAGACGGCGATTATCAACAGGCACCTTCAAGTTGTCAAGAGCTCGCTTCATCGCCACAAGGTCGGCTGGAGTAAGTTTCAATCGGCCTGTAGCCTCGTCGCGTGCACCGGATGTAGTCAACACAGGAGTCTTAGCTGTATGAGAGGTCGCACACAATGCGTGAGCCGCCTTGGCAAACTTGCTGTCATTGATAGCATTCGAATGGCTCTCCTTGACGCGCGAAATCTTGTCGTAGCTGATAGCGTACAACTCATCATCAGTGACAGGCGTAACTTTTGTCTGGAACTTGTCAAGACTGATTGTGATGTCCGCATCGTCCAAGTTCTGGAGAGGAATAGGATATGTGGTATTGTTCACCAATACATCAGGGTCAACACCTACATCCACCAGATGGATGACATCGTTATCTACTAATGAGGAGTTGTCAGGAATGCCGTCAAGCCAAGAACCCACAAGGAACTCGCGGAGGGCTTTCACCATCTCACCAGTCCAAATCTCCTTCAGAACACCGGCACGCATAACACCCGAAGGCATTGCCGTGCCTACTACTGCGGAAATGGCATTCATACCAAGGGCACCTGCCACAGGGCTAACGCCGACAACCGCACCGAACGCTGCACCTGTAACTGCGTTGAACAGGAGAGCTGTTAGAAATGCAAACATTGTTTTCATTGTCTTTCTGTTTTTATTGGTTTGTACTCTGTTAATCCTCAATCTCACAGTCAATGCCGTACTCAGCCTTGTAAAGGCGCTTGTACTCTGCAGTATTTTTCTCGCGAAGTTCAAGGATCTTGTCCGCAGGAACCTCACTCAACTTTGAGTAGGTTGCGGGCGCACCAGTAGGAGCACCGCCCTGATGGCCAAGTGTCTGGCTCAACTTCACTTGAGGAGTCATAGCAGCAAGAATGTTCTGCAACTCATCAATACCTACCTTCTTGCCGAGCTCGACAAACTGGTCCTTCTTGTCTGCAGCCAATCGCTTCTCACCGATGGCCTTGTCTACCGCATTGGTAATACGCTCGAGGGTAAGCGTGTTGTTGTTCTTCTTGAGGTCAGCATTCTCCGCCTTGGCGGTCTTCAACTCCTCAATAGCTGCATTGATAGCAGCCTCGTCTGCCGTCTCCGGCAAGCCTAATGATAAGGCTAACTTTTTCTGATCCATTTGTTCTGGGTTTTGAAAGTTGTTGTTATTATTGAGTAAGGGCAAAGGACACTCTCCGTCCTTGCCAAGCGTGATACGCTTTCCGTCTTTCTGCAGTACGATGGCATCGTCATTGGCACCGATATCCACAAGCGAGACCTCAAAGAGTTTACTCTTGGTAATGGTCGGACTTGTCTGGCCTTGCACCAGGTGCTCCTTGTCATCGCTGAGTTCAAGGATGTCGATACCGACACTGACCATTCGAAGGCTTCCGAACTCATACTGCTTCTTGCATCGCTTCGAGAGCTCCGACGCACAGTCGAACATAAGTTCTCCCGTCACTTCATCATTCTCTACCTTCAGGTCCTTCACATACCCGATGACTTGTCCGCGCTCGTGCTGATACAGCAGT
The DNA here is from genome assembly GCA_017548165.1 of Bacteroidaceae bacterium. Taxonomy (GTDB): domain Bacteria; phylum Bacteroidota; class Bacteroidia; order Bacteroidales; family Bacteroidaceae; genus Physcousia. The sequence continues at coordinate 19,623 of JAFYMW010000107.1, forward strand.
ACAGGGTTTCGGCAGTACTGCTCGACATTCATTCCTGATGTCAGCACGCGCGTTCCGTAACTGTTCAGGCTGTCGTTGGTGATTCGTACTCGTTTGCTCATATCTCTTTTTTTAGATAATCGGAGGGGGAATCCGCCCGATTGCGATGCAATATTAGCCCGACTTTTTCACCCGACCAAAATAGCGTGAAACGGTTGCACACTTCTATGAAACCATTGCACACTATTTTGGCGAACACGCTGAAACTCCGCAACTTTGCACCAGTTGTTCAACATTTTAACCTTTCATATATGACAAAGGCAGACTTAGAAAAGAAGAAATCGTTGGCACGCTCTCTATACCTTGCAGGAATGGAACAGACGGAGATTTCAGACAAGGTAGGAGTATCGCGTGTCACTGTATCAAAGTGGTGTACAGCCGAGGGCTGGAAGGAGGCACGAGCTGCCAAGCAGGTTTCACGCCCCGAGTTGGTTAACAAGCTACTGCTCACCATCGACACACTCATCGAGCAAGTACACCAATCAGAAGACCCTACAATGATTGCAGGGCTCGGCGACAAACTCGCCAAACTATCATCAGTCATTGAGAAGCTCGACAAGAAGGCAAATGTCGTGGACGCAATCGAGGTGTTTATGGCATTCTCAAGATGGTTGGAATACCGTTCGCAGACCGACCCAGAGATTACTCCCGAACTGCTCAAGGCTATCAACAAGTACCAGGACAAATATCTCATCGAGTCGATGAGCGCAAATTCATTGAAGTAGTATGGCAGGATTAAGCGAACTGAAGAAGAGTTATGCCGAATGGCAGGAACACTGTAAACGCGTCCAGTCGCTCACTGACCTCACCGCCCTGGTAAACGAATCCCCTGTACAGAAGGATAAACGCATCAAGCGGTTACAGAAGGACTATGCCGCGTTCTGCGAATACTACTTCCCGCACTTCCTGACCTTGCGAGACAAAACCACAGGCGAGGTGATCCGGACCGTACACAATGCTCCGTTCCACAATAGCGCTGCACTCAAGGTAAAGAACACCCCGAACCTGAAGGCCGTATTCAAATGGCCACGAGGTCATGCCAAGTCCACCCACTTTGACATATTCCTACCTCTGTGGCTGATGTTCCAGCCCAAGAGGCTCATCAATGTGATGGTGGTTGTGGGCAAGTCTGAGGAAAGTGCCATCGGCTTGTTGTCCGACATTCAGGCGGAACTGGAGTTCAACCAGCGCATCATTGCTGACTTCGGTGAGCAGAAGGCTGTAGGCAACTGGCAAGAAGGTCAGTTCGTAACACAGTCTGATGTGGCATTCTTCGCCCGTGGTCGCGGACAGTCTCCACGCGGTTTGAGATACAAGGAAGCACGACCTGACTACATCGTGATTGACGACTTGGACGACGACGAGCTTTGCCGTAATGAGAAGCGAGTAAACGACCTCACCGACTGGGTAAAGGAAGCCCTATTCGGTGCTCTTGATGTTGGTCGTGGTCGCTTCATTATGGTGGGTAACCTCATCTCCAAAAACTCCGTATTGGCAAACATCGCAGCCACCAAGGGTGTGTATGTGTCCGAGATTAAAGCGGTGGATAAGGACGGAGAGCCTGTATGGAAAGAGAAGTGGACCAAACAAGAAGCAGAAGAAGCTGCAGCATTTATGGGATATCGCTCCTGGCAGAAGGAGATGATGCACAACCCAATCAAGGACGGGACCATCTTCCGCCACGACTGGATACGCTACAAGAAGGTGCTGCCACTTCACAAGTACGAAATGCTCGTGTGCTATACCGACCCCTCTTTCAAGTCCACAACGGCAAACGACTACAAAGCTTCTCGTCTATGGGGCAAGATTGGCAACGAACTTCACCTGATAGACTGCTATGTCCGGCAAGACACTGTGTCGGGAATGGTCCGCTGGTTATACAACCTCTACGAATCACTGCCCGAAAATGTGTCGGTACGCTTCTTTATGGAGGCCAACTTCATGCAGGACATCATCCTCGATGAGTTCACCACGGAGGGAAACCTGCGAGGATACCAGTTGCCCATTCTTCCTGACAAGCGCAAGAAGCCCGAGAAGATACAGCGTATCGAGGCGATATCACCTCTATGGGAACGCGGATTCGTATTCTACAACGAGGCGCTGAAAGACTCCTCAGATATGCAGGTCGGCATAGAACAGACTCTGTCACTCGAGCGAGGAAGCCGTGTTCACGATGATGCGCCCGACGCTGATGAAGGTGCTATATGGTACCTACAGCGCAACACAAGACAAGAGAGTTTCAAACCGATGTTCGGGGCTCGCCCGACATCCAAAAATATATGGTAATATGATTCAGTATATCAAGAGAATTATTTTCGCTTGGAAGTACAAGCGTGCAGTAAAGAAGGCAACCAAACTCGCAGAGCTCACAGGCTTGAAGTATTTTGTGGTGTATATGAACGGCACTTTGAAGGTCGCGCCTAAAAAGACCTTCAAACTACTGATTGCACAGAAGCGATTCCGCAAAGGTACAACCATACAGGACATCGAGAGGTCAGCCCTGTTCATCACAAAGTAGGAAGGAGGGGCTATGTTTATCACAGAAGAAGACTACAAGGTTGTAATCGGAAACGACGCTCTCAAGGTCATCACACAGACCGATGAAGCGAACCGAGCCAATGCCGAGGCAGAGGCCATAGAGGAGATTTCAGGATACTTGCGACCCAGGTATGACTGTGTGGCCACCTTTGCCGCCGAGGGAGAACAGCGCAACAGGCAGATAGTAATGTATACCTGTGATGTTGCACTCTATCACATGGTGTCGGCTATGCCCCAGAAGATGGGCTATGAGATACGAAAGGAACGGTATGAGCGAGCCATCAAATGGCTGGAGGGCGTTCAAGCAGGGAAGATTATCCCCGACTTGCCGGCTCCCACCAACGAGGAAGGAGACACACCAGGTGGCACAACCATTTTCCGTTCAGAGTCTAAACTTCATCACACCTGGTAACTATGGGATTCAAGGATTCAATTATGGGCTTCTCCTCAAAGCCTGACAACATCATACACACCCCTCACGGGGATTTCTACCTTGCCAAGGGAGATAAAAGAGGGGTGCGAAAGGTCATCATAGACCTTCAAAAAACAACAGAGGCGCTCACCCGTCAGGATATGCAGGACTGGCGTCACGCCTGGCAGATGGCTATCAATGTGGATAGCCCGAACAGGCAACGGCTCTATGACATCTACCGCGACGCTTTGGTTGACTTGCACCTATCGGGCTGTATAGAACAGCGCAAGGGCTTTGTGATGTCGCGTTCCTTCAAGTTGGTGGATGCCAAAGGTAAGGAGAACGAGGAAGCAAAGCATTACTTCGACCAGTCCTGGTTCAAGCAGCTGCTCAAGCACGCTCTCGACTCCATATATTGGGGCCACTCACTCATTGAGCTGGGCGATATAACTACAGACGGGGACGGTTGCATCTGCTATAACGGGGTAACACTATTACCACGCAAGCACGTCATTCCTGAATATGGCCGTGTGGTACCACAGCTTGGTATGGACTGGACATCAGGAACGGAGTATCGCGAGCCCCCATTCAGCGACTGGCTCATCGAGGCGGGACAACCTGACGAGCTGGGGTTGCTTCTCAAGGCGGCAACACAGACCATCGCCAAGAAGAATATGCTTGGTTTCTGGGACACATTCGGTGAAATCTTCGGTATGCCTATGCGCATTGCCAGGACAACATCACGCGACCCTAAAGAGCACGCATCTCTGATGAGTATGCTCGATGCATCAGGAACAAAGCTCTCGATGGTTACAACGACCGAAACAGAGATAGAGTTCAAGGAGTCAGCCAAGGGCGACGCATACAATGTGTACAACCAGCGCGTGGATCGTGCGAACTCGGAACTCTCAAAGCTCATCATCGGGCAGACTATGACCATTGAGGACGGTAGCAGCCTCTCACAGTCACAAACCCACCTCCAAGTATTCGAGAACCTTGTGGAGAGTGACCGCAATATGCTGCGCGATATTGTCAACAACCAACTCATCCCACGAATGGTAAAACACGGGTTCCCCATCAAGGGACTGCGCTTTGAGTGGGACGATGCCGTTGACTATACCCCAGAGCAACAGGTGGCATACGAGACGATGATTGCCGATCGATACGAGGTGGACCCTACATACTTTGCAGAAAAGTATAGTATGCCTGTAGGTGAACGACGACAGGCAACACCTATCGCGCCAACTCCCGATGATGGCGATGAGCCTACTGAGGGGAATGAAGGTGAAGAGGGAAAGCAGAAGCCAAAAGGCAAGCAAAAGAACGCACGCCCTTTTTTCGATTAAGCCCCACTGACTATGTGGGGCTGCACCAAAGGTATGCAACACTGCTTGACGGTCAGCCTCTCCAGTTCATTGCCGGACGTAAAGAGCTGGAGGAAGAGATAAGGAAGGAAATGACAGAGCTCTTCACTGGGATGATGAAGGCAGTCTTTAGTCAGGAAGGGGCGCAGTTCACCGTTGAATTGCTGGAGACACCAAAGGTTCAGGAGTTCATAGGTACACACGCAAGGGTATTGGATACCTCGTTCGAGAAAGTAGAGATGTCCGACCTTATGCGCAAGCGACTCACCCGCTCAAACTACATCTTCTCCGGAATGAAGACCTTTCACGAGCTGAATGAGGCATTCCCTTCTCTGCTTGATGAGAACGGCAATAGAAAGTCATTCGAACAGTTTTTGAATGATGTTCGGAAGATAGACGAGAAGTACAACCGAAACTACCTCCGTGCCGAATACAACTTCGTGCAGTCCTCCGCTGAAATGGCTGCCAAATGGGAGCGCTTTATGGAGGACGGAGACAGATACAATCTCCAGTACAGAACTGCTGCAGATGGCAAGGTGCGCCCTGAACACGCATCAATGCACGGGATAACTCTGCCTCCTTCGGATTCGTTCTGGGAAGAGTTCTATCCACCCAATGGCTGGAACTGCCGTTGTACCGTTGTACAGGTGCGCAAATCAAAGTACCCGACAACAGAGCACGATGAAGCGATAGCCCTCGGTGAACTCGCCACAGGTAAGGACACCAAAGGCATCTTCAGGTTCAACCCTGGCAAAGAGGGAAAGGCTATGCCCGACTATAACCCATACACAATACGCAAATGTAATGACTGCGATATTGCAAAGGACATACTGAACACAGCAAAGCCTTACATTCCAGACAATGAAATGTGTGCTGCTTGTAAACTCATACGCGCTTGCTATGACGGCAAAACAAAAGAATCGGAACGCCAACGCATCGAGGAGAACAGGAAGCTCTATGACAGACTTTCAAAGGACAAACGATACAAGGATGTCGAGTTCAATCCAACAACTGGGGCTTTGAAGGCGACTCACGTTGGGCATAATGAAGGTAGCGATGAGGGTTTCAGACTTGAGAAGAAATTGGTAAACCACCTGTATTCTTGTGGTCACAGTATCATACTCTCAGACGAGCAGAAGAAGGGACGTGACGGCAATGTTCTCACATCGCTTGATATGGTGTTGGACGGTGTTCGTATGGACATCAAATCAATTACCAAGAACAAAGCTCACTATGGTTCTGCTATCAGAGCAAAGAATAACCAGCTTGTCAAGTTTAATGCGAGAACTGATACACACGAATATGCGGACACGCTATGTATGTATTTTGATGATCCTACTATGTTCTCTCCTGATAAGATTACTAAGGGATACGAATATATGAAATCAAAAACATCAAAGGAAATACAGGTTCACCGCATTATCTGCATCATCAATAGTGCCAAGGGGCTTGAGATAAAAACCTTTGAGTTTGAATAAAAAAAAGGCGGCATCGGACCCGAAGGCTCCCCGACACCACCAAATTGGATACCGCAAAGATATAAACTTTTTTTCAAATCCAAGCAATATGGAGAAAATTATTTCATTTCTGAAAGAAAGCAACCGCTACAAGCACCTCATTGGTGGTCTGCTTGTAGGCTTGTTTGCGCTGTCTTCCTGGACTGCCATCTATTCAGCCATTGTAGCTGCTTCCTGTCTTGAGCTCAAGGACAAGCTAAAAGGGTGCTACTGGGATTGGGTGGATTGGCTGATTACCATTCTTGGTGGTGCTATTGCCGCCATTCTTTGGCTGTTCTTATGACCGACAGATTCGGAGTTCGCGTTAATTCAGTAACTTTGCACCCGAATTGGTGGAGTTCCCCAATAAGCCGTGTGGTTTATCGTGGCAACAACAACGCGAACTCGAATGGCGGTGTGTCGTACGCGAATGCGAATAACGATGCGTCGAACTCGAACGCGAATAACGGGTCGCGCCTGGCAAACAACCAAAGAACAAATATCGGCGTACAACACCGAGGACGTGTCCTCACCGTCGTGCCGAGGGGAACAAGCCACAGCAACAGCAGTCATCGACTGGAAAGCTGAAAAACTGAATGGACGGGTAGAGTTTGGTAGGTCCTGACGGATTCGAAGAACTTAGGCCCAAGGAAGGAAGGCTAATGCCTAAAACTAACAGTATGCGAAGAGAAGGTTACATCATCGAGGAGATTGTGGACTACTCCAATATGGCGGAGTCGTTCAACCAGGTACTCCGTGGCAAAAAGCGGAAACGCTGTCGCCAGGGGCGTTATCTTCTTGCGCATCGGGAGGAGGTCATTCAGGAACTGACCAAACAGATTGCCGACGGATCATTCCGTGTCAGCGGTTATCGTGAGAGGGAGATAATGGAGGGAGGCAAGCTCCGCCGTATCCAAGTCCTCACAATGAAAGACCGAATCGCTGTACACGCTATAATGGCCGTGGTGGATAGACATCTGAAGAAGCGGTTCATACGAACAACCTCCGCAAGCATCGAGGGACGGGGAATGCACGACCTTATGAAGTACATTCGCCAAGACCTCAAAGATGATCCTGAAGGAACACGGTACTGCTACAAGTTCGACATCTCAAAGTTCTATGAGAATGTGAAGCAGGACTTCGTTATGTACTGCGTCCGCAGGGTGTTCAAAGACAAGACGCTCATCAACCTGCTCGACGGGTTTGTCCGTATGATGCCCGAAGGTATCAGCATCGGGCTACGCTCATCACAAGGCTTGGGCAACCTCTTGTTGTCTGTGTATTTAGACCATTATCTGAAGGACAGGTACGGAGTCCGTCATTTCTACCGCTATTGTGATGACGGGGTCGTACTCGGTAATGCGAAATCGGAATTGTGGAAGATTCGTGATGTTGTCCACGAGCAGTTGGAGCAGATAGACCTCAAGGTGAAAGCCAACGAGCGTGTGTTCCCCGTGGACGAGGGCATTGACTTCTTGGGATATGTCATATATCCCGACCATGTGCGACTACGCAAGCGCATCAAGCAGAAGTTCGCCCGAAAGATGCACGAGGTAAAAAGTAGAAAAAGGCGGCGTGTTTTGATAGCAAGTTTCTACGGAATGGCAAAGCACGCCAACTGTATAATGTTGTTTAATAAATTAACAGGCAAAGAAATGAAATCATTTAAGGATTTGAATGTCGCTTACAAGCCAGAAGATGGCAAGAAGCGATTTGCGGGTGAGGTGGTAAGCATCCGCGAGTTGGTAAACCTTCCAATCGTGGTCAAGGACTTTGAGACTGGGGTAAAGACCAGCCAAGGGGAAGACCGATGCGTTGTCGCCATTGAAGTGGACGGCAAGCTCAAGAAGTTCTTTACCAACTCGGAGGAAATGAAGAATATCCTCCAACAAGTGAGTGAAATGCCAGACGGATTCCCCTTTGAAACCACCATCAAGTCGGAAACCTTCGGCAAAGGTAGAACAAAGTACGTCTTCACTTAGACGCACACAACATTTCAATGTATGAGAAGAATTGAAGGCTCTGCAGGGGTCAAACTGATAGAGTGCACACACCCTGTAAAAAACAAATGGCGCATCCGTTGGGATGTGCAGGGAAAAGAGGACGGCTCGGCTACCTATATGGAAGAGGAGTTCAACCACAAGCCAACAGAGGAGGAAATAAAGCAGACCATCATCGGCTGGATCAACTCACAGACCGACCAGGCTATCCTCTCCGGGTTCGAGTGGAACGGTATGCCTATATGGTTGTCAAGCGAGAACCAGTTCAACTATAAGGCAGCCCACGACCTCGCCGTACAAATGAACGGGGCAACACTGCCCGTGAAGTTCAAGTTCGGAACGGACGATGTGCCTTGCTATCACACATTCCAGACCGTAGAGGAACTGACGGACTTCTATGTGCAATCAATCAAATATATTCAGGAAAAACTGGATATCGGTTGGGCTCAAAAAGATGCTTTCAACTTGGAACCATACCGAGTGTAGAACAACCCTTTGGGGGTGGGTAGAAAAAAAGCCCCCGGCCTGTTAAATAGTCGTCTCACTTACTATTAAACCAAAACACCTGCGTGGCGCACGACCGGGGGCAGAATACCCTCGTTCGCGCCACGCAGGCTTTTTTTATGGTGCACAGTTGAGTGCAATAATAAGTGAGACGGTGCAAAGATAGTAATTTTTAGACTAATGAAAGTAATTGAGATACTAAATTTGAATAAGGAACTGCTGAAAAAGTTCCAAACTGCAGGCATAAGAATGGAAGATGTCGAATATATCGACCTGTTTAACGAGTACCTGGCACTGGTTACTCAAGGGGAAAAGGTGTCTTACATTGTGGCCACGCTTGCCGACAAGTACACCATCAGCGAGCGCAAGGTGTACGACTTGATACGACGCTTCAAATCCGACTGCAATCTATCTGCAGTGTAATGTCATCGGCAAAGGGATTCCCTTCGGAATTGCCGTACTACCTTTGCCCATCATTTCAAAAGTACGGCTATGAACAAGTATCATCAAATCCTGCACAAAGTGCTTGCCAATGGCAAGACACAGACGAACAAGAAGGGGAACATCCGCTACTTGCTCAATGAACAACTGTCACTAACCCCTGCCGACCTGCTCGACATCTTCGAGGGGCACGGCATAGCACGCAAGAAACTCCGCTCCGAGCTTCAGCTGTTTATGCAAGGTGAGCGCAATGTGGAGAAGTACCGCGATGCCGGTATCAACTGGTGGGACTATTGCGGTTCTATCCTGGTCAACTCTTACCCGACCTACTTTGAGAAACTGCCCCCACTATTAGAGAAAATCAATCGTGAAAAGCGGAACAGCAAGAACTATGTCCTGTTCCTTGGTGCCACCAATGCCGAGAGCAATCAGGCACCTTGCTTGAGCCTGGTACAGTTCCAGATCGACGAGGGCGAACTTGTCATATCTGCATACCAGCGCAGTTCCGATGCAAACCTCGGGCTCCCTGCAGATATTTATCACCTCTACCTCATGTCTCGACAGATAGACCTGCCTTTGAAATCAATAACGCTGTTTCTTGGTAATGTTCACATCTACCAAAGCAATATAGAGAAAACCGAGTTGTTGCTGGGAGGCAACGAGAATGTAAAATTTGAATTAAACACTTAATGAAAAAAAACTATCTGTCCGCCCCTCTGCCATTCGTGGGGCAAAAGCGTATGTTCGCACGCGAGTTCATCAAGGTGCTCGAGCAATATCCCGAGGATACCGTCTTCGTGGATCTGTTCGGTGGTTCTGGATTATTGTCGCACATTGCCAAGTGCCAAAAACCAAATGCCACTGTAGTATATAACGACTTCGACAACTACCGTCATCGCTTGGAGAACATACCCCGAACCAATTTCCTACTCGCTGACCTACGCTCCATCGTGGGCGATATGCCGAAGCACAGCTGCATCAAAGGGGAAAAGCGAGACCTCATATTTGCCCGTCTGGAACAGGAAGAGCGAGAATATGGATACATTGACTTCATCACCATATCCTCAGCTCTGATGTTCTCGATGAAGTACAAGTTGAGCATACCCGAAATGAAGAAGGAGGCTCTCTATAACAACATTCGCAAGGCTGACTATCCTCCATCAGCGGACTACCTCGAGGGTATCACCATCGTTTCGGCTGACTACAAAGAGGTATTCAAGCAATACAAGGATACTCCGAATGTTGTGTTCCTGGTTGACCCTCCTTACTTGAGTACAGAGGTAGGCACATACAGCATGTACTGGAAGTTGGCAGACTACCTCGATGTGCTTACCATCTTGTCCGGGCATCAGTTCATATACTTCACATCGAACAAATCGTCTATCGTTGAGCTTTGCGATTGGCTGGGCAAGAATCCCACCGTAGGTAACCCATTCAGGAACTGCCGAAAGGTTGAGTTCAACGCCACAATGAACTACAATGCCCACTATACAGACATGATGTTCTACACCCAAAAGGGGGAAGAACATCGCATTGCCGCCTAACGGCATTTTAACGCCGTTCTAACGATATAAAAAGAGCGTCCCAAGCAAGTAGCCAAGGACGCTCTTTTCGTTTGAATATGGGCTAAATGGTGCGCACACACCGCATTTTATAAACCTCAATGCTCTCTACAATTTCCTCGTGGTCGTGGTTGGTATAAGTTTCTGCCAAATGTAAGGCGTGGAACTTTTCTCCCGTAAGTCCATCAATCACACTTTGGATCTTCTGCGAGTAGTCAAACACAGCCAACGATTCTTCCTGATAAGGACTGCCGTCTGCAGCCGAACCTTTCCAATCCGTCACGATGTGCAACTTCACAAGACCACTGCCTCGTTGTTGCTTACCGCCAGACATCGGTTCCCAGGTTATCGGGCATATCTCAATGAATACTGCAGGGCGTTCCCATAGGGTATCCTGCTCGATGAACTCAACATTGCGGTTCCACAAATCAATGTGCTTTATCTCGCCAATGCTCTTCAGTCGTTCACATAAGGCTTTGTACAACTCTTTTCTCATAACTTAAAATCGCTTTTGAAAAACTCCTCCAAATTTTCCTCTACAATCTCACAAACCATCTTTTCAACTTCTGGCGAGTAGCCCATAAACCGACGGCGTGGAATTGTGATTGTCTTGCCAACCTTCATCAATGCCAGGTGCTTCCAGAACTCGGCTTCCTCGGTTAATTGAATAGTGCGCTTGTCCTTTCTTTTCTCCCCATTCTTCTTGCGCCCGAATGAGCCTGTAGCGGAATAATACTTCGCCCAGAAGAAACGCTTCATCTTCTCCGTCACGGTTATCTCCCCGCCGTCATTGTGTATCTCTGCATAAGGAACATCAGAGTAAAAAGTAATACTGGTGTCGCTGGATCTGCTGTGGATACTCTTACGGAGCGTACCCGTATCAATCAAAATGGAGCCGCCTGGACGAGTCGGGCTCTTGCGCCTTTGCCACGCTTCAGAGAAGAAGCCTTGCCGCTCAAAATTGCGGTCAAACTCGTCCGACAACTCCAATCTGATATCCTTGAGGATATTGCGGAATACCCGCTTCATATCATTTGTCGCCATAGTCGAAATCTAAAAACATCTGCACATCATCAGGTACTTCATTCTTTGGCTCACACGAGGCGTGAAGTATGTTGTAGAAAGTTCGTTCGGATATACCATAAACAGGATATATGTACCGACGCCAGATTTCCCTGTTCGGGAGCCCTTTCTTGGCGTGCTCGTCATATATCCTATTTACATCTGTCACTCTCTTTTGATAACTTACTCCACGCCTCTTGGCCATTGGTTAGTACAGGTTAGAGATTATTACTGTTTTACTGTTGTGGGTTTATAGGGGCGTATGTCGTAGGTTATCTTTGCGCTTACTGTTACACGCCCAGTACCTCCGCACTGGTCACATACCCACTCCTCACCGGTGTGAGGGTCTCGTTCAATGCCTGTGCCGCGACACTTGCGGCACAAGGCAACTTTAGGCTGTTTTTCTACTTCCTGGATCATATCATTACTGCTTAGGATTCTGTCATACCAAGTGGAATAGGTTTCCACATTCCGTTCTCGTTCTTGATTTCTGCTCGAATGAACTGCTTGCTTACCTCAGGCTGGTAACTCTCTTCAATGATGCGTACACCTTCAAGGAAGCGTTCATCACCCGTATCCTGTGCAACCTTGCGAAGCTGGACTATTCGGCTTGCCTTGAGTGTGCCCTTGGCATCACGGGCCAACAAACGGAATACCATATTCACCAATGCCTCGGTCTTCTCATCATTGGCAAGGCTTGAGATATACTCCTTCACGATGGCGATACCATCTTCAACTGTATCACGGTACCCGTCTGTAACATATACACCCAGCGTGATACGCTTGTTACCCTCGCTATTGGTGAAGGTATGGCTACGCTGGTCATCCTTAATCTTCGTCTTGAACAGTTCGCTCTTCATCTCAAGTATGGTCTTGAAGTTATCCATTACCTGGGCTTTGCTGTTCTTGATGTCGCCACTTATCGCCAACAGGATAGGGATACAACGCTCTATCTCTTCATCGACAAGTTCGCGGTACTGTTCACGTTCTGCTTGAGCCTTGGCTTCAGCAGCCTTTTTTTCTTGGTCTCTTTTGAAGGCAGCGAATTGCGCTTGCTCTTCAGCCGTCATTTCAACGGTGGTTGTCTTGTTCTCGTCCATAGTGGTAGTATTTTTATTAGTCCAATTTCTTGAATACTGATTCCATTGTTTTACCGCAGTTCTCTCTGTCATTGAATACTGCATAGAAGACTGCAAGTGTAATCTCAAAGAGGGTGTCGGCTACAACCTTTGCCCAAAGAAGAGGTGCTACGATCACCACCTTCGCTAATTTGGCGATATATACGCCTACGGTTTTCAAGTTCTCTTTCATTGTCGTTTGATTTATTGGTTAATCTTCGTCATAGTTTTGCATTTCACAATAGTCATCGATTGACATTGCTTCGTGTTGGGCGTACGCCCAGTCTGCGAGTTCGCTGAAGAACTGTGCAGCTTCGTCCCGATCCATACCGAGGGACGCTTCGGTTGCCTGTTGTTTCAGAGCTTTCAATTTATTATCCATAGCCTTAACATTTGAGGGTGCTTCCACCTAACGAAATCAAGTAGGTAACCTCACCCGACGGTTTAACTTCTTTTCTCTGTTTCAGTCCCCCTTTGCGCTGAATGGCGCGGAGTTTCTCCGCAAGCGCATCAAGTTCTTCATTAGTCAGTCGGGCAAAGAGTTTGCCCGCTATTCGTTGATCCTGGCAGAAGCAGTTGATACGCGTCCAGTCGGTGGTATCAATACCCAACTTCTGCATCAGCTTCAGACATAGACTGCGTTTTGCCTTCTGCTCATCCTTGCGTCCAGTCAAACGCTCCATCGCTTCACAACAGGCGTTATATTCAGCCTTGGTCATCTCTCGGAGGCTGTCTGTCCTATTCCAGGTCCATTGCCTCACAAGGTCACGCTTCATATCGTCTCTATCACCGCTACATGGCAACTGATTGAACGATGCGTAAAAGCGTGCGAAATTGGTTACTTCCTGTGCCATAATCAATTATTCTCAATTAAATAGTTATCATAACACTCATCACACATCGCGTATGGTGCATTCTCGTTGAACTCATTAATCACGAATTCCTTACCGCAATCCTCACAGACATTTGTATCAAAATTCTCCATAATTATTCTCCTTTCGCTAATTGTGCTCTCATTGAAGCCACTTGTTTGTTGCACTCAGGGCAGCACTCGCCACCATGCTTCACTGGGTGTGGGTTGTGCCCGTAGCCTGAATGAATCTCGCCACAGATGCAGCACACATATTCACGGCTTGACTTCTGACCCTCAAACATCACCTTGATACCGCAACTGCTTGCCACATCAAACTCCAGTTTCGCACCCTTTGAGAGTTCCCAGCCATTGAGCATATAGATGTAATCACACCCTACAAGCAAAGCAATGTCCGCCTTCATGTGCGCCATCCAATGGGCATCGTCAGGAACACCGTTTTCAAAGGGGTTCACAGGTTCAAAGCCCTGTTCTTTCAATCGGAGAGCAGCTGCTTCAAAAGTAGCTCGTCTCTCATCCATTCCGTAGTGGGCTATCGCACCACTGATGTAAACTTTCTTCTTCATCTCACTCTATTGTTAGTTGAACATTAAAATTGAATTCCTTACATAGTCGCCTTATCTGAATGACCTTCCAAGGGTCTTTGTCATAGGCGAAGTATATCTCTCTCGCTTTGGTGTCGCATCGTATGCCTTTCTTGCGCAACCTATACAGGAGGTTGGTCCTCCGCTTCAGTCTCTTGTCCATTTGATGTGGTATTATACACTTCAACTGCCTTCTCCTCCCAGATGGTATAGTACGCACCTACTTGACCAGCATATCTACCTTCGCAAAATGCTCGAAAGCCCAATGTGCGAACCTTAACCCCAGCCTTATATTTCAATCGGATTGCAGGTTTTCCGAGAGGCTTACCTTTGTCCTCTTGGCTGATGAAGATGAAGGTCTTCTTCGGGAAGCGGTCTATCAGTTCCGCTGTTAGTCTATATTCCCAGCCAGCTTCAAATGCGAACTGATAACTATCCACGATGATAAACTTGGCGCTCTTAGGCTTTGCAAGTCGTTTGCCCAGGTCTTCTATATCGCCATCAGTTATGATGCGGAATGAACCTTGAACCTCGTTCATCTTGAACTCATTCAATCGCTTTTGCATTGAAAGTCCAACACCTTCCTCAAGTGAGACATACAGCACGGGGCCGATACCACAAAGCATCTTGGCAAGCTGCATCACAAAGGAACTCTTACCGCTGGCACTGGGGCCAGAGATAAACCAGGTATCACCCTGTTCTGGTTCCCCGAACACCTCTTTCCACTTGCCTGTAAACGGCAGCACCTTGTGGTTAATGCTCGCAACATCCTTGGGGCTGTATGCTCTCTTTGTCATCCTAATCGTTTTCTATTTACCAATTCTTCAATAAGAGCATCTGCCACCTCCACAGCATAACCACACATCTTTTGTATCGTTATGTTCTTATCATACTCATGGCATTGGCCCATTATTTCTGGCAGAACCTCTTTTGCTATTTCATAGCGTCTCTGCTCCCAGTTAATCGCCTTTGCAGCCTTTAGTTCACGGTGGATACCTATGATTGATTCCATCGCTTGCATCTCAATCTTTGTCATCATACCTACGCCATTTTAAGTTTCTCAATCTCCGTATATACACGGCGGAGTCCACCGTTAGTCTTACGCACAAGGGTAGCGATATCGGTACCTGCAGGGGCATTCACCTTTGCCACAGCACAAGCCTGGTCCTTCAGGAACTTCTCACGTTCCTTGCCGTCGTCGGGTGTCACCTTGCTATATCTGTCACCGTAACGGCTCAACATTTCAGTGTAGCCCACCTTCTGGTGCTCGATCGAGCGTTCAATCTTCGCCTTCAGACCATCAGCCCCCATCATATACCAGGCGCAACATCTCTCGGTAGCGTTCCACAAGGCTTTGAGCTCAAGGAACGCCTCATACTGAAGGTCGCCAGCTTCATCAAGAATGATAAGGGGAGTTTCGATAGAACGGAGATAGTACACAAGATCCTCGTAAACATCACTGTATCTGCCGTTGCTGTTCACGCCAAACTCATTGGCTATCTTACGCACCAGCTTCAGCTTTGTCTTCACCTGTGAGCAGTCCACATAGATTGCATTGCGGTGGCCCTGCACATAGTAGCGTGCAGTGAATGTCTTGCCGATATTCGGTATATCGCAAAGGATAGCACTCAAGCCGCTCTGCTGGCAAGCCTCCAACTGTATAGTGATAAAGTCGAAGGTGGCAGTCTTGGCAACTTTCCACTCCATACCGCCTCGGAGGTTTACACCCAAACGGCGGGCAATGGTTATCCAGTTGGCATCGCTTAGTGCCTTGTCGGTCTGACCATTCTTGATGGCACTGTAAACCGAGGTGGAGATACCCAACGAAGCAGCGTGCTTCGCATCGCTCGGGTAGTTTGCACGGTTGGCTGCTATCGCCTCCAATATCCGTTTCTTGTTGTCTGCTGTAATCATTGTCTCAAACTTATTTTAATGTTATTCTAATGCTGTTCTAAAGGGATTCCAACGCACTTGGGACGTGGTAAGTAACCGCCTCTTCTGGTTCACCCAGTGTCGGGAGTTCCAGAACTTCAACCGCCACCTCGATAGGCTGTTCCACCTTTGCCACCCCTACAGGGACAATGGCATTGCGGTTCACATAGCCGTTGAAGTCCGCTATCTTCTTCTGCTGAGCAACGAATATCTCCCTGTCCTCATCCGTCTGTTCGGCATCGGCTGTGTTGAATGTTCCCAAGTCCTCGAGCTTGTCAATCAGGCGGTCGTTCTGGAAGATATACACATCGGTCACATCGCCCTCATCGTTGGTCAGGTAGTAGGCATCCACCTTCCAGTTGTTAGGCTCCAACTTCTCAATGACCTCAGTCTTGCTTAACCACCAGTCCTTGTAAACCACCTGGCAATAACTGTTACGGCGTATGGTTGTTGATACCTTTTCACCGATGAAGCGTGCCCATACAGACTTATCCATTGCCTGAAGGGTCGGGTTCATGTTCGCCTCAAGCACCTGCCAGCGTGTCATACCCGGGTACTTCTTCTGGTTGGGATGCAACGAGTGGTTGAACTCCTGAATGTCGCGCATATCGTCAGCGATCAATTCGTCCCAAGTGTAATACTGCTTATCTTCGTAGGTGTCGTTTGCCGCATCAAACACCTTCTTCGACTCGGTACGGTAGGCACGTCCTTTGGCATAGAAGCGACCAATACCGAGGTGGTTCTTGTGCTCAATGCTACGCTTCTTCGCTCCGTTCAAAGGCTCGGCATACTTCTCCTGCGAGTTCATAGGAGCACAGAAGCGGACGAACGGGAACAACACTCCAGCCTTGAGGAAACTGTCACGCCATTGGCTCATAAGGTGGTTCTCAACCTCCACTTGCGCAGGACAACCCCAACCGTGGCGTTCTATCAATCGGAACATCGAGCGGAAGCAGTCCGTCACAAGGTCCACATTCTTGTAGCGGTTGTAGGCAAAGCCCACCACGCACTGGCTCGCCACATCGTAGGCGTAGTATGCTTTCGGGCGGATCTTTGTGTCTGCCAGCTTACGAGGAAGGTCGCGGTCATCGAATGACACCTTCGAGAATGAGAACTCTGGAGCGTGGCGGTGAACGTGTGGCATCTGCTCGTGCATAAAGGTCGTGTACGACATCTGTTTCTGGTCTATCAGCACACGGTTCTTCGGCATATTCAGATAGTTCGTGATGGTGCTTTCGCTGAGTGACATTGGTTCGCCGTTCTTGTCGGTCCACTCTTCAGGGTTGAGAAGCTCGCCTGTCTCATAGTCCCACACCTCCAGCTCGCCGCATACGAAAGAGTTGTACATCTCCCAGACGCTGGTGTTGAACGGCTTGTTGGGGAGTACCGCAATCGAAAGGATAAGACGCTCGGTCTTGTGGTCAACCTTACGACGGCTCTGGTTGCCGAACTTGCCACTGATAAGGCAAGCATAACCCTCTGCCTGGTACTCGTTCACCTTCTTGCGGAAACGGAGCATACTTGTGGGCAAGGTGTGGTTGGTCTTCATTCTGTAACCCTCCACCGCCTGGGACATCATCGACCAGTCATACTTCAGCCCCATCGTCTTATGTATCGCCTTGGCGTTGTTGTATAAGCGAATGCAAGCATTCAGCACACTGGCGTTGGCAACATACTCGGCTACATGGGCATCGGTGGCGTGGTCGTGTCCGCACTTGTTTCTCCAGTCAGCAAAATAGGCTACGGCTGCCTGGTCTATCTCATAGTTGGCATCCAACCAGGCAAGCAGCACCTCAAGAGACGGGTCGGGATACAAGGCTTTCACCTTATCCTTGTAAGTATCAGGGAGGCTGCTTACGGATACAAGGGCATAGTTGTTACTTGAGCCACCACCACGGCGTACCACATCAATGCGCCCACGAGCGGATAGCTGCTTGTAGTTGGGGATAGACATAATGCCCCCATCTATAAGCTCACGCGCCGAAATGCAAAGTGTATTACCGTAGTATTCCATAAAGCCCTCCTTATCTCAAAGTCATCGCCCAGTTCTGGATGCTCTCAAGTTCATCACACATCACTTCATCATAGCGCTTAACCTCCACGCCTTTGAAGAATACCGCACCACCTTTTGTTGCCTCGGTCTTCCCGATTTCCAACATCGCACCATTTGGAAGATACTGGTGCATATATCCGTCATGGTCAAAAATAGTTTCCATAACAGGAACCTTAGCCATCAGAATACCATAGTTCTCATAGGCTGCCTTGCGGATCTTGCAAGCAAGTTCACTGTCGCTCTCAAAGGTCAATGCCTTCCATATCATTACAGAGGTGCAGTTGAACACCTTCATCAATTTTTGACGGGTTTCCTTAGTTACATGAATGTATCGTCCCATATCTCACTTATTTTTATTACTTTTACAGCGGTTTATAAATAAATTGTTATGAATGTGATATTGTCTGTTCAGGTCCTTGCTCAAAAGGAACTTCCGGATCAAGACTTCCGAAACGTATGTAATCCTCTCGTGTCAATGCTTGATGCTTTGAGTGAAACACTTTGCCACAAAACTGGCACTTCAAGGTTTTATCATCCAGCAGAACTAATTGATGCCCAGCACAGAGCCCTCCGTTGGCATGTTGTTCTCTCGCTGGGCAAGGAACGTCTTTCAACTCTACAAGAGTTTCTGAGTCTTTTCCTGTCATCTTCTGGTATTCAAGTACCTTTCTGCACTCTGCAATGGAAGATAGAATAAATAGTCCCATAGCCATATTATTTTAGATTGTTCTTAATATACTCTCTGTCTTCTTTCCATAGAGGGTAACCCATCTTCACTTTGTGGAGAACGGCTGCTTTGCGACCTACAATCCTGATGGCTTCATTATAGAAGTCTGTGTCATCATAGGCTGAAGCCTTACCAATGAGGAACCACGCAAGTTCCTCCATTCTGTTATGACAATCCTCGAGTTCATTGTTTCTCTCCTCAAGCATTCCGCTGGCGATAGTAGCCTGTTTTGCCAACTCAATAGTCAAAGGGTTATTACCAGTCTGTAACCAACGCTTGCAGAACTCGTGCTTATCCATATTAGGAACTGCGTAATACATTTTCTCTATACCTTGGTACTCCTCTTCTGTTACCTTGCGACCGGTGAGGTCCTGAAATTCGATCTGTGTCATTGTCTCGCTTATTTATTGGTTCTAAAATTCTTTCAAGTCGGCAAATTTTCGTATCTTTGACCGCTCGTTAATTGATTAACACGATGCAAATATAGTATGATATTTTCATACTGCAAAATATATTGATGGATTTTTTCATACTTTTGGTCAAATATGAGTGAAAATATCAGATTTATAGAGGTTATAGAAGCCCTCAAACAAATGGGCGTGGTAAACGACTATGTTCAGGTAGCAGCAATACTGGAGACGAATAAAGCTGGTATTAGCGATATTAAGAGTGGGAGAAAGAAGTTATCCCTTGACATTCTGCGTCGTATGAAATTATCATACCCAAACATCAATATTGAATGGGTAATCATGGGGGAGGGGGAGATGTTTCACACTAAGCTACAAACATCACAACCAACAGGATTTGAGGATAAGTTATTAAATATAATACAAGAAAAGGACTCTGTTATTAGAGAACAAGCTGAGGAGATAGGACAACTGCGTGAGCGGATAGCCCAACTTCAACGCGAAAAGGGAAAAAATGCTTCGGATGCCCAGACTTCAGACATTGCAAATGTAGGGTAACACATCTTCGGATCATCTGGGGTGGTCGTAAGGACTCCCTGTAACGAAGCGTATATCCCCCGTACCCCCCAAATGCCCCATATTAGGGTAGGGTACCCCCCTAAATAGACCTAAAACCCCGTAGAAACCGCATTCTAACGGGGTTTTTACATTATTTGAACGCAAAAACCCATATCGCAAATGGGCAGTTTCCCCCACCCTATCCCCTTAAAATGGTATGTTCGCCCCCCCAAGCTGATTGTATCAAAAATACCTAAATGTGTAACCCCACTTTTTGAAAAATGTAACCCCACTTTGTAACCCCAGCTGTAACCCCACTGCCAAAATCGGGCATTTTTCACCCTCCTACCCTCCCCCACTTCAACCGCCGTTCAAAGCCCATTAGAACACCATTCCAACACATCCCCCAGGAAGCCCATAAAAGCCCCTAAATCGCGCTCAAACCGCTCCACACAAGGGTTTTACCGTCTGCACACAAAAAAGGCCGCAGGTGCAAACCTACAGCCAACTCAATTAAACCAAACGCAAACCTGCGCCTCCGTTTATGCCTTCAAAATTAAACCGAAATTAAACCAATGTAAACGCTTCGTTTTGTGGCGCTCAACACACCAAACAAACCTAACTCACTGAACATCAAAGCAATTAACCCTCAAAAGGCTCTACCATACATTATACACTTCGTTCTGTGCCCGGTAGAGGCCACTTATCTGGCTTGGGTGGACGAAC
>JAFYMW010000108.1 GCA_017548165.1 Bacteroidaceae bacterium
TGGTGGTTATGTCCAGAATTTAGGATATTGCATGAAAGAAGTTGTCATTTCTTCATCCTATCCGGATTCTGGCATTGTGGATTCCGATGACACATGGCCTTCTGACGATTCGTGGACTTCTGACGATTCGTGGCCTTCTGATGACTCAGACCCATGGGATGGTACAGATGGTTCTGGAAATAATCTTAATGGAGGAATTCAAGGTGGAAGTAACAATTCTGGAGGTCATAGTTCGGGTGGTGTTATTAGCGGTAATGAGCCTGTGTCAGATGTCATCCCTACATCCGCATTTAGAGGTTACCTTGATTCTGATAAAGCGGGATGTTTAAATAGGTGTCGTGAAATGTTGGCTATGAGCAATTGTGAATTGAGTGGTAGCGAAATAGTCATGGCAAATTACGATAGTAATGGACGTGCAACAACAGCTACAGATAATTATGAATCTGGTCTGGCTTATATTGACAGTCAATTGCAACAAAAGAAGCCTGTGATAGTTGCTGTTGACTATAAAGAGAAAACGTCTCTGGGAAGCGGAAGAAAGGACCAAGCCGGTGACCACTTTGTAATTATTGTAGGAGGTAGCCAAACACATGGCTATCATTATTATGACCCTGCAACTGCAAGTATAGAAAGAGGGACAAGTTCGGATAACACTTTCAGATTAGATGGAAAGTTATTGAAAGACGAGAACGGATGCACGGGTTCGAGTAATGTTAAGTATTATACTCTCACAAGCATAAGAATGAACAAATAATGCCACATATATTTATATGAGGCTACTATTTGCAATCTTTACAAAAGCACTTGTCATGACTCCATAATAGAGTTCACTTCAAGTGGATTAATTATTCAACATTACCATGTCAATCAAGAAAACAATCTTTGCATTGGTTATTTTGCTATCATCACATGCTCATGCACAGCAAGTTTCTTTCCAGACCTTCCTTTCTGAGCACGAAAAGGTGGAGAAGTTGGATAGTGCATCCTTCGGCAGCCCATACGAGTTTATCAAGACTGAAAGCCTGTATTCCGAATTCCTTCCCCCTACAAATGACGACTGCCACTGTAAACAAAAAGACATAAGTTGGCAAAAGGGAAGTTACATCGAGTTCAAGAATTTCATAGCTGTTACCCTGCAACGCTATTGCAGGGACTATCAAGATGGCAACAACGAATGGTTCATGGAGAACGATGGTGTTGACTACATGCTTATTACATATACACGAGATGGCAAGATGATTGATTTCAAGACTCTCTGCCATTCCGGCACCGCTGCCTACGCTATCAGCATAAAAGCATCGGACGATGGTCAAGGACTTGCGGTGGAACAACGGACATTGGACGATTGTAGCCTGTTGCTTCAATACAAGAATCTGGAATACACATCCTGCACACGCAAATACACCCTTCTATCGGACGGAAAGATAAAGGAGCGCATCACCATTGCTCCCCACAAAAAGACGGTGGATGTCCTTTCCTCGGTAAAGCAATTTTCCTTCGAGCAGTTCAAAGCTTACTTCCACAAACAGGACAAGCCCGTCATAGACCATACGCTTTTCACCATGGCAGAAGAGGGCAAGGAACTGCCATTCGAGTCATGCCTATCACTGATTCCAGACACGGTCGACACTAAAGGCTGGCCTCGCGAAATATGTTGGAATCCTTGCCAGTACATTGAAAGCGATGACCTTTTCTACTTCTTCCTTATCACTGATTGTCGTTTCCCCAAGGAAGGATACCCATACGTGGATTTCCTCGTATTGGAGTTCCTCAAGGATGGCACATTCAAGGGTGCAAAAAGCGTTTATCATTGGAGCGATGATATGACGCACGTAGACAGCGATGCCCAAAACACCCTGGTTAGCAAAGCACTAAAACGTTTTTTGGCAGAGAGGACAAACAATTAATCCCTGTTACAATCATACTGAAACTATAATATTAAGCCACACTTATGGTATTGTATTCCTTGGCGTTTGCACCGATGGTGTGGACGCAATATGATATTAAAGCCGAACAAATCAAACTCTTTTTATAGAATCAGCGGACTTTTCTGCTTGGTGAAACAGCATAATCAAAAATAAAGTGTGGTTAATCTAAACACGAAAACTTACTATCTCTCACTCCTCTAAATTGAGTTTTTAATGCTTTGATTTTTACATTGAACACCTCTGCCGACGCATTCGTCAGTCCACTTTTCGCTGATATTACGGTAAGCCAGATAGACAAGTTTCTCGAGTGCTGTATCAGACGGGAATACCCCTTTGTTCTTCATCACCTTGCATATCTGGCGGTGATAGCCTTCTACGGTGTTAGTCGTGTAAATGAGACGGCGGATTTCCTTGGTGTACTGGAAGAACTCCGTCATGGCGCTCCCATTTGTCACGCCATGACTTGATGACGATAGTATACTGCTCGCCCCATTTTAGTTCAAGATTTATTGCTGTCCGGTAAAACTTTTTATTATATCTAAAATTAGGGCTGACACTTCTCACGAGGTATCAGCCCTTTTGGTTACCTTGGTTTTCGACTAAAAAAATAACGTAACCATGGGCAAAGATAGTTATTTTACCGGACAGCAATAATTCCTTATTGATAATTTATCTGCTTGCGCACCTGTTGCAATGCTCTGATTTGCTTGGCACTTCTTATTTTTCCTTTGCAAAGTTAGCATGGCGCCTGGCGTAAAGGGTTTCCAAATATTCCTGGAAAAAGTGATTCCTTTCAGCGTCGGGGCTGCCACTTTTGTCTGCACAATCACCGGACATCCTCCCTTGACATCTGTAGGCTGTTTCCATTTGCTTCTTAATGCACGTAAAAATTACAAAGTGCAAGTAAAGCAAAACAGAGTATAAATTTAAAATCAATAAGGTTATGACAGCTTCAGTTCAAACATCAGTTATTATGTCTAAAAGCGAGTTAGGTTACAGTTACAAAAATCGCCGTCGTTTCACACAAAATCTCTATCAGGCTTCTATCACTGATTTCGAGGGTGATGAATATGATTTCGAGGTGATGGCTGATAGCTTTGAACAGGCTGCAATTCAGCTCGAGGCTATAGCTGCTGATAATTTCATTCAAGTGTATAACATAAATATCTATCAGGTTGGATAAGCCTGGTAGATATTTTCTTTTTATTTATTTTGTTTTTTTCATTCAATTGTTTATCATTAAATTCATTCTATCTATCATCATGAATACAATTGTTGCTTTTCATCATCCTTCAAAGAATAATAATCTTTGGGTAGTGTCTATCCTTGGTAATGATAGCGTTCGCAAATATTGTAGGTCTGCATATTCTGCCATGCGTTATATGTTCCTTCTTCAGTCTTCATCTGTTGATTTATACATCTCTGACAATTGCCTTCAGCGTCTGTCATTCGAAATTGCTTTAAATAGGCGTGCCATGGCTAATAAAATTCAGCAGCATGCTTTGGATATTGCTCGTACCTATGACATGAACAGAGTCCTGTCTGCCAGGGAGCCATAAGGCTTCCTGTAGACTTCTTTTTGTTTTGCGTTCTGTCTTTTTATACCTTATCCTTGCTTTCTATATTTGCAGAGTAATTATGTTTTAATTATTCTGCAATATGAATATCGGTATTGATGGTATAGGTCTTACTTCTATTCTTTCTAACCGTATTGAGATTAGCACAGATGACGAGTATCCTATACAGATGGTGGTGAAATTTAATGAGATTAGAATTTATGAGTCTACACTGTATCCTCTTGATGGAAAAGTGAGATTCTATGACCTTTGCTTTCTTGTCCAGGAATATATGAGGAATAATCTTATTTCTTCTGGACAGCTATCTGTCTCAGCTTACGCAGAAACTGTTACTGCTTATGTGGTATATTCAAGTATCCGTACTTCGTATGAGGATGATACAGAATTTCTTTCAAGTCATTTCCTTACTACTCGTTCTTGCTATACCATACCCAGGGGTAAATCTCAGTTCTTCTCTTTCTTTGAACAGGGGGGAGTAGATCCTTCCGGTTATATTGATGTGTCATTCATGCTTGATGATGGCTCTGTGCGTACAACAAGGTTAACGAACAAGATTAGTGCTTCAAGCACAAACAAGATTTACAACTTTGGCATTGAGTCTAATACTTTGGATATAAGGGTTAAATCTTTGTACCCAAATGACTCTCCTAAGGTTCTTGGTGGTACAATTGTCCATGGGAATCGTGTCATTGATTTCTTCTTTACTGATGATGAGCCAATAGAGTCCTTCGGCTTCTATAATGCTTTTAATGTTTGGGAGAATTACTATGTCTTTGGCACATCAAACATCAAGACTTCCTTCACTCAAAAGGAGGCGATATGTGCCGGTGTGTCTTCTTACTATAATCAGTCTGCTTCTCGTGTGGTGGAAATTAAGACTGTGCCTCTGTCTTATGAGGAAGCCCTGTGGGTGAATGAGTTCCTTGGTTCCAAGAGGATTGTCAAGATCATTCCTCCTGATGATGACAGAGATATTCTTATTTCTGATATTACTTCCGAGATATCGGATTCTGACAAGGAAACTATTTCCATCAAGTTCTCATGGAAATATGCAGATCCGTTTGTTTGGAAAATATATCATTGAATTGTCTAACCTTTATCAATACGCTTATGAATTCAATGCATATCTCTACAGTGAGGAAGATTCTTAAGGCTCCTGAGCCTGTGAGTCTTAAGTGCTGGACAAAGTCTGGTGCCATTCTTTGTCTCAACGGGGCGATTCCTCTTAAGTATAATTTCTATGAGGGCACTCAACAGTTCAAGTTGGTGGCATCACGGGAAATTCGTACTGTAAGGGTGAATCTAATATTTGAACTTAACAATACTAAGGTCTTTCTTTAATGAATTTATATTGTTATTAGCGTAAAATAATTCTCATATTTGCGAATTATTCAAAACTTTGTCGTATATTTGCATAGTTATAAATTAGAAAATGAACATAATATTTGAAGATAAAGCTCTTGAAGAACTATATACTGATGGTTCCACGAAATCACACCAGTACTATAAATTATCAAAGGATGTGATAAAACAGTATATCAAAGTTGTTAACTTTCTTAAAGCTGCCAGACGTGTGGAGGATTTAATTTATATTAAATCGCTTCATTATGAAAAGAAAAAGGGCAACTTAAATGGTGTTGATGCTGTATGGATAAACAAGCAGTATAGACTATTGTTTAATAGTTCTGCAAATGAAGAGGGAATTGTTGTAAATGCTTTGTTATTTGAAATATCTAAACATTATGAATAAAAATAATATCACTCCTTTTATTGCAACACATCCTGGTGAAATGATAAAGGATGAATTGAAGGAAAGAAAGATGACGCAAAAGCAGTTGGCTGAAATGTCTGGCATTAAGGCGTCTATCCTAAGCGAAACAATTAATGGCAAGCGTTCTGTTTCGCTGAATATGGCTGTGGCTCTTGAAAAGACCTTGGAGATTCCTGCTGATATCTGGATGAATATGCAGAATCAATATGATTTGGATTCTGCTAATATTGCTGAACGATCTATTAAATCTCAAACAGTAACTATCACTATTCCAACTCGAGATCGCAATCTTCTAAAGGAGGTTGCTCGTAAATTCGGTTGGGCGTGTATGCTGTAGTTTCGTTGTCTTTTAGAATACATTTATACTTCCATAACTTTGCAATAAAAAGCATAGTTATGGATTTTTCTTTTCTAAACAGCGTTGAAGAGCTTAGTTGCTCTGCGTCTGTCGCCTTCACCGTGGATTCTTCTCAGGTGTTCAAGGAGGATGTGGATATTGTGCCAATTACTCTGTCCTCCGGAATACAGTATGTTCCTTGGGGTGCGGACAATAGGTTGCCGCACAATATCCTTGACCTTATAGAGAGGGATGAAACTCTCTCCACTTGCCAGATTTTCAATGCTGAGGTGTGCTATGGCAATGGTCTTCACTATAACACTGATGCTTGTTCCGCTTCTGTTCGTTCTGAGGTGGAGGATTTCCTTCTTTGTAACAATATGGCGATGTACTTCCTTGGGGTGTGCCAGGATTTCAAACATTTCGGATGGTGTGTGTCTGTCATCATCCTTGACAAGGAGGGTAAGCGTATAGTTTCCGTACATCGCAAGGAGGCTTGCTATTGTCGTTTCACTCCTGCTAACAAGCGTGGTGTGATTGAGAATGTCCTGTATGCCAATTGGAACAAGTCTGTTTCTTCTGTCGAGGAAGTGGAGGTTATTCCACTGCTATCTCTTGAATGTCCTTGGCATGATCTACAGAGTAGGCTTGCTCGCAACTCACATCTGCGCAAGTTTGCTGTGGTGTCTCGAGTGCCAACTCCTGATAGCACATATTATCCCATTCCTTACTATGCTTCGCTTTTCAAAGGTAAGTGGTATAACATCAAGCAGCTTATTGGCATGGCTAAGGAGGCGAAACTGAAGAATTCGGCTCCCATAAAGTACCACATCGAGGTGAGTACCAAATATTGGGAGAATATCTTCAAGCGTGAGCGTATCACCGATACAGCCCTAATGCAGAAGCGTGTGGTGGAGGAAAAGCGTAAAATCATTGACTTCCTTACGGGTGCGGAGAATTCGGGCAAGGCGCTCTTCTCTACATTCTACGTGGCTCCCACCGGTGAGGTGCAGCATGAGGTTGTCATCAATAATATTGAGTCTGACAAGGAGGGTGGAGATTGGGCTTCGGACATACAGGAGGCGGTGAACATGTTCTGCTTTACCATGCGTGTTCATTCTAATCTTGTCGGCTCTGTGCCTGGCAAATCGCAGTCGAATAATAGCGGTAGCGACAAGCGTGAACTTTATACTATCGCTCAGGCGCTTCAGCGTCCGTATCATGACTTGCTTTTCACCGTGCATCGCATCATCATGAAATTCAACAATTGGGTGGGTGCTTTCCCGGAATGCCCGTTCATACAGCTTACTACTTTGGACGAAAACAAGGATGCAAAACTGGTGTCTACTGAGCATCTCAAGCAGGGGAAGGTTTAGCCTTCCTCTGTTGTTTTCTTGTCCTTAGTGCTTGCTTGTACCTTTTCTCTTCACTTCATTCTGTTCCTCACTTCTTGCTCTTTATCTTCTTGTATCTCTGTGCTTTATTGTCTTCTGTTTTTTATTCTAATTCGCTAATTGTGGAAGAAACATTATTGTGTTGATTTTCCGTCGCGAATTTACGGTGTGTCCGTCTCTTACCAATATCGCTCTGCTATTTACTCGCTTTTTAGCAAAATTCTCTCCATCTCGCTCCTCACAGATTTTTGCGAAAAAGGCGGTTAAATTCTTGGTGTGGTTCCTTGCTCTCACTCGTAGTCATTGCGCGTAAAATTCAAAACAATGTTTCACAATTAAATTAGAAAAACATGAAGACAAATGTTCAAATCACAGCAGTGAAGAAAGAGTTCAAGAATGGCCAGAATGGTTATGAGGTTAAGGTTGAGGGCATGGATGGAAAGCTCGATTGTAGAATGAATTTCTATGAGCCTTTGAAGGCTATGCGTTATATGTTCATGCTTTCAAAGCGTCTGGAGCTTCAGATTGATAGTGTTCAGCTTGCGGCGCTTTCTATGGCTTATCAGCGTGCGAAGGATGCCATGCAGAGTGCTGTCGACAGTGCAGCTCAGGCTGCCAATGAGTGTCCTGGTGCTGAACAGGTTCAAGAGGAGTCCGCTCCTGAGGTTGTGTCTGAGTCTTCCGATAATCTCTCTCTTTCCTTGTCAGGTCAATATGATGAGCTGAAAGCCAAGCATCCTGATGCATTGCTCCTCTTCCGTTGTGGGGATTTCTACGAGTCGTACCATGAAGATGCACAGAAGGTTGCCGATTCTCTGGGCCTCACCCTTACCAAGAGAAGTCAGGATGGTGTTTACATGGCTGGTTTTCCTTATCACGCACTTGATACTTATCTGCCTCGCCTGGTCCGCAAGGGATATAGGGTCGCTATCTGCGATCAGTTCCCCAAAGTGGAGCAGAATGTGGCTCCTTCTGAGGCTCCGGCGCCTAAGAAGCGCGGTCGTAAGCCTGCCAGCAAATAAGCTGGTGGGTGTTGTTAACAAGAAAATCCGAAGGTTGAGCCTTCGGATTTATCTTGTCTATTCCTCAATTGTTCCTGTCGTTAAGACTTGAGCTTGTAGATGTGTGTACAGTATTTTCCTAAAAGATTCTTTAGGGGCAGTTCTCCTTTATTGTATCTTTCTGCATCCAATGGGAGTATGGTTTCTTGTACTTGTTGCTTTCCTCTATAAAGGCATTTCAGTTGATATGTGCCTTCATTGCATTCCAATGATATGTCTGAGAAATACTGGGTAATATCCTCAGTATCATATACTATAGAATAACTGGGGCGCTTTGCTCCAGGGATGTCTTCGCATAGGATATTTTTAGCAACTAGGTCTTGAATGTCTCTAATGGCGGTATCCTTTGAGCATTTTGCAAGACTTGACCATGTTTTGGAGGTTATCTTTGCTTCGTATCCGTCAAGGAACATATTCAGCATGTTCACTTGTCGCTCAGACAAAGGTGTGGATGAGACTCTTTGCCAGAAAAGGCTCTTGTTGAGTATGCTGTTTATGGTCGTGTTTGATTCCTCCAATGCTGACATTACCGCATTGAGATACCAGACAATCCATTCTGTTATGTCGCAATCTCCACGTTGGGTTCTTTCCAGAATATCATAATAGTGTTTCTTGTCCTGATTTATCTGCGAAGAGACATTATAGAAGCGGAACTCGCTTCGTTCTCCTTTTGCTAAAAGCATATCTGAGAGAATGCGTGTCAATCGCCCGTTGCCGTCTTCAAACGGGTGGATGCTTACAAACCACAAGTGTGCTATGGCAGAGCAGATGACACTACTTTCAGTGTGTTCTGCATTGAACCATTGCAGGAAGTTCGTCATCTCTTCCTCTACTTTCTCTGGCGATGGTGCTATATAGTGGATCTTCTCCCTTCCAAACATACCAGAAACAATATGTTCCTCGTGGGTACGGTATTGTCCAACTTGTATGTGCGAACCATCGCTAAATCCTGTTGGGAAGAATGCTGACTGCCATGCGCATAACTTATCCTTTGTGAGCGGTTGGTCGTAGTTCTCAATGGCTTCGAACATGACGCTTACCACTGAGTTGACATAGTGCGATGGGGCTGTGTATTTGACAGTGTCAAGTCCTACTCTTCTTGCAATGGACGAACGTACCTCGTCCATGTTCAGGCGTATACCTTCTATCTCTGAACTATAAACAACATCATGGGTAAGGTTTTCCACCATGGCCTTTAGCTTGCTGTCAAA
>JAFYMW010000109.1 GCA_017548165.1 Bacteroidaceae bacterium
AAGCACTTAAGGCACCACCTGAGCCAACTCTTTTTGATTAATGGGGCTTACTTTTGGAAATTGTATGCCCGAAGCCTGATTTTACTAGGCTTCGGGGAGGGATTTTATGATATTAAAAGTTTTACCGGACAGCAATAATTATATACAAATCACTCTTAAAGAAGATGGAACACTGATATGGCGCGAATTTAACAGTCGTGAAGACGAAACCGTTTATAGTACTTATATATATGAAGATAGATATATAACTTGGTACCAGAGTGATAATGACATAGAAGCCATATGGTACGTGGTTAAACTTGAAGAATCAACAATGGTAACATACGATGTTGATGATGATGGTACAGGCGAATTCGAATTCCAGAGAATATGGACAAGAGTTGAGTAGTTAAGTGAGTAGGAATATCAATCAAAAACAATGAAAATGAAGAAGTTTATTATTGGCCTTATCGGTGTAATATTGCATCAGTAAAGGCTGTAAGCATAACTTCTTGTGGAGAAGAGCCCATAGAAGAAATAGATAAAGAACAAGTAGATGACGAGAAGGAAGAGACAGGAAAGGAAACAATCCAAATTGTTGGCGTATGGAAACGACAGTAATTCAACATACATTAACACATAAATCCTTATGAAAAGAACTATTTATTTAGTCATTGCACTTATCTGCGCATTGAACGCAAATGCTCAGTTTACTCAAAATGAGACACAAACTAATAGCACTGCCTCAAACTTCCAATCCCTAAACCAATACTTTGATTCATATAAATATTGGGAATTAGGATTTTGTAGCGAGGGTGGCGCCAACGGAGCCTTTATTGGATGGATTATATCAAGTCCATTTTGGAAAGGCTTTTCTTATGACGTTGGCATGAGAGCACAATGGAATATGGTATCTATTCCGTCAACATACTACTACGAAGGTGATAGTTTTCACTATTTTGGAATGAAGGTTCTTTTAGGCGCTTCCTACCAGATAAACCTTTCTGAAGACATTACACTTATCCCAAACACAGGCGCAAGACTTGGTTTTATCAGCGGTTGTTTCTCCGGAGGAGAGACTGACTTCGTAATGGGTTGGGACTTCGGTGCTCGTTTGAAGTATAAAAAATTTTTCCTTTCCTATGCTGCCACCGTGGGCATAACCGGTCAAGGCACCACCTGCTCTGTCGGAATAGGTCTGGACATCTAAACAGTTATTATTCAATTGACGGGTGCTGTGTCCTTAACATAGCATATCCGTCAATTGATATTATTATTACTATTCAATGTTTATTACAGAACAACACAACATGATGTCATACAAACATTTTTTCTTAAAGACTTTTGCCTTTGCTGTATTTGTTAGGCGAAGACGTTAAGAAAGCAGCAGAAGAGAAGTTCCAGCAAATCAACAATGCCAAGGAAATGATATTCAAGGCAAGAGGGATAAAGTAACTTCCCTTAAGCAAGAAAAAACTATTTCCCCAACCTTAGAATATCGAGGATTGCGTCTCGGTTGTTAGGAGTTCAAGGGCCTTGATTCCCATTACAGAGTTGCCTTTTGAATTGAGGCGAGGACACCATACGGCTACCGAATACTGGAGGGGATAAATGGCCACGATACCACCGCCTACGCCGCTCTTGCCGGGAAGACCTACGAGGTAGGCAAATTCGCCAGCCTCATCGTAGAAGCCACATGTCTGCATGATGGCATTGATACGCTTTACCTGAGACGAAGTGAGGGTTATGCCGGCATAGTCGAACCTGCGGCGGTGGTTGGCAAAAACGAGGAACGCCTGGGAAAGTTCGCGGCAACTCATCTCAATGGAGCACATCATGAAGTAGAAGTGCAGGACATCCTCAATATCGTTTTCAATAGTTCCGTGATACTTCAGCAGATTCACGATGGCGGCATTAAGGTAGCCTTCCTTACGCTCCGAGAGGGCAACCTCCTTATTATAATCTATACTATCGTTACAGGACACTTCTCTGACAAAGCGGAGGAAGTCTGCTTCGGGATTCTCCAGATGGGTCAACAGTAAATCGGCAATGACGATGGCACCTGCATTTATAAAGGGATTGCGGGGTATGCCATGCTCCACCTCCAGTTGCACCAGAGAATTGAATGCCGTACCAGAGGGTTCCTTGCCAACCTTCGTCCATAGGTCGTCTCCCTTGATAGAGAGGCACATGGCCAAAGCAAACACCTTTGAGATACTCTGTATGGAGAAGCGCGTATCGGCCTGCTCTATGGCCGCCACCTCGCCATAAATGGTGTGGATGCACATGCCGAACTGATCAGGATTCACTTTTGCCAGTTCCGGTATGTAGCTTGCCTGCTTGCCCTCTTGGGCATAGGGAAGAATAGCCTGGTAGATGTTTTCTAAAAGTCTGTTATAATCCATATATTTTCTATGCAGAGCGAGTCTGTCAATACCAACAGACTCGCTCCTATCAATAATGTGTCATTAGGCTTAGGAATCCCCTAACCTATTAGATTTTCTTCATACGTACGCGGAACTCATAAGTCTGCTTGCCGTCGATGACGTACTTCTGCATGGGACCAGGGCCACATGAAGCATTTCCGAGACCGCGGATGTCCATACCTAGCTGCAACCAGATGTAAGGACGAGCCTTGATGTCCCATGTATGCTGGGCATTCATCAGGTCGGCATCGGTGTAGCGGTTGGCACTGAAGTAGATACCCTCGGGACACTCAATCTGCCAGCCATGACCCTTGGCATCGGTGAGGCTCACGCTATATACCAGACGGTCGCCAGTGGTCTGAGGTTTCATGTAAGGCTCCATCAAAGTACCCTCAGGCAGAGTACCATCGGCATTGAAGGTAACTACCTTTGCGTCGTAGTTACCAACGAGAACACCAGCCATACGGTCGGGATAGTTCTCATAAGGACCATAGCCGTAGTAGTTCACATTACAGAAAGCAGTATCCAACTCTGCGGCAACGCCAAGACGGCGCAAATTAGGCACCTTGGGAGTAATCTTCACAATCATATCCACACTACCATCCTTTAGATAGTTGTATGAAATCTTGCAATCAGCCTTGTTCTCACTATTGGTATCACGGAAACCGTCGTTCTCGATCCAACGATGGTTTTGGAAGGCAAACTTAGGATGTTCAGTCTTATTACCCTCTGCCAACACAGGCAGATATGCACCCTTGGCCAAGTCTACACCATAGTGAGCTACGACATGGTTGGCTGGGGTAGAAAGAGATGCCTCGGTGTCGCTAACAACTACATTCAAGACAACATGCTGTCCCTTCTTGGCTGCATTCTTGATGTACTTGGAATCTGGAATAGCTATTGTGGTTGTCTCACCTGGCATAACATCTACAAGAGTCTTGGTGATCACCTTCTTGGTCTTACCATTTACCATTATAGTAGCAACAACCTTCATACCCTTAAGAGAACGGAAGTCGTAACCATTGCGCAAGGTAAGGATGCCATTGGCATAGGCAAACTTAACGTACTGGTAAGCATATTTTACCTCTGCCAACTTGGCGGTCTGACGACGCTCTGCTGTAACAACACCATTAGAGCAGAAGTTGCCTTGGTGAGGACCAGGGAAGTCATAACCCGTATGCAGACGACGCACTCCATTCTTCAGTTCAAGAGGTTCATAAATGGCCTGGTCAACCCAGTCCCAGATACAACCACCGATAGTGGCATTGCTCTCTTCCATGCTCTGCATATATTCAGGCAAATTACCGATGGCATTACCCATGGCATGTGCATATTCGCAAAGGAACATTGGTTTGTCCATATCGCTGGTGTTCTTTGCCATCCAATCCATAGAAGGATACATCTTTGAATAGAAGTCAGAGTAGGCACTACCACCAAAGTCGCGGTCGATACGTGTGCCCTCATAGTGTACGGGACGTGTGGGATCCATCTTATGAGCAGCCTCATAGCAGTCCTTGAAGTTGGTACCTGCACCTGCCTCGTTACCCAAAGACCACATAACTACGCTGGCATGGTTGATGTCACGGCTAACCATACGATCAATACGGTCAACGAAAGAAGGAATCCATGACTTCATATATGAGATGGACTGGTTGGCATGGTCCTCAAGGTCGGCCTCATCGCAGCAGTACAGACCATAGTGGTCGAACATTGCATACATGCGAGCATCGTTGGGATAATGGCTGGTACGGATAGTGTTAATGTTGTTGCGCTTCATCAACAAAACATCCTCAAGCATATTGTCTGTAGTAACGGTGCGACCTGTAGCTGGGTTAGTATCGTGACGGTTTACACCCTTGAGGATTACTCGCTTACCATTGACATAGAGCAAAGAACCAACAATCTTCACCTCGCGGATACCAACCTTGGTAGAGAATGCCATAACATCATTGCCGCTATGATCCTTCTGCACAATATCAAGTGTGTACAAGGAAGGAGTTTCTGCTGTCCATAGTTGAGCATTGGGAACAAAGAACTTGGCCTTGCCACCATAGAACTTCTGCTCGGCAACGATGCCACCTTCAGGATTGTAAAGTTTAGCTACAGAAGGTACGTCTGCATCAACCTCGACATTTACGATACCATCCTGACCGCTAAGAGTGGTTTGCACAACATGGTTGCGAATACTCTTCTTGGGAACATTATATATATATACACTACGGAAAATACCAGACATACGGAACATATCCTGACACTCGAGGTAAGAGCCATCGCACCAACGATGAACCTGAACTACGAGGTCGTTCTTACCTGTACGTAACAGATGGGTGAGATCGAACTCTGCAACGTTGTTAGAACCCTCGGTATAACCAACGAATTTACCATTCAACCACACCTGTGCTGAAGAGTAGATACCACCGAAGTGTATAATAGTGCGCTGCTTGTCCCATCCCTGTGGCAAGTCGAAACTACGGTGATATGTACCTACAGGATTGATGGCATAGTTCTTTCCTCCGTCGTTGTAACCAGGACGTGCCTTAATGAATGGAGGTGTGTTGCCATGAGGATATTCCACATTACAATAAATAGGACGATCGTAGCCCTGCATTTCCCAACAAGAGGGAACGGGAATAGCGTCTGGCTTACGTGTAACATTACCCTTAGCCGCTGCCTGAGCTGCCTCGAAAGCAGGAACGTCCATTACTTCGACATCACCAGCAACCTTGCCCTTCTCGGGAACCTCGGTAAACCAGAAATTCCATGTACCATCCAGAGTCTTATAAAGGCTACTCTGAGGTTCTGTCCAGGGGGTAGCATAATAAGCCTTATCGGCCTTCATCTCTGCTTCGTTGGCATAAGGCATATATGTTGCCACGCCAGGCAGTTTATTAATAGCGAAGACTGTTTCGTCCTCCCATACAGAAGAAGAAATCTTTGGCTTCTCGACCTGCTCAATGGTGAACCATGAAGCCTTATCAGCCTCATCCTTGTTAGCAATAGCCATCTGCTTGCCATCCCAACGGAACATCTTCTGCTTGTTGGCAGAAACGATGCGGTACACGCCTTGCTGACCCTTA
Source organism: Bacteroidaceae bacterium (assembly GCA_017548165.1). Taxonomy (GTDB): domain Bacteria; phylum Bacteroidota; class Bacteroidia; order Bacteroidales; family Bacteroidaceae; genus Physcousia. Next base: position 5,483 of record JAFYMW010000109.1, read on the forward strand.
ACTGGTTCGATGCTCATCAAGGCATTGCCAGGGTTGGCGGGGTTGGCAGACCATTGAAGCAACCATGTGATGCTTGCATTGTCGCCACCATCATCGAAATAGGTCTCATAGAAAGCACCACTGACAAGATGACGTTCGGGAGAGAGAGTCTTAATGCTCCAGTACTGACCACGATTCAAGGTGTCCTGCATCTCCACACGGACACGTGCATTATTGTTACCATCGTCGTTGTTGCCCAGCACCATAGCAGGATCTTGTACGCTACGGAAACGATAAGTACAGTTAACATCGCTACCGAAAGCCTCAGCCTCCTTGATGGTTACACCCTTCTTCAATGCCTGGAAAGATGTCTTGTTGGTAGGAATAGCACTGTATTTTCCTGGAGCAACCTCCTTCAGAGTCCACTTTTGCAACTCATCGCTACCATTCACTTCGCCATACTCCATACCTGCGTCACCTACACGCAAAGCACGTTGCTTGAATGGGTCGATGAAGCGCCACGAACCTGACAGTTCATCCATAATGAACAACTGACCCTTATACTCCGTTGGGATGCCATCAACCTTGTATAAGGCACCTTTGCGGAAGTTTTGGGCATGGATACCAGCTGTTGCCAGCATCACACTCAATAAAACAAGGAATTTTTTCATTGTGTTTTGGTTTATGTGTTTGTTTAGTTATTTTCTGGTCATGTTTTTATCCTATTCAGACATCGTATTGTCTCGTCTCAGACACTGTATTGTCTTGCTTCAGACAATGTATCGTCTCACCTCAGACGTCGTATTGTTTTGCCGATGCAAATATAGTCAATTCTGAACACATCACTTCACAACAAGGTGTGACATTAGTGTGACAAGTATGACTCTGCATATCTCATCCCTTCTGCACATGAGTACCCAATGCTGGGACGTAATCTCCTTCGGGGGTGCATTCCATGGCATCTACCTTGGCAGAAATATTGTCCAAATAGGTAACTATAGCCGCTTCTTGCATACAAGGCAACACTGGACTTCCATATTCGCGTTGTCCATGATGCGCCAGCACACAATGTATGATACGCTTGATTTCCTCCTTATCAATACCATGCTGTTCAAGCACATTCTGCAATTTATGTGCACCTATATAGATGTGTCCTAAGAGATACATGTCCGCCTGGGTGTCACCCTGTCGGTTATACTCATACACCTTGCCATAATCATGGAAAAGGATGGCAAGAATACAACGCTCCACCTTAATCTGGTATGGCAGACAAGGATAGAGTCCCTCAAGCATATGCAACATCTGGTGGGTATGATTGAGAAGACCACCCTGATAGGCATGATGAACAGTAGTGGCAGCAGGGTATTCGCTATAAGGCTTGTATAGTTTCTCTGCAAAAGAATTTATAATGGGTATCAATGACTCATCACTGCAAAATTCCAAAAGGAGCCCTATGGTATCGTCCCACACCTTGCGACTGATTGGACGTGGTATCAATCCATAAAGTGGATGGTTCTCGTCGGCAATAAGACCAAGAACCATATCTGTCAGCGAACAGGACTTCTTACCACCGAAATCCTTTACCACATTGAATCCAACTAATTGCCCAGGCACTGGCGGCATATCTGGAGCAACATCCCATACAGATACAGAGAAACTCTGCTCTGCATCTGCCACCTTTAGCAAGGCATAGGGACTACCCTGGCGTGTAACAGCATTGGCGCGTCCTATAACAAGAAACTCTTTCTGCATTATTACATTATATATTTATATATGCTTTGCGAACAAAGATAATAATAATTTTGCAATAATGTCACTGCTATGGGTAACAAAAGCACATATTACTGACATTTTGTCGGTCACATCCCTATTTGGCACACTATTGGCAATATGTATTGCAGAGGATAAACAAATAAAATTAAATATACTACTATGAACATCAAACCATTGGCAGACCGCGTTCTCATTGAACCCGCTGCAGCAGAGACAAAGACCATCGGCGGTATCATCATCCCCGACACAGCAAAAGAAAAACCCTTGCAGGGCACCATTATGGCCGTAGGCAATGGCACCAAGGACGAGGAAATGATCCTGAAGGAGGGCGATAAGGTTCTCTATGGCAAGTATGCCGGCACAGAGATAGAGCACGAGGGCAAGAAGTACCTCATCATGCGTCAGAGCGACGTGGTGGCTATCCTGTCTTAATCAAACACATTAATATAATAAATAGATTACAACAATGGCAAAGGATATTAAATTCAATATAGAGGCTCGCGACCTGATGAAGCAGGGCGTGGACAGTCTGGCAAATGCAGTGAAGGTGACTCTCGGTCCCAAGGGCCGCAACGTTATCATTGAGAAGAAGTTTGGTGCTCCCCACATCACCAAGGATGGTGTTACCGTGGCAAAGGAGATTGAACTGGCAGATCCATTCCAGAACGCTGGTGCACAGTTGGTGAAGAGCGTTGCATCAAAGACTGGCGACGATGCCGGTGATGGCACAACCACTGCTACCGTTTTGGCTCAGGCTATCGTTCGCGAGGGTTTGAAGAACGTTGCTGCTGGCGCTAATCCCATGGACCTGAAGCGCGGTATTGACAAGGCCGTTACTGCTGTAGTAGCAGAGATCAAGAACATGGCAGAGGTGGTGGGCGACGACTATCAGAAGATAGAGCAGGTTGCTACCGTGAGCGCCAACAACGACCCCGAAATTGGTCAACTCCTTGCCGATGCCATGCAGAAGGTTAGCAAGGATGGCGTTATCACCATCGAGGAGGCAAAGAGCCGCGAC
>JAFYMW010000023.1 GCA_017548165.1 Bacteroidaceae bacterium
AGTCTGTCCACTGACGCTGACCCTGGAAACCTGCTGCAATGGCATTGTGACCGATAGCCTCTTCCTTGAAGCCCATTTCCTTGAGCTTGGGGTTGCCGAGCATGAGGTCGCGGATGATGAGAGTCATCTTGACAACAAATTCCCAGTCGGAATCCTTGCCGGCGCGGTCCTTCTGCTTTTCGGGACGGTTCTTGTCCCAACCTTCATTCACCTTGCAGTATTTCTCTGTCCATGCCATAGCCTTGGCATACTCCTCGTGGTCGTAAATGCCTTCATCCATGCGGCGGAGAATTTCGGTCTCGTCCACGCTCTCGTTGCGCATGCCCAGATATTCCTGGAAGAAGTTCTGGTCAACGATACTGCCTGCAATACCCATGCACTGGCTACCAACAGAGAGATAGCTCTCGCCACGCATTGTAGCAACAGCAAGTGCGGCACGTGCCCAACGGAGAATCTTCTCCTCTACATCAGCAGGGATGGTGTTGTCGGCCAAGTCCTGAACATCATGACCATAGATGCCGAATGCAGGAAGACCCTTCTGTGCATGACCGGCCAATACTGCAGCCAGATATACGGCACCGGGACGCTCTGTGCCATTGAAACCCCAAACGGCCTTGGGCCAATGAGGATGCATATCCATCGTTTCTGAACCATAGCACCAGCATGATGTCACAGAGATAGTGGCACCTACGCCCTCGCGCTCGAACTTAGCCTGACAAGCAGCAGTCTCAGCCACACGGCCGATTGTGCCATCAGCAATAACGCACTCAACGGGAGTACCGTCGGCATGCTTCACGTTGGCAGAAATCAATTCGGCAACAGCCTTTGCCAGATTCATGGTCTTCTCTTCAAGACTCTCACGCACGCCACCCTGACGACCGTCGATGGTGGGGCGAATACCAATTTTGGGATACTTGCTCATAGTATAAATAATGATTTATGGTTTGTTAATATATTTGTACTTTTTATAACATCTGTGCTCTTTAACCCAAATCGGTCATTAGATTGTTACGCGCTAATGAAACCATCTTTTTGTCATCTGTTTCGTTACTTCTCGGTTACAATGGAACCCCATTGCGCCCTCAAAGTAGCAAAACATCTGTGCAAAAATAAGGATATTATCATCATAACGCTAATGACCGATTTGGGTTTAATGGGCGGAAAACGACCTTAGTGCGTAACAAATTTATAAAAAAAAACAATATTGCATCATAGTTTGTCCATTTTTCCTTAGTTTTTGGACCATAAAAAATCCCGAGGCATAGAATCCTCGGGATTACTTTGTAGTTATCTCCCCCAAATAGGGGAGAAAAGCATATTATATTTTCTTAGCCTTGAAGTTGCTTACCTTACTCTTGAAATTACCAGTTTTCCATAAGGGGAAGACAAGTGTACGTACAGTCTGATAGGGCTTTTTGTCGGCATTGAACTTCTCATAGTAACCGAGGGTTTCAATGAGTTTGCCGTTAACCCATAGTTCGGTCTTTTTGTTAGTACCCTTGATGGTGATATGCTCTGAGATACCTGGGCGGCCACTATATTTGAAGGTATAGAGATAACCATCGCGGCTGAAACCAAGCATACCGCTGATGGGGTCGGAGAGATAGAACTTGGCACGTGCGCTCTCGGTGAGTACAGCACCAGGATGCTCTTTGCCCCAGGTGATGTCAAAGTCTACCTGATAGTCATAACCAATCTGTGCGTAGGGATTGCCCATAGCGTGGAAGTTAGGAGCCTTGGGAGTAAATTTGCCACGACCATTGAATCTTTCACGACCATCGAACTTCTTAGATCCATTAAAACCATTGTGAGCATTGAATCTTTCACGACCATTGCCCTTACTTTGACGTGCTTTCTTATTCTGCTTATTTTCCTGTTTCTTGCATTGCTTGTCTTTGCAGTTCTTGCAATCCTTTACCTCCTTGTCGCACTTCTGTTCGTTGCCACCCTTACGACCTTTCATACCAGGATTCTCGTGAGCACCCTTCTTTCCATGGCTCTTAGGACCAAAGTTGTGTGCTATAAGAGGAGAGTTTGAACGCAGGAAGGGAAGTTCGATTTCGGTATTACCCAATTCGTTAACACCAGGACCCTCGCCAAGGCGCTTTCTGCCGGTATCCCACTTGGCATAGTTTACTGTGTCATTCACGGCATGCCAGCATTTTTCTGCCATAACTTGAAGTGCTGGGAAGGTACGATGGTGAACGTCGCCAACGCTGATGCCATTGCCACAAACATCGTTCCATACGGCAAAGCATCCGCCCTCAATCTGTGGATCCTTCTCTTCAAACTTGACACCACCAATCTGTGCAGGTGTCCAACGCTCATAGAGGAATCGGTCGTTGAGATAGTCATAGTAGTAGCCTGCAGCTGGTACGATATATACATAGCCGTCGGGGATACTTACCAATTGGTAACCCTGTTCTTTCATGTCCTTGGGGTTGGCAAAACCATTGTTCCAGATGTCCATGATAACATTCTCACTCTTGACGGGAGTGTCGCCCTTGGCATGGGTGAGAGAACCCCAAAGCTTGGCCTGATAACCATACTGTTCAACGAGCTTGATGAGGTGATCGGTGAAGCCACGGAAAAGCTCAACAACCTGCTTGTCAGCATTGCTGTATTCATCGGTGCCGATGTGTACACGAGGACCTGCAAAAACGGGGTCGGGACCTTCCATATACTCAATGAACAGACTGTCTACGAAGGGAATTACTTCTGGGTTTGTAAGGTCAAGGTGGTCGACACCGAACTTGGGAGCACACAATGAAGGACGGAAGTGAGAGAATGCCAAAGAATGCGCAGGAACGTCGATCTCAGGGATAATCTCTACGCCCAGTTTAGCAGACTCCTTGACAAAGCGGCGGAACTCGTCCTTGGTGTAGTGGCCATCTTTGGCAGTGAGCTCAGGGAAGCGCTCGCTCTCAAGACGGAAAGCAGCATATGTCTCATCCCAGTTGTTGTGATAGTAGGTTTTGAAACCATTGTCGTTTAGATGTATCTGAAGCATGTTCATCTTGTAATAGGACATGGTACGTACAAGGTTCTTCAGATAGTCCATGGGGATAAACTTGCGTGCAACGTCAATCATAAAGCCACGCATACGATAGTCGGGCTGGTCCTGAATCTTGCATACGGGAAGTTCAAACTTGCCTTTGACATCCTGTGCATCCTGCATCTGCAGAATAGTCTGGATACCCCAAAGTACAGCCTGTGGAGTCTGACCAGTGATGACAACCTTCTTTTCGCTAATGTCGATGGTGTAGCCTTCGTTGCCAAGTTTCTTGTTTTTGCCCAATTTGAGTTCGATAGTAGCAGATTCGCCATCGAATGGTGCACCAAACATGTGAAGGCTCTTTTTAAGATAACCTGCAGCAAATCTGAGGGTGCTATCACCTGCGGTAACCTCTGCCTTGCATGTGATACTGGCAACACCCTTGCCAGCCTTTATACTCTTTGCCGTGGGCACGACAAAGATGTTTTCTGTTGCCATTTGGGCAGAAGCCATGCCTGCTGATAGGGCCAGCATAGCCATGGAGAAGATGATTTTCTTCATACTGTTTTTGTTTTTAGTGTTAATAATATGTGTTTTTTATATAGTCTTTTCTGTTATCTTCCGCACAATTTCTTATAGTCACATTTTTCGCAATATTTTGTGTTTGTTGTCTTTACGAATGGTTTGTCTTTAGAGAAGATTTCCTGAATAAGTTCCTTCAAATGTTTTTCGAATTCCTGTTCGTATACAGAGATATCCTCGACGTTGTGCTTGTCTATAGTAAGCGTAGGGTCGTAGTCTCTTTTTCCAGCCTTTGCCGTGTAAAAAAGCACTGGTTTTATTGGCAATTTGGTACGTCTGGAACGCTTAGTCGCAAGACTATATAGGAAGGTTTGGAAATAGTATCCGGCATGTGTGTTGTTTCTCTTGAAAAGGTCATCTAACGACTTTGCTGTATTTTCGTGAGCACCAGTTTTGTAGTCGACGATACGAAAATGTTCATTACCATTCTTATCTGCGATTATGTCCATGCGGTCTATACGTCCACCTGTGTTGACACGAATGGGTGTGCCATTGGCATCTGTGTCTATAGCCGTGAACATGTCGTACTCCATCTCTTCCATCTTGATGGGGGAGTGGCATTCGTCCCATAGGAACAGATTCATAAGATATTTTTTTGCCACCCCATGCACAAGGATGTTTTCGCCTCTAAAATCGGTGATGCCAGCTTCTTTCTCAAACTCCTCAATTATCATAGAATCAAGGGCTTTACCTTCGTCTTTTGTGAACGCTGATAATTGCACGTTTGTTATAATATTGTTGCCAGTATGCTTCATGATACTTTTGTAGACATTCTCTGCCACATTGTGTACGATGGTACCCAGAAGACGAGGGTCTATTCCTTCGTCTGGGTCGGGTTTCTCCCTAATGCCACATATCGAGGAAATATAGAACTGCATGGGGCAATTCATATAGACATTCATGGCTGATGGACTAAGCGCATGTGCGGCAGGGTTAACGAGAAGGTTATATTTCTCGTTTATTGTTGTCATTATGTCGTCGTCCTTTGGTATGATGTCTAAGGTGGTGAACACACTGTCCTGCTCGGCTTCCAGGCGAAGACACTTTATGGGGATGTCGGTCTCGGCCTGTAGTTGTCGTAAGAAACGACTCATCTCATGTCGCACATTGCCACTAGAGTTTTCGTTATATATAAATGTAACATGCTCGGCACGTTGTATCAACCGATAGAAATAATAAGCAAATACAGCAATGCGATGCAGTGGTGTGGTAAGTCCGAAGCCTACTCGCAGAGTGTATGGTATTAGCGAGTTGTCTGCACCGCTCTTTGGCAGGAATCCTTCACCTACATTGAGCATAATCAAATTGCGGAAGTCGATGCATCGCGTTTCCAATACTCCCATAACTTGCAGTCCCTGTGCCGGTTCGCCATGAAATGGTATACTTTGCGAGGAGAGCATTCTGCGAAGAAGTCTGCGAAGTGTGGTGGGATGTAGAATTAAGGGGTGTTTTGAGTCGGCAGCTATGTCGTAGAACTGCATCAGAGTGCGGTGGATGGTATATATGCTTTCTATCATTAAGACATCGTCAAACACCTCTTGCTCTTGCATCTTCCTGGCTATGGACATCAGTACCTCATCCAAATAGTGCACCAGTGCTGGTATATCGGCAGGTGTGTGGTACACTTCCCAAAGTTCCTGCTCCATATACTGATGATAAGGATGGAATTTTATGCTTCTGAGGAAGGGTAGGCGGAAGCGTTTTCTCTTCTCGTCCCATCCTTCTGTCTGCAACGCAATGAGAGCAAGTATGAGACTATGTGCCGGTGTGCCCACAATGGAATAACCCATAGTGATATTGATATCCTTAGGGGAGCCAATTTGCTCATTGTCAGGTATGGAGTGCAGTGTTGGTTGAAGTTGTGCTTCATCACATAATACCAACGCTGTTTCTCTTTCTACAGGGGTGAGATGTTGTCCTAGCCACTCAGGAATATACCTTGTGGATATACTATCTGTGGTGGTAGAAATGAATGTGAATTCTGTCTTGTGTTTTAGATTGTTGTAGATATCGTGTCCTGATAGTGCATTGGGGAAATCTATAAGATTCTGACGAATGAATAGTCCTGCTTCGCAATTTTTGTTATTGAGATACATCTTGTCGTAATCCCAATAGAAAAGGGCCTTGTTGCGTTTTTGCAGATACTTCATGAGTCGTTTTTCGGTTTCGCTGAGCATATTGAAACCGATGAAGCAATATGTACGCTTTGTGTCAAGTTGTGCAAGGATGTCTGCATTTTCAACTACCATCCTTTCCAAAGCCCCTTGGTAAGGCACCACACCATCTGGCATGGCATGTCTGATGCCAGTGTATAGGTCTGGCATGATGGACCAAAGCCTAGTGAATTGTTCTTGTAGTCTTGTTTTGTTTTCGGGTGTAAAACTGCCAAAGAACTGTTTAAGAGCCTCATGTTGGTTTTCTGATAGGAAATCAAGACTCTCCATTTCCTCCAATTGCTGTGCGTTTAGGAATAGGTTGCGTTCATCAACCAGGTGTTTATCTATGTCGTCAAAGTCGGAAAGTATTATCTCGCCCCATCCCCAGAACATGTCCAAAGATTCGGCTTTCTTTCCCATAAGCTGCTTGTAGATATGATACAGAGTGCATACAGCAGATATCTGTTCGCACACATTATGCCCAGCTATCCCCTCGAACAGTTCTGCTATGGTGGCATATTCGGGTGCCCACATCGGAGTTGTTGTTTGCGACAGCAGTTCCTCGTTCATAAACAGGCGTGCACGTTTGTTGGGAAACACGAGAGTTACCCCTATGAGGTCGTTGCCAAAACGTTGCAAGATGTCTTGGGCCACATGGTGCAGAAAGGTATTGTCCTTCCAGATGTCAGTCTTGTGGGTGCTCATATTAATATGTAGTGGGGCTGGTGTTATTATGTGTTTTGAACTTTGCTAGCAGATTTGTTGTAGCTATTTACAGGTTCAGTGGTGCCATTTTTAATATACCACAGATATCCCTTTACAGTATGTTGAGGATAAATTTGTTTGAGAAGTCGCATATAGTTGGCCACCTGTCCTTTATATGGTGAGTGCTTTTCGCCAAATTTGTAATCTATTACAGTAATGAGATTTCCATTCATAACAATGCGGTCAGGACGCTGGTTGCGCTTGTCACGACGTTTGCTTTGTGGGTCCAGTATTTCGCATTCAGAGAAAACATGGTTGTCTGGTGCGAACCATGAGGCTTTTAGCGAGTTATCACTAATCTGACGCATATATGTTGATAGTTCTTCATATTGTTCCTGTGTGATACGTCCCTGCATGCGGTTCCTTTTAAGAACGTGTTCTATTTGAGTGGCATCGCGTATTTCAGACAAGATATTGTGATATAATACACCTTGAGCCCTAGCATTGTCCTCGTCTGCAAAGAGTTCCTTGGCTTCATTGCTTTGCCTGAAGTTAAGACGTGCTTTATAGCTCACCATCTTGGTTGGCTTGGAAACGAAATCAGGCAGCATGCGATTGTCGCTGGACTTCTCTTTCTTGGCATTGGCTATAGGCTTTCCATACTCATACAGCCATACTCCATCAGTGAAATCTTTTTCTTCTGTGCCTAAGGTATTCATCAATAGATTTCCCACGTTGGGTGTTTCTACAACAGACTTGCCATTGGACGTGGCCCAAATGTACATGTTGCATGACGCACGTGTAAATGCAACATACAGAGCATTAAGTTCGTCCACACGACTCTGCAGATGCTCTTCATGATAGCGTCCTTTATAGTACGAATCCTTCATCTTGGCATTTTTACTCACTGGCATTTTGCCTAACACGTTGAATTCGTCATGACCATCTTCTGCATCGCACCAAAGTGTTTCTCCCATGTCCTTTTCAAGGTCCCAATCGCAATGAGGTAGCATGACTGTATGGAATTCCAATCCCTTTGACTTGTGTATTGTCAATATTCGTATACCATCTTGTTTGCCAGAAGGAATGGACTGTTTGCATAGTTTGGCATCCCATTGTTCTATGAATGAATTTAGATCATTGGGATTGTCGCGGAGATACAACTGTACTGCATCGAGGAAAGCATAGTGATAGGCTTCCTGTTCGGTGAGCACCTCAAGATCAAGGCGTTGATAGAGTTCTTCGACCAATTCATATAGAGGCATCTGCTTCAGTCTGGCATGCTCATCCTGTAAGAATGAGGGCATGGACTCCAGAGCATTCATGCGCATGACATTATCCATGTTTATAGTCATCTTCTTCACTCTGGTGAGATAGTGCATCAAAAAGAGATGATATGCCACGGGCTTGTCGTTGTAGGTGTGCAACAGTGTGCGCATGGCACTGATTATGATTGTCACTAACGAACTGTTGCCCAGTAAATATGCCTCGTCGCTAGCAATGCGTATGTTTTTTGGTGCGTGCTCTTCAAAATATTCCAAGATAGGAGTAGACTTACCGTTGGTGCGGAGCAATATGGCAATCTTGTTGAGAGGAAGCCCCTTTTCATGCAAATCAATGATTTTCTCCAGCATATCTTCGTAGATGGCTTCGTTCATCTCTTGCGAAGTGAGCTTGGGAAAACCATTATTGTTTGTGCCGTTGATTCTTAGAGTTACGCTACAAAATCCCTGCTTGTCATTTTTCTTCTGAGGTGGTGCGTCTTGTTTTACATCGCTGTATATGCCTTGCTCTCCTCCAACTTTAAAGCGGGCATTGGAAGCTATGCTATCAATAAGTTCTGCCGCCTTGGGGAAGAAATTCTTGTTAAACTCAATGATATTATATTGGCTACGATAATTAATATCGAGTGTTTCTGTTTTGGGATTCCATGTGTGCATGGTGTCTGCCAGATTGCCCAAAAGACTCCATTCACCACCACGCCAGCGATATATACTCTGTTTTATGTCGCCAACGATGAGGTCTGTACCACCCAACGACTGATTCTCAAATAGTAGCACGCGGAAATTGTCCCATTGCAATCTGCTCGTATCCTGAAACTCATCTATCATGATGTTCTTCAGTACTGTTCCTATTTTTTCAAAGATAAATGGATTGTCTTGTCCGTCGATAAGGCGCGACAGAAGGGTAGGGGTGCGCGACAAGGGGAATGTCTCGCGTTCGTTGTTGATATCCTTTACTATTTCGTCTATCCTAGACAACAATTGAAGTTGGTTGGTATATGTGCGTGCCAACTTGGCGGTATTATATTCCTGTGTGTAGGTATCCTTGTTTTTCAGCAGATCTATAAACCTTGTCTGCAAATCTGCCATCAGTCTGCACGCCTCGGCATTCTTCTTCTGTTTGGAAAGAAGCAATGCTGTCTCGTCATTAAGGAATTTTTCGAGCGTCTTGCCCATGTTTGCCTTATTTCCATCGAGAATGTTTTGAAGGAAAGTGGTCAATGGGTTTTTACTTCCTGTCAATTCCGTGGTGCAGATGTTCTGTACAGTGTTGAGGAGTTGTTCTGTTTCCTGCTTAAGTTGTGCCTCAGCATTGTCCATGATAGTTTTCATATCAGTACGAAACTTCCTCACCACAGCTGGTTGTGATATTTTTTTTATATCGTCAACGGGTCGTTGCATGAAATCTTCCTTGAAGATGCATGTGGCAAAATCTTTTATTGCAGCTTGGATATTCCATTTAGCATTCTCCTCAATCTCGTCGATGACATATTGCATCACCATTTTTTTTAGTGCATTGTCTTGGTCGAGCGAGTCTATCATTCGGTCTACGGCAAGTTCCAATAGTTCGCTATCGTTTAGCTCTACCTGTAATTTTGAACTCTGTCCAAGTTCCCTTGCCAAGGTTCGCAGCACACTCTGAAAGAAACTGTCGATAGTCTCCACCCTGAATCTGCTATAGTCGTGCAAAATCATCATTAAGGCCTCTCCACTGCGTTGACGCAATAGCACCTCACTCATCTGTATACCATCGTTGCAGAACTTCTGAAGTATCTTTTCAACATAATCCTTGCTGCTTGGCAATGACTTCCAAATGCCATATAGATGCTGCAGTATGCGGTCTTTCATCTCGGCCGTGGCCTTGTTGGTAAAGGTTACGGCTAGAGTGTGAAGATATTCCTGCTCGGAAGCTGGGTGAACCATCAGGTATATGTATTCTACGGTTAGAGTAAATGTCTTGCCGCTACCTGCCGAAGCCTTATAGATTTTCAGTGTGGAAGTCATGAAAAATATTGCATTATCTGTGTACAAAGTTATATAAAAAAATGTATTATACCAAATACCTCAATGTCTTTGCTTCAAAATAAGGAATCTTGTCTTTGTGCATCCGTCAAATTGTTGTACCTTTGCACACGTTTAAGGATTAAAAAGGTTAAGAAAATGTCTGGATATTTAGTAGAAGATACACGTAAGGTAACAACACATCGTTTAATAGAGATGAAGCAGCAGGGCAAGAAGATAGCCATGCTTACCGCCTATGATTATACTATGGCACAGATTGTGGATCAGGCAGGTATGGACATTATTCTTGTTGGTGACAGTGCTTCAAATGTCATGGCAGGCAACTTTACCACCTTGCCCATCAGTGTGGAACAGATGATATATCATGCCAAGAGTGTTGTGCGCGGTGTGAAGCGTTCCCTAGTAGTGTGTGATATGCCTTTCGGATCATATCAGGTGGGTCGCACAGAAGGTGTCACCAATGCCATCCGCATCATGAAAGAGAGTCATGCCGATGCACTGAAGTTGGAGGGTGGTGTGGAAATCATCGATACCATACGAGCCATTCTTGATGCCGGTATTCCTGTTATGGGACATTTAGGACTTATGCCACAGAGCATAAATAAGTTCGGTACCTATGCAGTTCGTGCCAAGGAAGAAGCTGAGGCAGAAAAACTTATTGCCGATGCTCATGCACTTGAAGAGGCAGGATGTTTTGCTATTGTATTGGAGAAGATACCTGCCGAATTGTGTCAACGTGTGTGTAACGAACTGACTATACCTGTTATTGGCATCGGTGCAGGACCAGCCGACGGACAGGTTCTGGTGATTCATGATATGCTTGGTATGAACAAGGGCTTTTCACCAAAGTTTCTTCGCAGATATGCCGACCTCTTTACCATTATGACCGAAGCCATTGGTCAGTACATCTCCGATGTGAAGACAGAGGATTTCCCCAATGAAGGTGAACGATATTAAGTCGATAGTTAGGTGATTTTCTCAAACACTTAAAAGTCAATAAAAAACGGCAGATATTTGTATTATTTCAACAAGTATCTGCCGTAATTCTATTTCTTTATTATCACTCTCAGTGATTTACTTCTTCTTGGGGCACTGCTTGCATTCGCCCTTCTTCTCTGGGCATTGCTTTTTGCATTCTGCCTTCTTCTCAGGGCACTGCTTCTTGCACTCATCCTTCTTTTCGCATGTTGCGCAATTCTTCTTATCGCAGTTCTCCTTCTTCTCACACTTCTTTTCGCACTTCTGCTTTTTATCGCACTGCTTCTTGGGGCATTGTGCACTTGCAACTACTGTTGAGCTGAAAAGTATAGCCATTAAGGCCAATTTAAATATTGCTTTCATGATTTTTTAATAAATTAGGTATATATGTTTCTCTCTCTCTTTCTTTAGAGAACCCCAGTAGATAGAGTCTCTCTCTGGGGTTCTGTAAAGGTGCCGCACTGATGATGTGATGAAACTCCTGATGAAAGGATTTGAGGGCCTGTTTCACTTCTGTAATCCATCTAACCACGAAGGGATGGCACGCCATTGGTGGACAGAGCTGGTCTCGGTGTTATTGATTAATTGATGAGTATCCCGATCAAACCAGTGCGGCTAATATTAATGTAATTGTTTTATTGCTTTAGAATATCATATCCAAAACCGCTGTTTTGTTTTATTCTTCCAATGCAAAGATATGAAATTTATCCATACACTGATACATTCAGCCTATTATTTTTGCAAGAATTAATTCTAATTTCTCCATTTTGTTGAAGAATGTTAAAGTTAGAACAGGCTTCTATGAGAAAAGTGGAAATAGATAACATATAGTAAGACTTGTTATAATACCCTTATATTTTTATGTAATGAGATATTGTACTGTAGTGATAGTACATTACTATTATCTCGATGACGATGTTGCTTGTGTTGAAACCTATAGTAACAGTTATGTTTTCTCATAGAGTGGTTGCTACTTTTATTTGTAATATAGACTAGTAAAAAGGGGAAATTCAATAGATTTCATGTTGAAAGATAGAGTTTTTATGTCATTTGTGTGTGTTTGATGTGTGAAATTGTTGCGGGGGACGGAGAAAAGATGTATCTTTGTTTGAAGAAACAACCTAAAAATATATCATGAGCGACAGCATAATAATAATTCCCACCTACAACGAGAAGGAAAACATAGAGGCCATCATACGTGCCGTGACATCACTGGAAAAGGACTTTGACGTGCTGGTTATAGACGACGGTAGTCCCGACGGTACGGCCGGCATAGTGAAGGGACTGATGGCAGAGGAGTTTAAGGGACGTGTGCATCTTGTGGAGCGCAGCGGCAAACTGGGACTGGGCACTGCCTACATCTGCGGTTTCAAGTGGGCTCTGGAGCATGGCTATGGGTACATCTTTGAGATGGATGCCGACTTCTCGCACGCTCCAGCCGACCTGCCACGGCTCTATGCGGCATGCCACGACGAGGGCTACGACGTTTCCGTGGGTAGCCGATATATCACCGGTGTGAACGTGGTGAACTGGCCTATAGGCCGCGTGCTGATGTCGTACTATGCTTCGGCTTATGTGCGCACTGTGCTGGGC
>JAFYMW010000024.1 GCA_017548165.1 Bacteroidaceae bacterium
GTTCGGGTAGTTTCTCGAGCAATAGCAAGGTGTAAGCCTTGGTAGCATCACCACCAGCAGCCTTAATCATGCGGTCGTAGCCCTCGGCCTGCTTGGTAAGAATCTCATAAAGACCCTTAGCTTCTGCTTCCATCTTAGCATAGATAGCATCAGCTTCACCCTTAGCATTGACGCGCTTTTGCTCTGCCTCTGCCTCTGCAGCGATGACCAAACGGCGCTTTTCAATCTCCTGAGCCACGATGACATTAGCGTTCTGGCTAGCACGGTCACGGTCGGCACGAGCATCCTCGGCCTTCTGCTCAGCGGCGTAAGCCTCCTCTAGTGCCTGAGCCTGTGCTACCTTTTCTGCTGCAATAGCCTTGCGCTGAGCTTCTGCCTCGCGCTCACGACGATTTGCTTCTGAGTTGGCGATGGCAATCTTTGCCTCGTTCTCACCCTGTACGGCCTGAGCATTAGCCTCTGCGGTACGGATACGAGTTTCACGGACAGCCTCAGCCTTACCAATTTCACCGACCTTCTCCTGCTCTGCTACGCGAACCTTGGCCTCGTTGATAGCCTTAGCTGCAGCTTCCTGACCAAGAGCTTCGATATAACCACTCTCGTCCTTGATATCGGTTACGTTCACGTTGATGAGACGAAGACCAATCTTCTTCAACTCGACTTCCACGTTAGCAGTAATAGCCTCCAGGAACTTATCACGGTCAGAGTTCAATTCCTCGATGCTCATAGTTGCGATAACCAGACGCAACTGACCGAAGAGGATATCACGAGCCATCTCCTGAATCTGTGAAGACTGAAGACCCAACAGACGCTCGGCAGCAGCCAGCATGGAGTCGGGTTCGGTGCTGATACCAACGGTGAAACGACAAGGAACGTCCACACGGATGTTCTGACGAGACAGGGCATTTGTCAAGTTGGCATCAATACCAATGGGAGTCAATGACAAATAAGCATAGTCCTGAACCACAGGCCATACGAATTTACCACCACCATGAACGCACTTGGCAGAACTGCTGCCGCCAGTGGTACCATAGACTACAAGAATCTTGTCCGAGGGACAACGACGATAGCGGTTGATTATTGCCATAGCCAGCAGGACACCAACCACCACTAAAATCACAATTAGATAAATAAAGTCCATAAGTTGTAAAGAATGATTTTTGTTATTATTTGTATTAAGTTAATTATTATTCGTCAAAGATGAGATTACAAAGCCTCCACCAATACTGTAGACTTGTCCACCAATTCTACCACACGCACCTTGGTGCCAGAGCGAAGGGGAGTGGCATTGTTAGTTATGGCACTCAACTCCTGGACAGAACCATTGAAACTCACCTGCACTTTGCCAGAACCAGCACGCTCAGCAGGAATAGTAAGATATACATCCACCACCTTGCCCACGCAATCGTCAATATGGTATGCACCATTTCTTTCCAACTTTAACATCTGACGATAGACAATGAGAAAAGCATAAACAAAAACAACACCGGTTAGTAGGGCCAATACTGCCTGCAACAGAGGATTGGGGCAAATTGAATACCAGCACACACCACCCCATCCCAAACCAAGAAGGAAATTAATGAGGTTGCGTACAGTGAAAAGTTGCATCGAGCCACCGAAATCCAATGTATCTCCATCGACAAATTCAAAATCGGCATCAAAGTCTGTATCTGCATCTCCGATACCAATAAAAGTCAGCACCATCTGCACTAAAAAGAATAGTGAAGTAATCAAAGCAATGGCCCAATAGACCTGCATTGTAGTTGTGAGGGCATTATACCACTCATAAAAAGAATCTATCATAATATCATTTTTATTATTAATACTCGTACAAATATCTGCGCATACCTCTTTTGTCATAGACAAAGATAAGCAAAAGATAAGAAAGCACCAAATTTTAACACCATTTTTTTGAAATATATATAAGGTATAACGAAAAAAATGACTTATCTTTGCGCTCAACATCTCAAAATCTTACGCAAATATGAATAAGAATTTGGTTATCGTGGAGAGCCCTGCCAAGGCTAAGACAATAGAAAAATTCCTTGGAGAAGACTATAAAGTACAGTCTTCCTACGGACACATACGCGACCTGAAAAAGAAGAACTTCAGCATAGACACCGACACCTTTGTACCATTGTACGAAATCCCTGCCGACAAGCAGAAGATAGTACAGACACTGAAAAAGATGGCGGCAGAGTCTGAAACCGTATGGCTCGCATCCGATGAGGACCGCGAAGGAGAGGCCATCTCATGGCATTTGCAACAAGTGTTGGAGTTAAATCCCACAAACACCAAACGTATCGTATTCCATGAGATTACAAAAAATGCCATCCTTGAGGCTATTGCAAACCCCAGACAGATAGACATCAATCTGGTAAATGCCCAGCAGGCACGCCGATTGCTGGACCGCATCGTAGGTTTCAAACTCAGTCCCGTTTTGTGGCGCAAGGTGAAACCAGCCTTGTCTGCTGGTCGTGTGCAGAGTGTTGCCGTGCGACTCATTGTAGAGAAAGAAAGAGAGGTCATTGCCTTCAAGAGCGAGAATTCTTACCGTATCACCGCAATATTCACCACCGCCAACGGCGAGGAGGTAAAGGCAGAACTATCACGTCGCTTCCTCACTCAGGAAGATGCTCAGGCTTTCCTTGAGAAGTGCAAAGGTGCAAAGTTCACCATACAGGAAGTCAGCAAGAAGCCTGCCAAGAGAACTCCTGCACCTCCATTTACCACATCTACTCTGCAACAGGAAGCAGCACACAGACTTGGTCTCAGCGTGGCACAGACCATGATGATAGCACAACGCCTATACGAAAGCGGTATGATCACATACATGCGTACCGATAGCGTCAACCTGTCAAAGCTTTGTCTTAGTGCCAGCAAGAAGCACATTGCCGACACTATGGGCAATGAATACGTTTCCATACGCCAATATCACACCAGCAGCAAGGGTGCTCAGGAAGCTCACGAAGCCATTCGCCCCACCTACATGGACAAGACCGAAATTCAAGGTTCCATGCAGGAGAGAAGACTTTACGACCTTATCTGGAAACGCACCATAGCCAGCCAGATGGCAGATGCTCAGATAGAGCGCACACAGGCCATCATTGGCATCAGCGGCATGGATGATTGTCAGTTCATCGCTACTGGTGAGATTATCACCTTTGAAGGCTTCCTGAAAGTGTACCAAGCCCAAAGCACCAACAACGACGACGAGGAGAACGAGAGTGCAGAGAACCTGCTTCCCATGATGGTAAGCGGCCAACTGCTACAATCTCAGGAAATCACTGCTACACAAAGATTTAGTCAACGTCCTCCAAGATACAACGAGGCTTCTTTGGTAAAGAAGTTAGAAGAACTTGGCATCGGTCGTCCCTCTACCTATGCCACCACCATCACCACCATCCAAGACCGCGAATATGTACAAAAGGGCGACAAGCCAGGCGAATCTGTACAATATACCATAATAACATTGAAGGGCGACAAATTGTCTACTCAAAATCGCGAAATCACCATTGGTGCCGAAAGGGGCAAACTTTTGCCAACAGACACCGGCATCGTTGTCAACGATTTCCTCAAGGACAGTTTCCCAGAGATTATGGATTACAACTTCACCGCCGAAGTAGAGAAGGAGTTTGACGATATCGCAGAGGGCAAGGCCGAGTGGGCAGAAGTTATTAGAAAATTCTATGAAGACTTTGAACCCAAGGTAGAACAAAGTCTCAATAGTCGCAACGAGCATCGTGTGGGCGAACGACTTCTGGGTCAGGACCCCAAGACTGGCGAACCTGTAATGGTGAAAATCGGCCGATTTGGTCCCGTTGCACAGATAGGTAGCACCGAGAGTGCCAAGAAACCCAGATTTGCCCAACTCAAGAAAGAGCAGAGCCTGGAAACAATAACTCTCGAAGAGGCTCTCGAACTATTCAAACTGCCCCGAGAATTGGGAGAATTTGATGATTCCATCGTAAGAATTGGAGCTGGCAAGTTCGGTCCTTATGTCAATATTGACAAGACCTACATCTCCATTCCCAAGGACACAGACCCATTGAGTATCAGTCTGGAACAGGCGGTACAAATGATTCTGCAATTCCGCCTGGATGAAGCCAGAAAACACCTCAAGACCTTCGAGGAAGATGCAGATCTGGAAGTTATGAACGGAAGATATGGTCCATACCTTGTTTACAAGCAGCAGAACTACAAACTGCCCAAAAACCTTCACGACAAGGCCGAATCCCTCACTTACGAGGAATGCATGGAGATAATAAACAATGCTCCTGCACCTACACAGAAAGTTTCCAGAAGAAAGAAATAGCAGAATATAGAGATGAAAAGCATCATCCTTCTTGGATACATGGGCGCAGGCAAGACAACCATAGGTCATGCTCTGGCAAAGGATTTGGGAATACAATTCTACGACCTTGACTGGTACATAGAAATGCGATTCCACAAAACCGTGGCGCAGATTTTCGAGGAACGCGGCGAAGAAGGATTCCGCGAGATAGAGCGCAACATGCTCCACGAAGTGGCAGAATTCCAAAATGTCATCATATCGTGCGGTGGTGGCACACCATGCTTCTTCGACAACATGGACTACATGAATTCGCTATGCGACACCATATATCTCAAGGCCTCGGCCGGAGTACTGGCAGCTCATCTGAAAATGGGCAAAGTAGTAAGACCTCTCATCCTAGGAAAATCCGAAGAGGAACTTACAAGCTACATCGAGGATATGCTTCAACAACGCGAACCGTACTACATGAAGGCCAAGCATATCTTTGACGTGGACTTGCTCAACACCAGAGAGAAAGTGTACGAGAGCGTGAGACTTCTAAAAGAAGCTATTAATCTATAAAGAAAAATTATATTCATAAATCAGTAATAACCAAACGGCAATCAAGCCAACCGTTTTTTATCTAACCCTATACACGAGAAAATGAAAAAGTGGCGCATTGAGGATTCAGAAGAACTCTACAACATCAAAGGATGGGGAGTAAACTTCTTTGGTATTAACGACAAGGGACATGTCTACGTAGAACCCAAGAAAAATGGCACACGCATAGACCTGAAAGAAGTGGTTGACCGTTTGGAAACCAAGCACGTAGCGGCTCCTATGCTGCTCCGTTTCCCCGACATTTTGGACAGTCGTATCCAGAAGACCGATGCATGTTTTCGCACGGCAGGAAAGGAATACAACTACCAGGGCGAGCATTTCATCATCTTCCCCATCAAGGTGAATCAGATGCGCCCCGTAGTAGAGGAGATTATCAGCCACGGCAAGCGCTACAACCTCGGTTTGGAGGCTGGCAGTAAGCCCGAATTGCACGCCGTATTGGCCACTCACATGGACTCCGACTCGCTCATTATCTGTAATGGTCACAAGGACCAGAACTTCATCGAGTTGGCCCTTCTGGCACAGAAGATGGGAAAGAGAGTCTTCCTCGTTGTGGAGAAGCTTCCCGAACTAAAGATTATCGCCGACACCGCAGCCAAGTTGGGTGTTCGCCCCAATCTGGGCATCCGCATCAAATTGGCCTCCAGCGGTAGTGGCAAGTGGCAGGAGAGCGGTGGCGATGCCAGCAAGTTTGGTCTTAACAGCTCAGAATTGCTCACCGCCTTGCAGACCCTCGAAGAGATGAATCTCAAGGACTGCCTCACCTTCATCCATTTCCACATCGGTAGCCAAATCACCAAGATACGCCGTATCTCCACCGCCCTCAAGGAGGCTGCACAGTTCTATGTTCAGCTCCATGCCATGGGCTACAATATCAAGTTTGTCGATTGCGGTGGTGGTTTGGGTGTTGACTATGACGGCACACGAAGCAGCAATTCCGAGAGTTCCGTAAACTATAGCATTCAGGAGTATGTCAATGACTGCGTCTACACCTTTGTCGAGGCAGCTAACAAGAACAATATCCCCCACCCCAACCTCATCACCGAGGGCGGACGAAGCCTCACGGCACACCATTCTGTGCTGATTCTCGACGTAATGGAAAGTGTCACCGCTCCACAGATGCCCGAAGACTTCCAACCCACGGCAGAAGACCACAAACTTGTGCACGATCTCACAGATATTTGGGACAAGCTCTCTAGTCGCTCCATGCTTGAGGACTGGCACGATGCCGAGGACATCCGCGAGGAGGCTCTCGACCTCTTCCGCCATGGTATCATCGACCTGAAGACCCGCGCTCAGATCGAGAGTCTCTACTGGGCTATCAGTCACGAGGTAGCAGAACTGGCACACCACCAGAAGCATGTACCAGACGAGTTGCGCACATTGGACAAGCAGATGGCCGACAAGTACTTCTGCAACTTCTCCCTCTTCCAGAGTCTCCCCGACTCGTGGGGTATCGACCAGCTCTTCCCCATCATGCCCATCGCTCGTTTGGAGGAGCGTCCCACTCGTTCTGCCACATTGCAAGACATCACCTGCGACTCCGACGGAAAGATTTCGGCCTATGTCAACGGCACCCAGCAGACCAGCTACCTGCCATTGCACTCCATCAAGCATGGCGACCACTACTACATCGGCGTCTTCCTCGTTGGAGCCTATCAGGAGATTATGGGCAATATGCACAACCTTTTTGGCGACACCAATGCCGTGCACATCTCCATCAACGAAAATGGTGGTTACGACATCGACCAGGTCATCGATGGCGAAACAGTAGCCGACGTGTTGGAATATGTTCAGTACGAACCAAAGAAACTCGTTCGCCGACTCGAAATCTGGGTGAGCAAGGCCGTCAAGGATGGAAAGATTACCGAGAACGAGGGCAAGGAGTTCATCAGCAACTACCGTGCTGGCCTGTATGGCTACACCTATCTCGAATAGAGTACAGCACACTGGTATAATATCCCCCACCCATAAAACAACAAGATGCAGAAAATCAATGTAATAAAAGTAGGAGGTGCCGTCGTTGAAGACAGCACCTCTCTTGCCTGCCTCATACAGCAGTTTGCCACTCTCCCCGGCTACAAGATTCTCGTACACGGAGGAGGTCGCTCTGCCACCAGAATAGCAGCCCAGTTAGGTATAGAAAGCCATATGGTTGGTGGTCGACGCATCACCGACGAAGACATGCTTCAGGTTGTCACCATGGTATATGGTGGTTTGGTCAACAAGCGCATCGTTGCGGCCCTCCAGGCACAGGGTGTCAATGCCGTTGGTCTCACCGGAGCCGACATGGACATCATCCGTAGTCACCGTCGTGCACCCAAGATGGTCAGCATGGACGATGGCACACAAGCTATGGTCGACTTTGGCTTTGTTGGCGATGTAGATTATGCCAATGGGCATCGCCTTGCCAAGTTAATCCTCCCTCAGGACAATTCCGATGCTGTGGTACCCGTTGTTGCTCCGCTCACACACGACGGACAGGGCAACATCCTCAACACCAATGCCGACACCATGGCTGCCACCGTGGCCAAAGCCCTCACACCTCATTTCGAGGTTACCCTCACCTATTGCTTCGAAAAATCTGGTGTCCTCACCAATCCCGACGACGACAACAGTGTCATCCCCACCATCAACACTCAGTCCTATGCCCAACTGAAGACCGATGGCATCGTCTCTGGTGGTATGATTCCCAAGCTCGACAATGCCTTCGACAGCATCGCCTCGGGCGTGCGCCGCGTTGTCATCACACACTATACCGATATCCAGGCCACCCACGGCACCACCATAGAGCAATAACGCGCGCACACAATAAGACTTATATAGGTAGGTTCTATAAATTAGTAATAACTTGTTCTAATTGAAATTCTATTGCTTTTGTTCTATAATATCTCTTGCACCATATCTTCTTCATTATCATTCACTCACATAGACCACTATGTGAGTTCATTCAAATATTGAACCTATGGCACAATAGATGTCATATAACTAAAAGCTA